>JAWWAE010000114.1:0-7505 GCA_033721835.1 Halofilum sp. (in: g-proteobacteria) | reverse complement strand
CCGCGGGCGGCTCGATGGCGTCGGGCCAGACCAGCAGCACCTCGCGCGAGCGGTCGAGCTGGGCCCGCGGCTCGGCGATCACCCGCGCGAACGGCTCGCCCGGGCGGCGCTCGACGACGACCACGGTCGCCACCGGGTAGTTGGGGGGGAACCGGCCGCCAAGCCCGGAGGTGACGACCAGGTCGCCGACGCGCACGTCGGCGCTGTTCGGGATGTACAGCAGCTCCAGGCGGTCCGGCTCGCCGGTGCCCGAGGCGATGGTGCGCAGGCCATTGCGGTTGAGCTGCACCGGCAGGGCGTGGTTCGGGTCGGAGATCAGCAGCGCCGTCGCCGTCACCGGGCTGGTGTGGATCACCTGGCCCATGACCCCGAAGGCGTCGATGACGGGCTGGCCGCGGTAGACGCCGGCACGCTCGCCCTTGTTGATCACGACCTGCTGCCGGTAGGGGTCGAGATCGACCGCCAGCAGTTCGGCGACGCGGACCCGGTCCTCGTGCTTGGCCGAGGATTCGAGCAGTTGCCGCAGGCGGCGGTTCTCGGCCTGCAGGGTCTCGAACTGCTGCTGGCGCGCCCGCAGCTCGAGGTTGTCGCGCTCGAGCTCGTGTACCCGCTCGAGCAGCTCGCCGCGGCTGGTCATGCGCTCGGAGGTCCAGCCGAACCAGGTGGCGGGGGCATCGACCGCATAGCGCAACGGGGCGATCACCCCGGCCAGTACCCCGCGCAGCGGCTCGAGGTGCTGGTAGCGGTGGTCGACCACCATCAGGCTGACGGCCAGTACGACCAGCAACACCAGTCGCAGGGTGAGGTGGCTACCGGCCTGGGTTACGCGAGCCATACGCAGATACCCCCGCCCGCACGGGCACGGGGGTGAGGGAAGTGATTATTCGACCGAGACGAAACCGGTCCCGTGCTCATCGATCAGCTCGAGGATACGACCGCCGCCGCGGCACACGCAGGTCAGCGGGTCCTCGGCGACGACCACGGGCAGGCCGGTCTCTTCCATCAGCAGGCGATCGAGGTCCCGCAGCAGCGCACCGCCGCCGGTCAGCACGATGCCACGGTCGGCGACGTCGGCGCCGAGCTCGGGCGGCGTCTGCTCCAGCGCGGTCTTGACCGCGCTGACGATGCCGGACAGCGGCTCCTGCAGCGCCTCGAGGATCTCGTTGCTGTTCAGGGTGATCGCCCGCGGCACCCCCTCGGACAGGTTGCGGCCGCGGACCTCGATCTCGAGCAGCTCCTTGCCCGGGTAGGCGGTGCCGATCTCGTGCTTGATCCGCTCCGCGGTCGCCTCGCCGATGAGCGCGCCGTAGTTGCGGCGAATGTAGTTGACGATCGCCTCGTCGAACTTGTCGCCGCCGATACGCACGGAGGACGAATAGACGATGCCGTTCAACGACATCACCGCGACCTCGGAGGTGCCACCGCCGATGTCCAGCACCATCGAGCCGCGCGGCTCGGACACCGGCATGCCGGCACCGATCGCCGCCGCCATCGGCTCCTCGACCAGGTAGACCGTGCGCGCACCGGCGCCGGCGGCCGATTCGCGGATCGCGCGGCGCTCGACCTGGGTCGCCCCGCAGGGGACGCAGACCAGGACGCGGGGGCTGGGCCGGAAGAAGCGCGAATCGTGCACCTTCTTGATGAAGTGCTGCAGCATCTTCTCGGTGATGTTGAAGTCGGCGATCACGCCGTCGCGCATCGGCCGGATGGCCGTGATCGACTGCGGGGTGCGCCCGACCATGCGCTTGGCGGCCTCGCCGTAGGCCTCGATCTTCGAGCCGCTCGGGCCGCGGTCCTGGCGCAGGGCGACCACGGACGGCTCGTTCAGCACGATGCCCTTGCCGCGGACATAGATCAGTGTGTTTGCCGTGCCCAGGTCGATCGAAAGGTCGGTGGAGAAGAGTCCACGTAAGGCGCTGAACATATTCGGTTTTTCTCGTGCGCGGGCGGCGGGCCAAAAGTGAAGCAGGCACTGTAGCAACGGGGACGGGGCGCGGCAAGCGCTGTCGCGGGCGCAAACAGCGCCCATGAGGGAACGTTTCAATCGGCTGTTGCGTGTTGATGGGTGACTGCGGCCCGGGCTCCGTGGCCGCGTGTTCACGGGAATCGGGAGGTAATCCCATGCACACTGTGATGAACCGACTCCACGGGCTGCTGCTGGCCCTGGCGATCACGCTTCCGCCCGCGGCGATGGCGCAGGACGATACCGCCATGCTGGCCGCTGACCCGAACGCCACCGAGGCAGACGTCGTCCTGCCGGACCATGTGGCCCGGGAGGCGCGTGACAACGCCGCGTATGGCCTGCGGCAGGCCAACGAGGCGCGCGACAAGCGGCGTGCCTACGGCGAGGCCCGTGCCGATGCGGGTGCCGGCAACGAGGGTTCCGGTAGCCGTGAGTAGGGCGGCCGCCCGCCGAGCGGGACGCGCTCCGTTATGATTGCTCGCTGAGGGTCACGCCGTTCCCGGATCCCGCCCGTCCTCGAGGGGTGGCGGGAATTCTCCCATCCCCAACCGGCTCACGGATGATGCGCAACCCCGTCCGATCCCTGCAGGCGAAACGCTTCGAACGGTCCATCCGGCCCTGGCTGGACGATCTGCGACGACTCGCCATCCGCCTGACCGGCAGCCCGGACGATGCCGAGGATCTGCTGCAGGACCTGCTGCTGCGCCTGCACCCGCGCATGGAAGAGGTGGCCGCGCTCGACCAGCCGCGGCCGTGGCTGGCGCGGGTGCTCTACCGCATGTTCGTCGACCAGTGGCGTCGACGGCGCAGCGGCCCCGAGCTCGATCACGACGCCGCGGTCGACGAGCAGGCCGGTCTCGAGGACGCGCCTGACGCGGTCTTCGAGCGCGGCCTGACCCGTCAGCGCCTGCAGGCGGCGCTCGACCGGCTGCCCGCCTTCCAGCGCGAGATCGTCCTGCTGCACGACGTCGAGGGTTACACCCTGACCGAGGTGTGCACCATTACCGACGTCCCGACGGGGACCCTCAAGTCGCGGCTGCACCGGGCCCGGTTGGCCCTGCGCGCGGACCTGTTGCAAGCCGGTGACATGGAACCTTTGGAGCAGGAATTGCGTGACAAGAGGCAGGAGAAGGTGCAATGAACTGCGAACGGTTTCGAGCGTACTGGAGTGACTGGCACGACGGCCGGCTGAACGAGGGCGCGGCCGCCATGGTGACGCATCGCAATGCCTGCGATGCCTGCGCCCGGTACGATCGCCAGATGCGGCGCCTGCTGGAAGAGCTGGGCACGCTGCCGCTGCCGGCCGCTGCCCCGGTCCCGGCCGCGTCGCCACGCCGCGTCGCCGCGCCGCGCTGGGCCGCGCTGGCCGCCACCCTCGCGGTCGGCATCGCGCTCGGGTTGCTGATCGGCGAGCGCCCCGGCGAGCCCGCGACCATTCGGGCGGAGCCGGTGGTGCTGGAGGGCGGCGCCGAGCAGCGGATCGCGATCGCGATCGAGAGCCGGCACGCGTACGAGCAGGTCGAGTTCGTGGTCGAGCTCCCGCCCGGCGTCGAGTTGAGCGGATTCCCCGGACAGCGCAATGTGCGCTGGCAGGGGTCGCTGGCCGAGGGGCGCAGCCGTCTGCAGTTGCCGCTGCGGCTCACCGGCGATGGCGGTGGGGGCGAGCTGGTCACGCGCATCGTTCACGAGGCCGGCGAGCGGCGGCTCGTCGTGCCGCTGCGGGCCGGTTCCGGCAACGGGGTCGGCATGCTGGACCGGGCCAGCGTCTGACGGGGATGGTACGCACTGGTGGAGGACGTGACATGGTGACAGGATGGATGCGAATCGCCGGCTGCGGTTTGCTGCTGGTCCTGGCAGCGGCCCCGGCCCAGGCCCAGGATCCCGATCAGGCGCTCGATGACGTCACCATGGAGGTCGTGGACGAATCGGATGCCGACGAGGGCGAATACGTTGACGAAATCCTCCTGCCCGGCAGCGCATCGCCGGTGGGCCGCGGCGAATCGGCCTTCGGCATCGGGCGCGCCAACGAGGCGCGCGACCGGGCCCGCGAGGAGGGTCGCGAGTTCGGCAAGGACACCGCTGACGAGGCCCGCCGCCGGGGCCGCGATGCCGGTAATGCCGCCAGGGCGGTCAATGGGTCGGGCGGACGGCCGGAGGATCTTCCGGTGGAGGTTCAATAAGGGAGACGGACCATTGCCGGCTCGGGGATCGCGGGCGGCCGCCCTTGTGGCGGCCGCCCTGTTTTTTGCGCTACCGACGGCCGCGGCGGCGAACACGGCCGAGGAACGGTTTCGGCAGGGCGTGACGTCGGTGCGCGCCGGCGACTACTCGGCCGCGATCGAGTACTTCGAGGCGGCGCGCCGCGCAGGCCTGGACACCGGTGCGCTGCACTTCAACCTCGGCGTTGCCTACTACCGCGCCGGCCGGGTCGAACAGGCGGAGGCCGCGTTCCAGCGCGCGGCCCGCAGCGAGACCATGGTGGCCCCCGCCCTCTATCAGCTGGGCCGGCTCGCCCGCGAGCGCGGCGACGAGGATGCCGCCCGCGGCTACTTCCGCCGCGCCGCGGCTTCGGCAAGGACCGATGCCCTGCGGCGGCGGGCCGAGGCCGCCCTGACACCGCGGGTCAGGGCCGCCCCGCCCGATTATGTCTACCTCTCGTTCGGCGGCGGCTACGACTCGAACCTGGCACTGACGCCGGCCGATGCCAGCGCCGGCAGCGAGCAATCCGATCTGTTCGTCGACGGCACCCTGGTCGCCCGCGCCCCGCTGGACGACCGTGACTACCTGCGCGCCAGCGTCTACCTGCAGGAGTTCGTCGACGAGGATGACTTCACGCTGGCCATCCTGCGCGGCGGGATCGGCCGCGTGGGCACCCTGGGCGCCAACTGGCGCTGGGACGCCTGGGTCGATGCCCGCTACCAGGAATTCGGCGGCGACGCCTTCGAGTATGCCCTGCTGGCCGGCGGCGAGCTGCGGCGCCGGCTCGACCCGGCCTGGTTGCTGGCCCTCGACTACCGCCTCGAGCTGACCAGCGGCGCCAGCGGCTTCCGCTTCCTCGACGGCCGCGGTCACTACCTCTCGGCCACCCTCGACCAGCGCGGCCGCGACGGCTGGCGCCTGTCGGCGGCGGCGGCGGCCACCGACCGCGACGACCGCGAGACCGCGGACGACTTCTTCAGCTTCTCCTGGACCGAGTTCGGGCTGGAAGCCGCGTATGGCCGGTCGCTCGCCACCGGCGACCGCCTGGTCCTGGCGGGCGACTGGGCGCACCGTGACTATGACGGCACGGAGGTGCGCAACGGCAGCGCGCTGGGCCGGCGCAAGGACGACCGGCTCGGGCTCGAGGCGGCGCTGGAGCGGGACCTCGATGCGGACTGGAGCGCCCGCTTGTCGCTGCGGGTCGAGCGGCGCGACTCGAATCTCGCCCAGTTCGACTACGACCGCGAGGTCCTCCGGGTCCGGCTCGACCGGGTGTTCTGACCCGCCGGTGGCGGCCGGACCGGGGATGTGAGATCCGTCACGGAATCGATGGAACCATTCCGGTTCACTGTGCGTGTTCGGTAATGGACGGCCGCGTGGCCGCCCCGCAGTCCCCCCGAACAAGAATGGAGGCTCTTCCATGATTCACGACAGAATTCCGCGCTCCCTGCCCGGCGCGGCGCTGGCCGGCGCCGTGCTCGCGCTCGCGTCCTGCGGCGGCGGGAGCGGTTCCGCCACCGGCGAGCTCACGCTGGGCATCACCGACGCAGTCGTCGACGACGCGGAGCATGTCAACGTCGTCTTCACCGGCATCAGCCTGAAACCGGCGAATGGCGAGCCGGTCACGTTTCTGTGCGACCAGCCCGCCGGAGAACCGGATTTCGATTGCAATGGTGAAGGCTATCGGATGATCGACCTGCTCGAATTGAGCGGCGCCAAACGCGCGATGCTGCTCGAGGACATCACGCTGGTGGCCGGTCGTTACGACTGGATCCGGCTGCTGGTCAATGCCAGGGGTCCGGGTTCTTCGTCACTGCCATACCCGGATTTTCCGGAGACCAATATCGTCTTAAAAGATAATCCCGATGGCCCCGGTGAGCCGCTGCTGATTCCGAGTGGTCCGCAAACAGGACTGAAGCTGGTTGGCGGATTCACGGTGCCATCCGGTGGTGAGGCGAGTTTCACCATCGATTTCGACCTGCGCAAGGCGGTGGTCAAGACCGAGGTTGGTCCGTTGAAGGAAGAGAAGTTCCTCTTGAGGCCCGCCTTCCGCCTCGTGGATGACAATAATGTCGGCACACTGGCCGGTGAAGTGGCGCCCGGCTTTGTGCTGGTGCCCGGCGATCCGGCCACAACGGTAGCCGATTGCGACAGTCCGGCCGTCTACGTGTACGAACATGAGGACGATTTTGTCGCGGGGGATCTCGGTTCGGACAATGAGCCGGAAACCACGGCGTACCTCGTCGAGCCGGCGACCGGCGCATCCAGCAGCAACTACACGTACGAGGTCGGCTTCCTCGAGGCCGGTGCCTACAAGGTTGCAGTGGCGTGTGGCGAGAATGACAACACCGATGTGGCGGGTGAGAGCATTCCAATGTCGGCCACGAAGGATGCCGACGTGACGGCGGGCGAGACGAAGAGGCTCAACTTCTTCTGACGCCGTAACCGCAGATCGTTTTCGCGGTATCTCAAGCCCTCGACCGGACCGCGGTCGGGGGTGTTTTTGTTGGGCGGCACGAACTCGCCACGGTGCCCTTCCTATTCCCCCAAGGCAGGCTTGCGGACCGAGCGGGCGACGTCGAATCGGCATGGCTGGATGATCAGCCGCCGGCAGGCGGCTGAACCCGGGCGGCACGCAACGCCCTGTCGGGATCTGGCGGGGTGTTTCAGGGTTCGCCGGCTGTTGCCTGCGGCAAAAGCCGGCCTGCGGCTGCGGCAGGGTCCGGCCTACATCCCGATCCGGTCGGCTTCCATGTGTCCCGCGTACCTCGCACGCCGGCAAATGTGCTACCGTTCCGCGCTTCCGGACGTGCCTGCAGCGCGGAGCCAAGCGGTGTCCCTGTCTCCCGACGAAGTCCGCAAGATCGCCCACCTGGCCCGGCTCGAGGTCAGCGACGACGAGGTCGCGAGCTATGCCGGCGAGCTGTCGCAGATCCTCGAGCTGGTCGACCGGATGAACGCGGTCGACACGGCCGGCATCACGCCCATGGCCCATCCGCAGCATGCCACCCAGCGGCTGCGCCCCGACGAGGTCACCGAACCGGACCAGCGCGAGCGCTTCCAGGCGCTGGCGCCGGCGACCGAGCGCGGCCACTACCTGGTCCCGCGCGTCGTCGAGTAGGCGCCGGGCGCGGGCCGACGGATCGAGACTGCCGATGCACGAGCGCACCATCGCGGAACTGTCGCGGGCCCTGGCCGCCGGCGGGGTCTCCAGCGTCGAATTGACCGAGGCCCTGCTCGACCGCATCGAGGCCCTCGACGAGCGCTACAACGCGTTCATCAGCGTCACCCGCGAGGCCGCACTCGAGCAGGCCCGCGCCGCCGACACGGCGCGCGCGGAGGG
>JAWWAE010000113.1:0-7548 GCA_033721835.1 Halofilum sp. (in: g-proteobacteria) | reverse complement strand
GTGCTCGCCTACTGCGCGCCGCTGCTGTCGACCATCCTCCTGATCGCCTTCGGCCTGGCGCCGCTGACGCCGGCGGTGGCCGCCGCCTGCGCCCTGATCGTCGGCGGCGGCCTGGTCGCGGCCGGCGCCCTCCGCCGCCGGCGGGGCTGAGGCCCGACAATCGTTCGTTCACCGCGATTGCCGGTGTGCGGCTGTCGCACTGAAGTGCGACCTACGACCCTCTTTCATCGCCAAAGGAACTCGTAGCTACGGGACGGGCTGGAACCCCAGGTCGGTAACGATCTGTCCCGCCGGGTTACACTTCAAAAGTAGACCGAATGGGTAATACAAGGTCGGATTTCAATCCGACAGCCCCAGCGACCGACCGCTTGTCCCGGTCGCGACCGACCGCCAGGGTTCGAGCGAATTCGTTCGGCCTGCACCGGCGTCGCGCATCCCTGCGACCGCACCCGTTCAGCGGCCAAACTCGGGCATTGCAGGGGTAGCGGGCCACCGCGTGCGCGGCTATTGTGGAGAGTGCGCAGAACCCGCCCGAGGGAGCCGCCGCCATCGCCAGTTCGAGCCGTCCCACCAGCATCAATGCCCTGGTCAAGGCGCTACGGCGCAAGCCCCAGGGGCGTGACCCCGAGATCCTCGAGCGGCTCGCGCGCCAGGTCTTCGGCCGCGGCATGCCCGAGGAGTTCGCCCGCCAGCCCTCCGCCAGCCTGGTCGCGCTGATCCACTGGGTACACGACTTCTGTCTCGAGCGCCGGCCGGCCGACGAGTCGAAGATCCGCATCGCGGAGCCGAGCCAGGACCGCGAGGGCTGGGAGATGCCCTACGCGCTGGTAGCGGTCATCACCAACGACAATCCGTTCCTGGTGGATTCGGTGTCGATGGCGGTCTCCGAGCAGGAGCTCTCCACCCAGGCCGTGTTCCACCCGGTGCTGTACGCGCGGCGCGACAAGCGCGGTCGCCTGACGCAACTGGTCGACCGTGACGAGGCGGATGCCGAGGGTATCGCGCACGAGTCGCTGATGCTGTTCTGGCTGGAGCGCCCCGTGACCGAGGACGACGCCGCCGGCCTCACCGAACGCATCGAGACCGCACTGTTCGACGTGGCCGCGGCCGTGGCCGACTGGCGCGAGATGCGGGCCAAGGTTGGAGAACTGACCGAGCACTTGCGCAAGCACGAGAAGAAGATCCCGAAAAAGGAACGGCAGGAGGCCTGCGAGTTCCTCGAGTGGCTGGCCAACGACCATTTCACGTTCCTCGGTTACCGCGAGTACGACGCGAAGAAGGTCGGTGGCGAGCGCGGCCTGGTGCTGAAGCCCGAGAGCGGGCTCGGCATCCTGCGCGAGCAGCGCAAGCGCGGCCGCGTCCGCGGCGTCGATGCGCTCGAGCAACGGCTGCGCGATTTCTCGAAATCGCCGATCCCGCTGATCTTCACCAAGACCGATGCCCGTTCCACCGTGCACCGGCGCGGCCACATGGATTACATCGGCGTGCTGCGCCACGACGACAATGGCCGCGTGATCGGGGAGGACCGCTTCGTCGGTCTCTACACCTCGAACACCTATCACCGTTCGGCTTGGGAAATCCCCTTCATCCGCCACAAGGCGGATGCGGTGATGAAGCGCTCGAAGCTGCCGAAGGACAGTCATGCCGGCAAGGCGCTGGTGCATATCCTGGAGACGCTGCCGCGCGAAGAGCTGTTCCAGAGCACCAACGACGAGCTTTATTCGCTCGCAATGGGCGTGCTGGAGCTGGAGGAGCGCCCGCGCACTCGGTTGTTCATCCGCCGCGACCACGTCGCGCAGTTCTTCTCCTGCCTCGTGTTCATCCCGCGCGAGCGCTTCAACACCGAGGTGCGCCAGCGGGTACAGCGCATCCTCACCAACGCCCTCGGCGGCGCGCGTGCCGATTTCCAGCTGCAGCTCGGCGAGTCGGACGTCGTGCGCGTGCACTACATCGTGCGACCGGAGGGCGAGTGCACCGAGAACTACGACTCCGACCGGATCGAGCGTGACATCGTCGCCGCCGTGCGCTCCTGGCACGATGACCTGCGCGACGTGCTGATCGAGAAGCACGGTGACCGCGAGGGCCTGCGGCTGGCGAAGCGCTTCGAGAAGGCGCTGCCGCCGGCCTACGTCGACGAGGTGGCGCCACGGGTGGCGTGTTACGACGTGGAACGGATCGATGCGCTGACCGGTCCGGACGACATCGGCATGAGCCTGTATCACCCGCGCCGGGACAGCCGCGACGTGGTGCGCTTCAAGATCTTCAAGCACGACCACACCATTCCCCTGTCCGAGGCGCTGCCCATGCTCGAGCGCATGGGCCTGCGGGCGGTCACCGAGCGTCCCTACGAGGTGCGGCTCGCCGACGGTGAGCGGGTCTGGATCCAGGATTTCGACCTGGTGCCCTCGTACACCGAGGCGCTCGATGCAGAGCAGGTGCGCGAGCCGTTCCAGGAGGCGTTCGAGCACATCTGGCGCGGCCATGCCGAGAGCGACAACTTCAACCGCCTGATCCTCGCCGCGCACATGGACTGGCAGCAGGCGAGCCTGCTTCGGGCCTACTGCAAGTACCTGCTGCAGACCGGCGTGCCGTTCTCGCAGGCGTACATGGAAGACGTGATGACGCGGCACCCGCTCATCGCGCGTCTGCTGGTGGAACTGTTCGAGGGCCGCCTGGACCCGGCCCGGCACGAGGAGAGCAAGAGCGCGCGCGACAAGGCGGCGCGCGCGCTGCGGGGTACGCTGGAGGCGCTGGTCGGCAGCGATCCCGCACAGCCGGTCGAGGAGGCGATCGAGGAACTGGTCAAGGCCCGCTCGCGCAAGCCCGAGGGCCAGGTCGCGGCCTGCCTCGAGGTGCTCGACCAGATGCTGGACGCGGTTTCGAGCCTCGACGAGGAGCGCATCCTGCGCGCCTTCGTCGTCACCATCGAGGCCACGCTGCGCACCAACGTCTACCAGGTTGGCGAGGACGGCGAACACCACGACTACATGGCGTTCAAGCTCGACTCGCGCCGCTTGCCCGACCTGCCGCGGCCGCGGCCGCTGGTCGAGATCTTCGTCTACTCGCCGCGCTTCGAGGCGGTGCACCTGCGCGGCGGGCGGGTCGCCCGCGGCGGCCTGCGCTGGTCGGACCGGCGCGAGGACTTCCGCACCGAGATCCTCGGCCTGATGAAGGCGCAGAGCGTC
The DNA here is from genome assembly GCA_033721835.1 of Halofilum sp. (in: g-proteobacteria). Classification (GTDB taxonomy): domain Bacteria; phylum Pseudomonadota; class Gammaproteobacteria; order XJ16; family Halofilaceae; genus Halofilum. Next base: position 4,363 of record JAWWAE010000113.1, on the reverse strand, counting down.
AAGAACACCATGATCGTCCCGGTCGGCGCCAAGGGTGGCTTCGTGCCCAAGCAACTTCCGGAGGGCGGCAGCCGCGAGGCGATCCAGAAGGAGGGTATCGCCTGCTATCGCCGCTTCATCAGCGGCCTGCTCGATGTCACCGACAACCTGGTCAAGGGCGAGATCCGGCACCCGCAGCAGGTACTGCGCCACGACGACCCGGACCCGTACATGGTGGTGGCGGCCGACAAGGGCACGGCCACGTTCTCCGATATCGCCAACGAAGTGTCGGTCAACCACGAGTTCTGGCTCGGCGATGCCTTCGCGTCGGGCGGGTCGAATGGCTACGACCACAAGGGCATGGGCATCACCGCCCGCGGCGCCTGGGAGTCGGTCAAGCGCCTGTTCCGCGAAAAGGGCATCGACTGCCAGAAGGAGGAGTTCACGGCGGTCGGCATCGGCGACATGGGCGGCGACGTGTTCGGCAACGGCATGCTGCTGTCGAAGAAGACCCGGCTGGTCGCCGCGTTCAACCACCTGCACATCTTCATCGATCCGAACCCGGATGCCGAGGCCAGCTACAAGGAGCGCCAGCGGCTGTTCAAGGCGAAGGCGAGCGGCTGGGACCAGTACAACACCGACCTGATTTCGCGTGGCGGTGGCGTCTGGTCGCGGCAGGAGAAGCGCATCAAGCTGTCGCAGGCCGCGCGCGACGCGCTCGGCATCGAGCAGGAGGAACTGAACCCGTTCGAACTGATGCGGGCCATCGTCTGCGCCCCGGTCGACCTGTTCTGGAACGGCGGCATCGGCACCTATGTCAAGGGCAGCGACGAGCGCGACGAGGAGGTCGGCGACCGCGCCAACCGCCTGATCCGCGTCAATGGCAATGACCTGCGCTGCCGGATCGTCGGCGAGGGTGGCAACCTCGGCCTGACCCAGGCCGGCCGCGTCGAGTACTGCCTCAACGGCGGCGCGATGCACACCGACTTCATCGACAACTCGGCCGGGGTCGACTGCTCGGACCACGAGGTCAACATCAAGATCCTGCTGAATGCCGCGGTCGATTCCGGTGAGTTGAAGCCGGACGCGCGCAACAAGCTGCTCGAGCAGATGACCGACGAGGTCGCCCAGCTCGTACTGCGCAACAACTACCTGCAGACGCAGGCGATCTCGATGATGTCGGCGTTCACCGTGCCGCGCCTTGGCACCATGGCGCATTTCATCGCCTGGCTGGAGAGCCGCGGCGTCCTCGACCGCCAGCTCGAGCACCTGCCGGACGAGGAGGAGATCGAGGAACGCAAGGCCAGGGAGGTCGGTCTGACGCGGCCCGAGCTCGCGGTCCTGTTGTCTTATTCCAAGATCATGCTGTTCCCGCAGTTGCTCGACTCGGACGTGCCCGAGGACCCGTACCTCGCGCGCGAGCTGGTGCAGTATTTCCCCGAGCCGTTGCGCGAGACCTATCACGAGCAGATGCGTAACCACCGGCTGTGGCGCGAGATCATCGCAACCCAGGTGACGAATTACGTCATCAACCGCATGGGCGCGACCTTCGTCATGCGGATGCAGGAGGACACCAGCGCCACGCCATCCGAGATCGCGCGCGCCTTTACCATCGCGCGCGAGGTGTTCGACGCCAACGAGCTCTGGGCGAAGATCGAGGGTCTCGACAACAAGGTGGATGCCAGTGTCCAGACCGACATGCTGCTGCGGTTGTGGGAACTGCTGCGGCATGCAACGCGCTGGCTCCTGAACCGGCCCGGACACCAGCTCGACATCGCCGAGCAGGTCGAGGCCTACCGGCCCGGCGTGCAGGCGCTGGTCGAGCACCTCGAGAAGTCGAAGGTCGAGACCTGGCGCGGTGACATGACCAGGATCGCCAACGAGCTCGAAGAGCGCGGTGTGCCGAAGCAACTGGCGGCACACGTGGCGGTGACCGACGCGCTGTACCCGGCGCTCGACATCGTCGACATCGCCAACGAACTCAAGCGCAAGGTGGAAAAGGTCGGCTGGATCTATGCCCGCCTCGGCGATCACTTCGGCCTCAAGTGGCTGCGCAGCCAGATCGAGCGGCTCCCGGTCGACGGCGTCTGGCACGCCAACGCGCGTGGCTCGCTGCGCGACCAGCTCTACGAGCAGCACCGCGCGCTCACCGTGCGCGTGATCCGCGCCAAGCCGAAGCACGATGCCGATGCCGCGGTCGATGCATGGCTCGAGGAAAACGAGCTGGACGCGAGCCGCGTGCACTCGATGATGACCGAAATGCAGCGCGTGGCCCGGCTCGACTACGCCACCGGCGTCGTCGCCCTGCGCGCGCTCGAGCAACTGGTCACCGAGACGGCTTGAGTCCCGCCGGCGGCGCGCCGCCGGGAGCGGGACCCGTCCCGCCCGGGCCCGCCTTGCGCGCCATTGCGCGCAATCCAGTGGCGGGATCGCCGGAACGCGGCTATATTTTGCGCACAATAACAATTGCCGGGAGCAGGACATGGGGGAACGAGGGACCGTGCGGCCTTCCCCCCGGCCGCGGGACGGCGTCGCCGGCGCCGCGACGGCGCATCGCCGCCGCTGGCTCGTGCCTGGCGTGGTGGCCCTTGCCTGCCTGACGCCGCCGAATCCGGCATCCGCCGCCCACGATCCCCAACGCCTCGCCGACCTGATCGAGGCCGGCCGCTACGACCGCGCCTACCAGATCGCGCTCGAGCATCTCACCGCCCATGAGGGCGAGTTCCGGTTCGACTTCCATTACGGGATCGCGGCCCTCCAGGTCGGCGAACTGAAAGAGGGCGTATTCGCGCTCGAGCGCGTGGTCACCGTCGAGCCGGGATTCGATCGTGCGCGCCTGGAACTGGCACGCGGTTACTTCCTGCTCGAGAACGACCGCCGCGCACGCGCGCACTTCGAGGCGGTGCTGGCACACGAGCCGCCCGCTCCGGTGCGGGCGCAGATCGAGGGCTACCTGCTCGCCATCGAGCGACGCGCAGACCATTACCGCACGACCACTAGCGGGTTCGTCGAGATCGGTGCGGGTCACGACAGCAACATCAATGCCGCCACCGCGGACGACAGCGTCGATACCGTCATCGGCACCGTTGTCCTCGACCCGACGAGCCAGGAACTGGACGACTCGTTCGTGCGCTTCGAGGCCCGCGGCTCGGTGAGTCATCCACTCCGGCCGGGCGTCAACCTGGTCGGCGGTGCGGGACTGTGGGACCGGCGGCTGGCGGAGGAGTCCGAGTTTGAGACCGGGGCCATCGACGGCAACCTCGGCCTGATGCTGCGCGATGCCCGTTCGCGTTTCGTCGTCTCCGGCCAGGCCCAGCGCTTCTACCTCGACGGCGAACCGTATCGCGACCTGCTGGGCATCAGCGCGAGCTACAGCCGGACCCTGTCGGATGTCCTCAGCCTCGATCTGGGCGCCCAGGTATCGGAGCTCGAATACGATGACGATCCCGAACTCGACTCGACCCTGTGGCTGCTCGACGCCGGCTTCAGCCGCGCATTCGATACCCGGCGCAGGCCCGCCCTGTCCGCCGGCGTGTTCCTCGGTGCGGAGGAGGCCGACGCGGACTCCCCCGCCGCCCTGGCGAATACCGAGCGCGACATCCTCGGCCTGCGCCTGGGCCTGTGGATGTCGCTGGCACCACGGTGGACGCTGGTCGGCGAATTCGAGTACCGCCACAGCGAGTACGCGGAGGAGAATCTCCTGTTCGGCAAGACCCGCGAGGACGACTACTACCTGACGACGCTGTCGGTTGATTGGCGGCCCGACGCGCATTGGCGGATCGGCCCGCAGCTTGCATACACCAACAATGACGTGAACATCGGGGTGTTTGATTACGAGCGCACCGAGGCCTGGGTGCGTGCCCGCTACGAGTTCTTCTAGCGGGGGGAGACGAGTCATGGATACCCGAATCGAGCGACAACGGCACAACTGGCGCGGACTGCTGCGGGTCGCCACGATGCTCGTCGCCGCAGTGGTGGCCAACCCCGCGTCCGCCGTCGAATCGGTCGGCCGGGTGATCATTGCCAGCGGCGACGTCACGGTGGTCCGGCCGGGTGCCTCGGCCCGCAGCATCGAGCGCGGCGACCGCATCTACGAGGGTGACGAGATCCGCACCGGGCGCCGCGGCAATGCACAGATCCGGTTCGTCGACGGCGCCCTGTTCGACCTGGATCCGGACACGCGGTTCGCGGTCGACCGCTACCGCGCCGGCGGCGGGCAATCGGCCGGCAGCGCATTGCTGTCGTTCCTGAGCGGGGCGCTGCGGACCATTACCGGCGCGATCGGGCGCGGGTCCGACGACCTGTACCGCATGCGCACCCCGACGGCCACGATCGGCGTCCGCGGCACCGGCTACTCGCTGTACTACTGCGACGCGAACTGTGC
>JAWWAE010000112.1:0-7552 GCA_033721835.1 Halofilum sp. (in: g-proteobacteria) | reverse complement strand
TGTTCCTCGGTGTGCTGGCGGCGACGCCCAGCCGGGTATAGGAGAAGCGCCCAGCGCCCAGCGCCCAGCGAAAGAGGTTGCCGCTCGGCGTGTGGCTGGCGCCGGCCGGCTACCTTGCCGGGATGCGGCCGCAAAGTGGCGCAGGACTCACCATGTCGCCGCTCGCTTGACAGTGAAGGGCGGCCAGGCATGCCCGCGCTGGGCGCTGGGCGCTGGGCGCTGGGCGCTGGGCGCTGGGCGCTGGGTCGTTCATTCCTCGCGCGAGGGCGGCTGGTTGGCGACGGTGCGGCGGACCGCGGTCTCGGCCTCGCGGGCGATCGAGCGCCGGTCGCGACCGGCGGTCTCGATCGGTTCCAGCAGGTGCAGGTCGACGTGGATCAGGCGTTCCCCGAGGATGCGCCAGAGGTGCTGCCCGAAGGACTGGTCGTCGACGAACGGGGCGGCGGGGTGGTCGTAGACCAGCGCCACCGGCTGCACCTTCGCCCCGGTGGCGCGGGCGGCCTCGAACAGGCGCGGATGGAAGCGGCGCATGTGGTGACCGCCGCGGGTGGTGGTCCCCTCCGGGAACACGGCCGCGGAGTCGCCGCGGGCCAGCCGCCGCGCCATCTCCGCGGCGGCATTGCTGGCGGCGTCGCGGGCGCCCCGGCGGATGAAGATGGTGCCGCCGCGCACGATGAGGACGCTCAGCACCGGCCAGTCGCGCAGCTCGGCCTTGCCGACCATGGCGGCGTCGATGGTGGTCGACAGGGCGCCGATGTCGAGCCACGACACGTGGTTGGAGACGAACAGGGTCGGCCCCTCCGCCGGCCGCCCGTGGACCCGGACGCGGACGCCCACCAGCGCCAGCGCGCGCCGATTCCAGCGGTGGACCAGGTCCCACTGCTCGCGGGTGCGTGGCGGCGGTTCTGCCGGCATGCGCCGCCAGGCCCACCACAGCCCCAGCAGCACGTGCGGGACCACGAGCGCGAGGCGGACGATTCTACGCAGCGGGCGCATCGGCTCCGGTCCGGCGGGATCGAGCGCGCATTGTACGTGAGTCGGGGGCGGTGTCCGATCGGCGTTGGCGGCGCCGCCGAGGTGCCCGGGGCGGGCCCGCTGTCGCATCCTGACCGCCGTGGTACAGGATCGACGCCGGCGCCCTCGGGGTACCCTGCGGACACCGCGATCCATGGTCGCGGGGCGGTGGCACGGGGATTGCTGAGTAGGTTTCCGGAGGTAGCCCCCGACCCGTGGGCGCTGCCGAACCGGGACCCTTGACGCCTCCGCCGCCGCAACCCGCGCGGCGGAGCCTGTTGGAAGAGCGGTATGTCGTTGCGGCGCCCCAGCCTGCACTCCGTGGTCGCATTCAGCCTGTTCTGCATGGGCGTGCTGGCGCTCGCTCTGGTGCTGTTGAGCTCCTGGATCTACCGCGAGGTCGCCTACGACAACCGGGCGGCCGCGATCCGCGATCTGGTGCGGACCCAGACCGCCAACATCACCGCCGAGCTGCAGAACTCGCAGCGCATCCTGGCCCTGCGGCTGGCGCGCTCCGGCGAGCTGCAGGCCGCCTGGCGCCGCGGCGACACGGCGCAGCTCGCGGCCCGGCTGGAGACCGTGCTGGCAAGCGAGCGCGAGACCGGTCCGCAGCCGTCACCGCTGCTGCAGATCCGGCTGCGCGACGCCGCGCTGACCACCGTCGCGGTGGCCGGGGTGGATGGCGGGGCGCTGGCCTGCCCCGAGGTGATCGCGCAGGCGCGGCAGTCGGTCGTCGGCAACGGCATCAGCCGCACCTGCCTGCAGGAGGATCGCGCGTCCTCGACCGTGCTGATCCCGCTCACCGGCCTCGACCCGGGCGGCTATGTGGAAGTGGTGGCCGACCCGGTGGTCGCGCTGAAGCGAATCGCCGACGCGCCGGACCTCGCGCTGCGCATCGAGCGGCCCGGCGGTCGACGGCTGTACGAGTCGGGCCAGTGGGCGACCTGGTCGCGCGGCAAGGACGCGCTGACGGTCACCTACCTGGCGCCGGGCGACGGCGGCGACCCGATCTTCGCCATGCAGGCCGCGGCGGAGGTCGGCCTGCTCAGCCAGCAGCTCTCCGACACCCGCGACTTCGTCCTGATCGCGGCCGCCATCATCGTCGCCGGCGCCATCCTCGCCGTGCTGATCATGGTGCGCCGCATGCTGCAGCCCCTGCGCGCGCTGCAGCATGCCGCCGAACGCGTCTCGGTCGACGGCGCCGGCGCCCGGGACTTCCAGCCGGTGGAGGCGCGCGGTCCGGTCGAGATCGCCACCCCGATCCGCTCCTTCAACCAGATGGTCGGGCGCATCGGCTCCCTGCTCGGCGAGCTCGAGGCCGAGGTCGGTCAGCGGCGCGAGGCCGAGCTGGCGGCCACCGCCGCCAAGGAGGAGGCCGAGGCCAACGCGCTGCGGGCCTCGCAGGAGAAGGAGTTCTCGCAGATCACGCTGGAGTCGGTGGTCGACGCGGTCATCGCCACCGACACCGAGGGGCGGGTCAGCTTCATGAACGCGGTCGCCGAGCACCTGACCGGGGTAACGGAGCAGGAGGCGCACGGGCAGCCGATCGACGAGCTGTTGACGCTCGGCGCGCCCGAAGGCAAGCCCAATGGCGGCCTGGTCGCGGCCTGCCTGCGGGGCGAGGCGGCGCGCTCGCGCGAGCCGCGCACACTGGAACACCCCTCCGGGCGCACCCTGCACGTGGAGTTCTCGGCCGTGCCGATGCAGGACGCCGACGGCCGGGTGCTCGGCGCGGTCGCGGTGCTGCACGACGTCACCCGCGCGCGCATGCTGACCGAGCGCCTGACCTACCAGGCCACCCACGATGCACTGACCGGCCTGATCAACCGCTACGAGTTCGAGAGCCGCTTGCAGCAGGCACTGGAGGCGAGCGCGGCCGGTGCCGCCCCCGGCGTCCTGTGCTACCTCGACCTCGACCAGTTCAAGCTGGTCAACGACACCTGCGGCCACGTCGCAGGCGACGAGCTGCTGCGCCAGCTCGCGGCCATGATGCGCGAGCGCGTGGGCGAGCGCGGGGTCTTCGCCCGACTCGGCGGTGACGAGTTCGGGTTGCTGATCCATCCGGGCAGCATCACCGAGGCGCGCACCATCGTCGACGACCTGCGCGATGCCGTGCAGCGCTTCCGCTTCGTCTGGGCGCAGAGCATCTTCTCGATCGGGGTCAGCGTGGGGATGGTCGAGATCAACGAGCACACCGAGAGCACCGAGATGCTGCTCAGCGCCGCCGACACCGCCTGCTACATGGCCAAGGACCAGGGCCGCAATCGGGTCCAGGTCTACCAGGCCGACGACGAGGCGCTGCTGGCCCGGCATGCCGAGATGCAATGGGTCTCGGAGATCAACCGCGCGCTGGAGGCCGACCGGTTCCGTCTCTACTGCCAGGACATCCTCGCCGCGAACGGCAACGGTGAGCGTACGCACTTCGAGCTGTTGCTGCGGCTGCGCGACGAGGAAGGTCGGCTGTGGTCCCCCGGCGCCTTCCTGTCCGCCGCCGAGCGCTACAACCTGGCGCCGGCCATCGACCAGTGGGTGCTGCGCCGCGCGATGGCGTGGATCGCCGCCAACGACGTCCCCGAGGAGGCGGTCTACTCGATCAACCTGTCGGGACGCTCGCTGGCCGATCGGGCCGTGCTCGAGTTCCTGCTGGCCGAGCTCGACCGGGTCCCTGTAAGGCCGCAGAATCTCTGCTTCGAGGTCACCGAGACCGCCGCCATCTCCAACCTGTCGTTCGCGCGGACCTTCATGGAGAGCGTGCGCAATCGCGGCTGCCGCTTCTCGCTCGACGACTTCGGCAGTGGCCTGTCGTCGTTCACCTATCTGCAGAACCTGCCGGTCGACTACCTCAAGATCGACGGCTCGTTCGTGCGCGACATCCACGAGGACCCGGTGCACTACGCCATGGTGCGCTCGATGAACGAGGTGGGGCATGCGATGGAGATGGAGACCATTGCCGAGTTCGTCGAGCACGACGAGGTGCTGACCTGCCTGCGCGACATTGGGGTCGACTACGTACAGGGCTACCGCTACTCGCGCCCGCGCCCGCTGGACGTGCTGCAGGCCGAGGCCGATCTCGCCGAGGACGGGGCCCGGTCTGCGGGCGTCAGGACCGGTTGAGCGCGAACGGGTCCGGCGCCCGACGCCGGCGGGCCTTGCGGCCACCATGCGCGTCAGGACGTGCAGTCCGACAACGGAACCACCGAAAAACACCGAAGACACCGAAAGAACAACCAACATGCGGTGGCACCGGCTCGGGCTGCCATTGCGCCGGTACGCGGGAGACCAGGGTCGCATCGCGGGCAAACTGCTCGAGGCTGAACGTCGTTCCGCGCGGACCATCCTTCTTTTTCGGTGCGTTCGGTGTCTTCGGTGTTTTCGGTGGCCCCCCGTTGACCAATCGGCGCTGACTCGCGGGGTGGCCGTACCGACTCACAGGCGGTGCCCGCGGCCGTGTGGGCGAGCCCGCTCCCCCCGGCACCGGCGGTGGACCGCGACTGCTACACTACGCGCCCCATGCTGACCCATCCCGCCATCGACCCGGTCGCGATCGAGATCGGCCCGTTGCAGGTCCGGTGGTACGGGCTGATGTACCTGGTCGGCTTCGCGCTGGCCTGGTGGCTGCTGCGCCGGCACGCGCGGCGGCGCGCGCTCGACTGGGGGCACGAACAGATCGACGACCTGGTGTTCTGGGGCGCGGTCGGCACGATCGCCGGTGGCCGCATCGGCTACCTGCTGTTCTACCAGTTTCAGGCCTGGCTGCAGGATCCGCTGCTGCTGGTGCGGGTGTGGGAAGGCGGCATGTCGTTCCACGGCGGCCTGCTCGGTGTCATTGCGGCAATGGCCTGGTACGGCCGCCGCCATGGCCGCTCGCTGTTCGCGGTCACCGACTTCATCGCCCCCGTGGTACCGCTCGGCTTCGGTGCCGGCCGCCTGGGCAACTTCATCAACGGCGAGCTCTGGGGCCGGGTCACCGACGTGCCCTGGGGCATGGTGTTCCCGGGCGCGGGGCCGCTGCCGCGGCACCCGTCGCAGCTCTACGAGCTGGCGCTCGAGGGCATCGCGCTGTTCGTGCTGCTGTGGTGGTTCTCCGCGCGGCCGCGACCGCTGGGCGCGGTCTCCGGCTTGTTCCTGCTGGCCTACGGCAGCTTCCGCTTCGGGGTCGAATTCCTTCGCGCACCGGACCCGCATCTCGGTACCATTGCATTCGACTGGCTGACCATGGGGCAGCTGCTGTCGCTGCCGATGATCGTCGGCGGTGCAGCGCTGCTGGCCTGGTCGTACCGGAACGGGGGCAGGTAGCGGTGCGGGCGTATCTCGATCTGCTGGCGGAGGTCCGCCATCACGGCAGCGACAAGTCGGACCGTACGGGTACCGGTACGCGCTCGGTGTTCGGGCGGCAGCTCCGCTTCGACCTGGCGACCGGCTTCCCGCTCGTCACCACCAAGAAGGTACACCTGCGCTCGGTGATCCACGAGCTGCTGTGGTTCCTGCGCGGCGACACCAACATCGCCTATCTGCGCGAGCACAAGGTCAGGATCTGGGACGAGTGGGCCGACGACAACGGCGACCTCGGTCCGGTCTACGGCGCCCAGTGGCGTTCCTGGCCGGCACCCGACGGGCGCCACATCGACCAGCTGGCCGAGGTGCTGGCGGAGCTGCGCCGCAACCCGGACTCGCGCCGGCTGCTGGTGTCGGCGTGGAACGTGGCCGACCTGCCGCGCATGGCGCTGGCGCCATGTCACACGATGTTCCAGTTCTATGTCGCCGACGGCCGCCTGTCGTGCCAGCTCTACCAGCGCAGCGCGGACCTGTTCCTGGGCGTGCCCTTCAACATCGCCTCCTACGCGCTGCTGACGCACATGGTGGCGCAGGCGACGGGCTATCGCCCCGGTGATTTCGTCCACACCTTCGGCGATGCGCACGTCTACTCGAATCACTTCGAGCAGGTCGACGAGCAGCTGGCACGAGAGCCCCGTCCGTTGCCGACACTGCGCCTGAATCCGGACGTCGGCGACCTGTTCGACTTCACCTTCGACGACATCGCGATCGAGGGCTACGATCCGCATCCGGCGATCAAGGCGCCGGTGGCGGTCTGATCAACGATCCCTCGAGCCAGGACCCGAAAGCGCAATGAGTCGACACACCATCAGCCTGATTGCGGCCATGGACCGCAACCGGGTCATCGGCCTGGACGGCAAGTTGCCGTGGCACCTGCCGGCTGACCTCCAGTGGTTCAAGCGCTGCACCATGGGCAAGCCGATCCTGATGGGCCGCCATACCTGGAATTCGATCGGTCGGCCACTGCCCGGGCGCCGGAACATCGTGCTCACCTCGGACCAGGACTTCAGTGCCGAGGGTGCCACCGTCGTGCACAGCCTGGAGGAGGCGCTCGAGGCCGCCGGCGACGCCGAGGAGGTGATGGTGATCGGCGGCGGTGTGCTGTTCTCCGAGACCATCGCCATTGCCAACCGCCTCTACCTCACCGTGGTCGACGGCGAGTTCGCCGGCGACACCTGGTTCCCCTTCTTCGCCAGCGACGACTGGGAAGAGACCTTCAGCGAGACCCACGAGCCCGACGAGAACAACGCCTTTCGCTACACCTTCCTCATCTGGGAACACGCCGGGAACTGAGCGGCGGTAAAGCGAACCACAGATGAACACGGATGCTGCCGCCCACCGCATGGAGGCATGTCAGAGCTGCGCTGGTGACATACCGTGTTCCGATCGCGGGAAAAGCGAACCACGAATGAACACGAATGAACACGAATAATCGAACGCGGATGTTGCGTTGCAACGACAGCGTGCGCGCTTGCTTCGCAAGAACGCAGTCAGGAGAACCACAAAATGGACACAAGATAGACACAAAATGAAAACACTTTCTCGGAGGGTGAGTACCCTCCAGGGGAATCATTTTGCGTTCATTTTGTGTCCATTTTGTGGTTTCTCCCTGGCCAGTCCGTCGGCAGCATCCCCCCCAGCGCAGCTCCGACAGGCCTCCGCTGTATGAGCGGCAGCATTCGTGTCCATTCGTGTTCATTCGTGGTTCATCCGACGCCGGATCCGACGCCGACTGATTCTCTACTGAACACTCACACGCTCCCCGTCCATGGGCGGCAGCATCTGTGTCCATCCGTGTTCATCTGTGGTTGTGGATTTTCAATCTCCCGGGTCGCACTCGCCGGGGCAGTCGATCTGCACCAGCTCGGTCGGTTCCTCGAGCTTGAGCGCGCTCAGGCGGCCGCCCCAGAGGCAGCCGGAGTCGAGGGCGTGGACGCCGTCGTGCCGGTGGTAGCCGAGCTGGGACCAGTGGCCGAAGACGATGCGTTCGCCGGCGCTGGCGCGGCCGGGGACCTCGTACCAGGGCAGGAGGCCGGCCGGCTGGCTGCCGGGCGGGCCGGTCGGGTCGAGGTCGATCGAGCCGTCGGCGCGGCAGAAGCGCATGCGCGTCAGCACGTTGATGATGCAGCGGATGCGGTCCTCGCCCGTCAGCGCCGGCGACCACTGCTCCGGCTCATCGCCGTACATGTAGTCGAACAGGCCG
>JAWWAE010000111.1:0-7565 GCA_033721835.1 Halofilum sp. (in: g-proteobacteria) | reverse complement strand
GAGGCGAAGTTGCCGCCGCCGAAGCCGCACAGCAACGCGATCACGGCGAACTCCCAGAACGGCGTGGCCGGGTCCTGGACCGCAAAGCCCATCCACAACGCCGGCAGTGCCAGCGAGGCAGTGGAGAGCACCGTCCAGCGGCGCCCGCCCAGGATCGGCACCATGAAGCTGTAGAAGATGCGGAAGGTGGCGCCCGACAGGCCGGGCAGTGCCGTCAGCCAGAACAGCTCGTTGGTCGTGAGCGTGAAACCGATGTCGTTGAGACGGGTGGCGACCGCACTCCAGACCATCCACACCGAGAACGCGAGCAGCAGGCAGGGGATCGAGATCCACAGGTTCCGCTGCGCGATCGGGCGTCCCTTGCGTTGCCAGAAGTCCGCGTCCTCCGGTCGCCAATCCTCCAGGACGCGACCGAGGTCGGTCATCAGCCCGCCCTGCCTGGTGTCGTCGCTCATCGTTCGATCTCCTGTCGCGGATGCCGGGCGGCGCGCTCAGTGCGCCATGCCCCGCTCCTGCTTGTAGTCGGGCTGGATCTCCGGCAGGTAGCGGAAGTGTTCCTCGGTCGCCAGCGCCGGCACGCGGCGGCGTTCCATGCGCAGGATGGCGAAGTGCATCCAGGTCATGGACACGGCGACCACCAGGAACAGCAGCATGAAGCAGCTGGTCCAGACGCCGGTCAGGTCGTTCATGACGCCGAAGGCGATCGGCAGGACGAATCCGCCGAGGCCGCCGATCATCCCGACCAGGCCGCCGACCGAGCCGACGTGGTCCGGGTAGTAGACCGGGATGTGCTTGTACACGGCCGCCTTGCCCAGCGACATGACGAACCCGAGGATGAAGGTCAGCAGCGTGAACAGGGCGACCGGGATCCCGAACGAGAACTCGATCGGGCCGTCGATGCCGGAGACCACGTAGCGGGTCTCGGGATAGGAAAGGACGAACAGGCAGACCAGCGACACGCCGAAGGTCCAGTACATCACGGCGCGGGCACCGATCTTGTCCGACAGCCAGCCGCCGAGCGCACGGAAGACCGAGGCCGGCAGCGCGTACAGGGCGGCCAGGGTGCCGGCCATGCCGAGCCCGAGACCATAGGCACCGACGTAGTAGCGCGGCAGCCACGAGGCCAGCGCAACGAAGGCGCCGAAGACGAAGAAGTAGTACAGCGCAAACCGCCAGACCTGCAGCTTCTTCAGCGGCTCGAGCTGCTCGGACAGCGGGGTCGGGCGGGCGCCCTCGGCCTTGCGCCTCTGCAGGCGGGGGTCGTTCTCGGTCACCAGCCAGAACACGACCGCCATCGCGACCAGCACCATCGAGTAGATCTGCGCGGTCGTCTCCCAGCCGAAGGCCACGACCAGGAACGGGGCACCGAAGTTGGTCACCGCGGCGCCGACGTTGCCGGCCCCGAAGATGCCGAGCGCGGTGCCCTGGTGGCGCTTGTCGTACCACTCCGAGGTGTAGGCGATGCCGACGATGAAGGAACCGCCGGCGAGCCCCACGCCGAGCGCCGCCAGCAGGAAGATCTCGTAGGTCTCGACGGCCGACAGCAGCCAGGCCGCGACCGCGGTGGCCAGCATCAGGACGGTGAACACCAGCCGGCCGCCGTACTTCTCGGTCCAGATGCCGAGGAAGATGCGGCTGATGGACCCCGTCAGCACCGGCGTGGCCACCAGCAGCCCGAACTGGGTCTCGCTGAGGCCCAGGTCCTGCTTGATCTTGACACCGATGATGGAAAAGATCGTCCACACGGCAAAGCAGACGGTGAACGCCAGCGTGGACATCGCCAGCGCCTTGTGGGCCTTGGCCGGTACGTACTGGTCCTGGTCGAGCACGGGGCGGGTCTCCAAGCGAATTCGAAGTGGCGCCATTTCGCCACAGTCCGGCTGGCGCCGACTTGACCTCGGTCAAGTCGGATTGCCGCGCAGCCGTGTTATTTCTCCACCCCGATGAGTCGTGCATGCTGGTGCCGTGGCGCATGTGGCCGGTCGACGGGACCGGCGGCGCCGCGTGCCGCTGTCGGCACTGGAGGGAGTCCGTGATGAAGGCGATCGTGCAGCGCTACTGGCGAGGTGACGGGCCGCTGTGGCGGGTGTTCTGGCTCTGGGGCGTGGTCGGCAGCTGGCTCCTGGCCGCCGTGTTCCTGCTCGCGGTTCAGGGCCTCGGCATCTCGTGGCCACTGTACCTGATCACCGCCGTCATCATGCTCGGCTACACGGTGTGGATCCTCGTCTCCGTGTGGCGCTGCGCCGAACATGCCCAGCCCGAGTACTGGGGTGCAATTGCCCGCGCCCTGACGGTCGCCTGGGCATTGAATGTGATCCTGGTCGGCGCCTTCCTCGGCCTCGACCTGCTCGGCGCCTCGCTGGCCTGAGCGCATCGGCCTGGAGCGCAATCAAGCGCCACCGCTGCCGGTGGCGGCCCGGCTCAGCGCCGGGCGAGGCCACCGCTGAGCGATCACCTGAAAGCAATGCGCCGACGGGTACGTGCGTCACGAGCCTGCCCGGATCGAATCCGGCCCGTTTCTACTCCGAGTCCTTCGCGGTGCGGCGCAGCACGGCGGTCAGCCCGAGGCAGAGCAGCGCCAGCGCCACGTACACCAGGTAACCGCGCGCGTAGCCGACCGGGCCCACCCACTCGACCACGGCGCCGAGCAGTGGCGGCACCGCGAAGCCGCCCAGTGCCCCGAGGCCGCCTACCCAGCCCGCGGCACCCCCGACCGCCTCGGGCACGTAGTCCGGCACCAGCCGGAACACGGCCGCGTTGTTGACCCCCATGCCGAAGGCGACCAGGAGCAGCGCGATCCCGGCGAGCACGGGATGCCCGCCGAAGCTGATAATCGTGGCGCCGACCAGCAGGATCAGCAGGGCGCCAGTGGCGACCCGCTCGCCGCCGAGGCGGTCCGACCACCACCCGCCGGGCACGCGGATCAGCGAGGACAGCAGCGAGAACGACGCGGTCATGATCACCGCGGTCCATTGCGACACCTCGAAGTACTGCTGCCAGTAGGTCGGCAACCAGGTGGTCAGGGCGAGGAAGCCCCCGAAGGTGGTGAAGTAGAGGATCACCAGCACCCAGGTGCGCCAGATCTTCGCCGCCGCGGCGAGCCCCTGGAACGCCGATCCCCTGGGAAACACCTCCTGGCCCTCGGTCTCGGCCAGGCGCCGCGCCTCATGCGGCTCGAGCCCCTGCCGCCGGGCCTGGAAGTACCAGGCGTTGTGCCCCGTGAACCAGTACAGCACGAGGCCGGCCACGATGATGCCGACCGATACCAGGTAGGCGACCCAGAGGCCGCCGAACATGATGATCAGCGGCAGGATCACCGCGACCAGGCCCGGCGAGGTATTGCCGAGACCCGCATAGATGGCGAGCGCCGAGCCCTGGCGCTCGCGCGGGTACCAGTACGAGACCTGCCCGATACCGACGCTGAAGGTGGCGATGCCGCAACCGCCGAGCGCCCCGAACAGCAGCAGCCACGGGTACTGGGCTTGCGTCAGGCGGTCGGGAAACAACGTCAGCAGCATGTACCAGAGTCCCGCGATGCCGATCACCGACAGCAGCAGCAGCACCAGGAAGGGCTGCTTGCCGCCGGTCGTATCGACCCAGGCACCGAACGGAATGCGCAGCAGCGAACCGGTCAGCATCGGGATCGAGACCAGCAGCCCGACCTGGAACGGGCTGAGCTGCATCACCTCGATGAAGCGGCTCGCGGTGGGTCCGAACAGGGACACGGCGCCGAAGCCGATGAAAAAGCCGACGGTGGCCCCGAGCAGGGCCCGTTGCGGGCTGCCATGGAATGCAGGTCGAGTGCCGGAAGTTGAGCTGCTCACGAGCACGGCTCCGCTGCGGCGGCTGCCCGGGGTGCCGGGAAGCCCCCTCGATGAATTGCTCAGATCGCGCGCGAGAAGCGCGTATCGGCCTGGCGTTGCAGGTAGCGGTCGAACACCATCGCCACGTTGCGCACCAGCAGCCGGCCGGCGGGCGTGACCTCGAGTCGCCGCCCCGCCCAGCGTACCAGCCCATCGGCGACCAGCGGCTCCAGCGCCTCGCACTCTTGGGCGAACGCGTGCCCGAAATCGATGCCATGGCGCGCCTCGAAGGCCGGCACGTCGAGCTCGAAGTCGCACATCACGCGCGTGATCAGTTCGCGGCGCATGCGGTCGTCGGGTGACAGGCGCAGGCCGCGGGCGACCGGCAGGCGGCCGGCGTCGAGCGCGGCGTAGTAGCGCTCACGGTCGTGGAAGTGCTGGCTGTAGCAGTCGCCGAACATGCCGATGGCACTGATGCCGTGGGCGACGATGTCGCAGTCGCCGTGGGTGCTGTAGCCCTGGAAGTTGCGGGTGAGCGTGCCCTCGTGCTGGGCGACGGCCAGCTCGTCGTCCGGGCGGGCGAAGTGATCCATGCCGATGTAGAGGTAGCCGGCCGCGGTCAGCCGCTCGACGGCCCGCTGCAGGATCACGAGCCGCTCGGCCGGTGACGGCAGGTCCTCGGCCCGGATGCGCCGTTGGGGCGGGAACCGCTCGGGCAGGTGGGCGTAGTTGTAGACCGCGATCCGGTCGGGGGCCAGCTCGATCACGCGGTCGATCGTGCGCGTGAAGCTGTCCAGGGTCTGCAGCGGCAGGCCGTAGATCAGGTCGAGGTTGAGCGAGCGGAAGCCGGCCTCGCGGCAGGCGTCCAGCGTCGCCCGCGTGACCGATTCGGGCTGGATCCGGTTGACCGCCCGCTGGACCCGCTCGTCGAGATCCTGCACCCCGAGGCTGGCGCGGTTGAAACCCAGCCGCCGCAGCAGCCGGATGGTGTCGCTGTCGACCGCGCGCGGGTCGAGCTCGATCGAGTAGTCGCCGCCATCATCCTCGCGCAAGGGGTAGTGGCGGGCGATGCACTCGACCAGCCACTGCATGCGCTCGGGCTCGAGGAAGGTCGGCGTGCCGCCGCCCCAGTGCAACTGGTCGACCGACGGCCGGTCGGCGAACCGCTCCGCCTGCAACTCGATCTCGCGCTGCAGGTGATCGAGATAGGGACCGGCATGCTTGCGGTTCCTGGTCACCACCTTGTTGCAGGCGCAGTAGAAGCACAGGGTCGCGCAGAACGGCAGGTGGAAGTACAGCGACAGCGGCCGCCCCGGATCGGCGGCCGCGGCGCAGGCGTCATAGTCGTCGCAATCGAAGTCGTCACGGAACCAGGGCGCGGTCGGGTACGAGGTATAGCGCGGTCCGGCCACGTCGTAGCGGCGCACCAGTTCCGGATCGAATTGCAGCGCGGGATTCACTGCCCACCCCCGATAGAGTTCGGCCGTCCTCGGCAGCGAGTATGTCGCCGCCGGGCGCGAGGAAACTTGACCCTGGTCAAGCAACGGCCATCGCGGCGAGACCCCGGGCCGAGGCGGCCGGCGGTTGGCCGCCGGCGGCGACATGCTCTACTGTCGCGACGCGGGCCCCGGTCCCCGCATCGACACACCCCATCCCGAACAAGCGGAGAAGCCCGATGAACAAACCCGAACTCCCCGCCACCGCCGGCGAGATCGCCGACCGTTTTCCCGATGTCTGGACGGCCTACAGCGCGCTCGGCGAGTCCGTGGCCGCGGCCGGCCCGCTGTCCGAGCGCGAGCGCCGACTGGTGAAGATCGCGCTGGCCATCGGCGCCAGCTCCGAGGGCGCCGTCCATTCCCACGTCCGCCGCGCCGAGTCCGAGGGCCTGCCGACCAGCGCCATCGAGCAGGTCGCCCTGCTGGCCATCCCCACGCTCGGCTTCCCGCGCGCGGCCGCGGCGATGAGCTGGATCGGCGACCTCGGCGGCGGCCGCGGGCACGACTGACGGCCGCGGCCACGGGCCGGGCGCGTGCCACTTGACCGCGGTCAATCCGCGCACGCCCCCGGATGGTGCATCGTGCGGGCCGCGCCACCCTTGCCGCGAGGCCGCCGATGTCACCCACCGCCACGCCCGTCGTCCTCCAGGCCGGATTCCGGCCGCTGTTCCTGCTCGCCGCCCTCGCGGCGATCGCCGTGGTCCTGCGCACCGTGCTGGTGCTGCACGGCGTCGGCCTGCCGGCCGGCAACCCGTTCGCCTGGCACGGCCACGAGCTGCTGTTCGGCTACGTCGCGGCGGCCATGGCCGGCTTCCTGCTCACGGCGGTGCCGAACTGGACCGGCACGGCCCCGGTCGCGGGGGCGCCGCTGCTGGCGGGCGTCGCCCTCTGGCTGGTCGCCCGCGTCGGCCTCTGGGCCGGCCCGCCCGCGTGGTGGGCGATCGCCGCCGATGTCGCCTTCCTGCCGGCGATCGCCCTGATCGCGGCCCGGCCGCTGTGGGCGCGCGGCTCCGGGCGCCAGTGGCTGCCGCTCGTGGTGGTCGGATTCCTCGCCCTGGCCAACGCCTTCTGGCACGCGGCGGTGCTGCTCGAGCAGCCACAGCTGGCGCAACGCGCGCTGGCCTTCGCGACCATGCTGATCGCGCTGCAGATCGCCGTCATCGGCGGCCGCATCACGCCCGCCTTCACGCGCAACCACCTGGCCGCGCGCGGCGGGTCCGCGCCGCCGCGCGCCCCGGACCTGCGCGACGGCCTGGCGATCGGCGCCAGCGCCGCGGTCGCCCTGGCCGAGTTCATCGAGCCGCTGGCGGCCGGCTGGCTCGCACTCCTGGCCGCGCCCCTGCACGCACTGCGGCTGCACGGCTGGCGCGGCACGCGCGTCTGGCGCGAGCCGCTGCTGCTCGTGCTCCACGCCGGCTACGCCTGGCTGGCCGTCGGTTACGCCATCCGGGCCGCGGCGCTGCTCGGCCCGGCCTGGGCCGGGCCCTGGGCCCTGCACGGGCTGCTGGTCGGCGCGATCGGCACCATGACGCTGGCGGTGATGGCCCGCGCGACCCTCGGCCATACCGGCCGCCCGCTGCGCGCGGGCACCCTGCTCACGCTCGCCTTCCTCGCCCTGCAGGCGGCCGCGGTCAGCCGGCTGCTCGGCCCCTGGGCCGGCGCCGATGCCTGGCGTCTGGCCGGGGCGCTGTGGATCGCGGCCTTTGCGCTGTTCCTGCTGCGCTGCGGGCCGATGCTGCTGGCGCCGCGGGCGGATGCGCCCCCGGGCGGGGTCGTCACGCGGCCGTAACGCAAGAATCTGACTGTCGGAGCGGCCTCCGGCCGCGAACCCGCGTTCCCTGTGGCGCAGACACGCGAGTCAACCGGCGGGCGCGGGGAGCACCGCATTGCACCTGTGGGCAATGGCCCACCCCGGTGCGTCCGTGCAATCGCAAGCGCCTGCCGGCGCTCCCCTCTCCCCGTCCCTCTCCCAGAAGGAGAGGGGGTGGTTCGTTGCAGGCGGTTGCCACTGGAGCGGGCCTCGCGCCGCGGTAGCGTCATGCCCCTCTCCCCCCGGGAGAGGGGTTGGGGTGAGGGCCGCGAGCGCAGCGAGCCGGCCACCGGCACCGGAAATTTCATCGCCCCTGCCATTCCGGTACCCTGCGCGCTCCCCGAACCGCGCCCGTTCCGGATCCATGCTCAGCCTGACCGACCTCCACCTGCAGATCGCCGGCGAGACCCTGCTCGACGGGGTGAACCTGCGCCTGCACGACGGCTGGCGCGTGGG
>JAWWAE010000110.1:0-7693 GCA_033721835.1 Halofilum sp. (in: g-proteobacteria) | reverse complement strand
GGGCGAGACCTGGGCGTTGACGCCGGCGGGGATTTCGGAAACGGCCTGCTGCATCGGTGGGGGACTACAAGGGATTGGAGATCAGAATATCACAGCCGCGGGTTGCCGCGACTGGGGAGAAGGAACCGCGAATGAACGCGAATGAACGCGAATATTAGCGCGTCAGTTCATGCTGCCGTGTCACAGCTTCGCTGGTGACCGATTGCCGACTGATCGGCGATCGAGCAACCACAAAATGGACACAAGATGAACACAAAATGCTCCGTTCCCGGAGATCTCGAGCCTGCCGGTCTGATGAACTCATTTTGTGTCTATCTTGTGTCCATTTTGTGGTTCTTTCTGCAACGGTCCGTTGCAAGGTACTGTCAGCGAAGCTCCGAAATCACACACACCGCAACGCGGCCATATTCGCGTTCATCCGCGTTCATTCGGGGTTCCCTTCCGACTTCCGCTCATGGCTCGGTAGTAGCGGCCCGGGCGTTCGGGGTTTCCAGGTCGAGCCAGGCGCGGCCGTTGTCAATCTGCAGGCTGGTCGACAGTGGCGCGGACAGTTCTGCCAGGTGGGCGGCGACCGCGGTAGCGGCCTCGCCCTCCAGCGGCACCGGGCGGAACAGGACTTCGGGGTTGTAGACGTCGATCGGGACCAGCTCCAGCGTGCGCGGGCCGTCGGTGTCGACCGTGACGTGCGCGATCGCACTGGTGCGCGCGTTCTCGCTGTAGGAGCCGAACGTGAAATTGCCGAGGCTGTAGAGGATCACGCCGTCGCGGTAGCGCTCGATCCCCTGCAGCACGTGGGGGTGGTGGCCGGCGACGATGCTGGCGCCGGCGTCGATGGCCCCGCGCGCGAGCAGCGGCTGGTAGGGCCGCAGCTCGGTGGTCGATTCGCGGCCCCAGTGGAACGAGACGACGACCGTGTCCACCCGCTCGCGCAGCGCGGCGACATCGGCGCGGACCTGGTGCAGGTGCCCGAACGCAGTCCCGGGCCGTTCGGGCTCGGCCCAGAAGGCCTCGGGGAAGGTATTGGAATAGGCGAGGAAACCGACGCGGTGGCCGCCGGCCTCGACGATCGCCGCCCGGCGTGCCCGTTCAAGATCCGCCCCGGCACCGACGGCGCGGATGCCGGTGTCGTACAACGCATCCAGGGTGTCATAGAGCCCGGTGATGCCGTAATCCAGCGTGTGGTTGTTGGCCAGGCTGACGACGTCGAAGCCCGCGCCGGCGAGCGCCGGTGCCACCTTCCCCGGCGGCGTGCGGAACAGGTACTCCTTTTCGGGGAACGCCTCGCCGCCATCGGTCAACGGCCCCTCGAGATTGCCGAAGACGACATCGCCGCGCGCCAGTTCTGCGGCCACCCCCGCGAAGGCATAGTCATGACCGTGGCGCTGCATGAACTCGCTGGCGCTGCCACCGAGCATGATGTCGCCCACCAGGGTGATGCGGATCGGACGCGGTTGCGCCGGCAGCGGCGAGGGCGGCTCGATCGCGGGCGCCGGCGTCGCGGCCTTTGCGACGGTCGCCGGCGCCGCCGGTTCCCCGGCCTCGGTCGCCGGGCCTGGCGCGGTGGCGCAGCCCGCCAGCCAGGACAGGACGATCAGTGCCACGAACGCGCGATGGATCTTCATCGGTCGCGATCAGCGAACATTCCCTCTCCCACCGGGAGAGGGTCAGGGTGAGGGGGCATCGCGAAGCGATGCGCCGTCGAGCGGCTCGCTGCGCTCGCGCCCCTCACCCCCAACCCCTCTCCCGACGGGAGAGGGGCTCTGGCTCGAGTCGGGCACAAACTCCGCTCACTGCAGCTCGGGATCGATCCCGCCCATGCACATGTACTTGATCTCGAGGTAGTCCTCGATGCCGTACTTCGAGCCCTCGCGGCCGAGCCCGGACTCCTTGACGCCGCCGAAGGGCGCGACCTCGGTCGAGATCAGGCCGGTGTTGATGCCGACGATGCCGTACTCGAGGTGGCGGCCGACGCGCCAGGCGCGGGCCAGGTCACGGGTGTAGAAGTACGACGCCAGGCCCGCATCGACGTCGTTGGCCATTGCGACGGCGTCGCTCTCGGTCTCGAAGCGGAACAGCGGCGCCACCGGGCCGAAGGTCTCCTCGCCGGCGACCTTCATCTCGCTGGTGACCCCGGTCAACACGGTCGGCTCGTAGAAGGTCCCGCCGAGGGCATGGCGCTGGCCGCCGGTGACGACGGTGGCCCCGTGCTCGACGGCATCGGTCACGTGTTCCTCGACCTTGGCAATGGCATTGTCGTCGATCAGCGGGCCGATGGTTACGCCTTCCTCGAAACCGTCGCCGACCTTCATGGCGCCGACCCGCTCACCGAGCTTCTGCGCGAACTCGTCGTAGACCCCGGCCTGGACCAGGATCCGGTTGGCGCAGACGCAGGTCTGGCCGGTGTTGCGGTACTTCGAGGCGATCGCGCCCTCGACCGCGGCGTCGAGGTCGGCGTCGTCGAACACGATGAAGGGCGCATTGCCGCCGAGCTCCAGCGACAGCTTCTTCATGGTCGCGGCGCACTGCTCCATCAGCAGCTTGCCGATCGGGGTCGAGCCGGTGAAGGTGAGCTTGCGCACGATCGGGTTCGAGGTCATCTCGCCGCCGATTTCCTTGGCCTTGCCGACCACCACGTTGAACACGCCATCCGGGACGCCTGCGCGCGCACCCAGCTCCGCCAGCGCCAGTGCCGACAACGGCGTCTGCTCGGCGGGCTTCAGCACCATGGTGCAGCCGGCGGCCAGCGCGGGCCCGCACTTCCGCGTGAGCATCGCCTGCGGGAAGTTCCATGGCGTGATCGCGGCACAGACGCCAATCGGTTCCTTGGTGACGACGATGCGCTTGTCGTTCTGGTGTTCCGGGATGACGTCGCCGTAGATGCGCTTCGCCTCCTCCGCGAACCATTGCAGGAACGAGGCGGCATAACCGATCTCGCCCTTCGACTCGGTCAGGGGCTTGCCCTGTTCCGCGGTCATGATCGCCGCCAGGTCGTCGGCGTTTTCGTGCATCAATTCGTACCAGCGCCGCAGGATCGCGCTGCGCTCCGCGGCGGTCTTCGCGCGCCAGGCGGGCAGTGCCGCGTTGGCCGCCTCGATGGCCTGGCGCGTCTCGCTGGCGCCGAGCCGCGCGACCCGCCCGACTTCCTTGCCGTTGGCCGGGTTCGTGACCGACAGCTCCTCCTTGCCGCCGACCCACTGGCCGCCGATGTAGCACTGGTTGCGCAGCAGCGTTTCGTCGCTGAGTTTCATGGGGTTCTCCGGGAATGCGGTTTAGCAACGAGCATAACGTATCCGGCGCAGCGACGTGAGGCCGGGCGGGTTGGCGAGGGCTCGATCGTGGGTAGGCCGGTGTTTGCGGCGCGCGGCGCGCGACGCGAGTGCCGGCGTGGGGTCCAGGCCGGCATTCGCTGGCGCGAATACCGGTCTACGGTCGCCTTGTCGCCGCTCAATGCATGCCGAGCGGCGGCACGGGCACGTCCAGCGTGACCGCGATCGCCCGCCACAGCTCGGCCTCGGCGGGACGCACCAGGCCGTCGCTGGCAATGCAGTCGGCGCAGGCGAGCAGCAGCGCGCGCTTGGCCGTCGGCCGCAGGGCGTCGAGCCGCTCCAGCGCCGCGGTGAAGGCGGCGGGGGTGCACTCGGCCGGCGGCAGTGGCTCGCCGGCGTTCTCGCCCAACAGCGGGCGCGCCGCGCGGGTGTAGGCGGCGGCCCGGGCCTCGGCGTCGCCGCCGCCACCGACCATCGCCAGCAACGACAGCACCAGGCGCGCATCGGCGCGCCGGGCCTCCAGCCGCTCGTTGCCGCTCCGCGGGGCGCGGCCCGACAGCTCGTGGCGCAGCACGCTGCGCGCGGTGAACTCGAACAGCGAGACCCGCTCGTCGGCCCGCACCAGGCCATCCACCCGCAGCAGGAATTCGTCGATCGCCGCCCGCGGCAGGCGCCGCAGCGCCGGGATCGCGAGCTCGAGCAGAGGCAGGCGCAGCCGCGGATCGAGCGTGCCCGGCACCTCGCCCGGGCATCGCTGCTCCAGCGTGGTACGGGCCTCGAGCACGGCCTCGCGCAGCCCCTCCGGGAGCGCGTCCGCGTCCGCGTCACGCCACTCGGGGCCGTGCAGCAGCAGCGCGTACAGCACCCGGGTCGCGCCCTCGGGCGTGTGCAGGGCATGGCGGATCGTCGCCGGCAGCCGGTCGAGCAGCCGCCGCGCGTGGTCGAGGTCGCGCGCGCTGACGCTGCCGGCCAGCACCGCCAGGGCGGCCGGCGACAGGGCCCACTCGGCGCCGCCCCAGGCGTCGCCGGCCAGGGTCTCGACCGGGATCGCGCCGCCGGCGGTGAGGGTGTCGTGCAGCCAGTCGCCCTCGCTCGGCCGGTTCGCGCTCGCGCTGGCCGGCGTGGTCGCTCGTGGTTGCGCCTGCGCGCGCCGGCGGCGGGCGCGCTCGCGGCTGTCCTGGCGGAACCAGAGCGCGTACTTCGGGCCCAGCGCGCGCATGCGGGCCTCCAGTGGCGGGTGCGTCGCGGTCAGGCGCGTGAGCCCGCCGACCGCGCGGCCGAAGGCCATGTGGCTGACCTCCTCCGCGTGGCGCGCCTGCAGCAGGCTGGTGGCGGCGTTGTCGCGGATCTTCAGCAGCGCGCCGGCGATGCCGTCGGGGTTGCGCGTGAACTGGACGGCGGCGGCGTCGGCCAGGAACTCGCGCTGACGCGAGACCGCGGCCTTGATCACTCGGCCGGCGAGGACGCCGATCCAGCCCACGATCACCAGTGCGGCGGCGATCCCGAACACGATCAGGACCCCGCTGCCGCCGCCGCGCCCGCTGGAGACGCGCGACCGCCGGCGGCCGAGGGCCGCGCCCCGGAACACCGACGCCCCCATCTGGCCGATGACGGTGATACCCGCGAGCAGCGCCAGCAGCTGCAGGTTGAGCCGCATGTCGCCGTTGAGGATGTGGCTGAACTCGTGCGCGATCACGCCCTGCAACTGGTCGCGGTCGAGCTCCTCCGAGGTGCCCTTGGTCACCACGATCACGGCCTGGGCGGGGTAGAGGCCGGCGGCGAAGGCGTTGATCGAGGGTTCGTGGTCGAGCACGTAGACGTCGGGCAGGGTCACGCCCGAGGCGACGGCCATCTCCTCGACGACGTTGATCAGCACCCGCTCGCGCGGGTCCCGCGTCGCCGGGTCGACAATGCGGCCGCCCATCAGGATCGCGACCCGGCCGCCGCCGCCATGGGCCAGCTGGATCCAGCGATGGACGCTGCCGCCGGCGACGACGGTCAGCGCGACCGCGGTCACGATCCACGCCGGCCGCGTCTGCAGCCAGCCGAGGAAGCCCGGGGTCTCCGGATCGAGGTAGAGGAAGGCGGCCCAGGCGATCGCGTCGACCGCGAGCACGATCGCGATCACCGCCAGCAGGAACACCGCGACCAGTACCGCGGTGCCACGGCGCGCGCGATCCTGGCGCTCGAAGAAGTCCATCGCCGGCCGTCAGGGGCTCAGCCGAACGACACCCGCACCGGCTCGCGGGCCGCCTCCGGGTCCTCGAGCTCGAGCTGCTCGGCGACCTTGAATCCCGTGTTGTTGGCGACGAGGTTGTTCGGGAACTGCTCGCGGTAGGTGTTGTAGTACATCACCGCGTCGTTGAAGTGCTGGCGGGCGAACGAGACCTTGTTCTCGGTCGACGACAGCTCTTCCATCAGGTCGCGCATGGTGCCGTCGGCCTTGAGGTCGGGGTAGCTCTCGTTGAGCGCGAACAGGCGCCCGAGCGCGGCCGACAGTCCGCCCTCGGCCTGCGACAGCGCGCGCAGGGCGGCGCCGTCCTCGGGTTGCTCGCGTGCGCGCTCCTCGGCCGCCTTGGCCTGGTTGCGGGCCTCGATCACGCCGGTCAGCGTCTCGCGCTCGTGCTTGAGATAACCCTTGGCGGTCTCGACCAGGTTGGGGATCAGGTCGTAGCGTCGCTGCAGCTGCACGTCGATCTGCGCGAAGCCGTTGCGCACGCGATTGCGGAACGCGACCAGGCGGTTGTAGATGTAGATGACGTAGACCACCAGCACCACCAGGATGCCGAGCAGGATCCAACTTGCGTCCATTTCCCTTCTCCCTCGCCGGCTGGTTGCCGGTTGTTGTTCGTTGCCGCTGTTGTAGCGCTTTGTTATGTAAACCACCGATCACACCGAGAAGACCAATTGAGCGTTTGGTGGCGGTGTCGCGTCCGGCATCGATGATGTAGGTGCGCTTTTGCGGCAGCAAACGCGTACGCCCGCGTTGCGGGCATGCGTACGCGTTCGCCTTCGGCGAAAGCGCACCTACGAAACGTCCGTTCAGGTCCTTTCGGTGTCTTCGGTGTTCCTTCGGTGTTTTCGGTGGTCCCCCGTCGACCGTTCGGTCCCTGACTCCCGCCGGAATATAGCGCACCGCGACCGGTCGTGCCGCGGGTTCAGCCGTTTGCGATGCAGCGGGCGAAGGTGTCGGGGTCGACGTTGCCGCCGGACAGGACCACGGCGACGGTGCGGCCGCGCACGTCGCGGGCGCCGGCCAGCAGGCCGGCGAGCGCGACCGCGCCGCCGGGCTCGAGCACCAGCTTCAGGTGCTCGAAGGCCCAGCGCATGGCCAGCATGACCGCGCGCTCGTCGACCACCAGGCCGTCGGTCAGCCGCTCGCGGTTGATCCGGAAGGTGAGTTCGCCCGGCCGCGGCGTGACGATGGCGTCGCAGATCGAGGCGTGCCCCGGCTCGATCGCCAGTCGCTTGCCGGCCGCGAGCGAGCGGCGGGTGTCGTCGAAGTGCTCCGGCTCGACGCAGTACAGGCGGGTGTCGCGGCTGCGGTCGGCGAGCGCCGTGGCAATCCCGCCAATCAGGCCACCGCCGCCGCAGGGGCACCACAGCTCGTCGATCTCGAGCCGCCGTGCCCGCGCCTGCTCGGCGATCTCCAGCCCGACCGTGCCCTGGCCACAGATCACGTCGAAGTCATCGAACGGTCGCACCAGCGACAGGCCGCGCTCGGCCTGCAGGCGCTCGCCGATCGGCTCGCGCTGCTCGTGGGCGGGGTCGTACAGCACGACCTCGGCGCCGTGATCGCGGGTGCGGTCGATCTTCATGCGCGGCGCGGTGGTCGGCATGACGATGACGGCCGGGATGCGGAACATGCGCGCGGCCGCGGCCACGCCCTGGGCGTGGTTGCCGGAGGAGTAGGCGACCACGCCCTGCCGGCGGCGCTGGTCGGGCAGGCGCGAGATGGCGGTGTAGGCGCCGCGGAACTTGAACGAGCCGGTGCGCTGCAGGTTCTCCGCCTTGAACAGGACGCGGGCGGCGAGTTCCTCGTTCAGGTGGCGGGATTCGAGCAGCGGTGTGCGTACGGCGTGCGGCTCGAGCGCGGCGGCGGCGCGCTCGAGGTCCTGGATCGCCGGCAGCCTGGACACCAGCGACGCTAGAGTACTTCGGACGCGTAGTCGGCCAGCCGCGAGCGCTCGCCGCGCGTGAGGATGATGTGCCCGGCATGGGCCCAGCCGCGGAAGCGATCGACCACGAAGGTCAGCCCGGAGGTGGTCTCGCTGAGGTACGGCGTGTCGATCTGGGCGATGTTGCCGAGACATACCACCTTGGTCCCGGGCCCGGCGCGCGTCACCAGTGTCTTCATCTGCTTGGCCGTGAGGTTCTGTGCCTCGTCGATGATGACGAAGCGATTGAGGAAGGTGCGTCCGCGCATG
>JAWWAE010000109.1:0-7723 GCA_033721835.1 Halofilum sp. (in: g-proteobacteria) | reverse complement strand
GCGAGCTCGTCGTCGAAGTCGGTGTCGAGGCGGACACTCGCGCGCAGCGTGTCGCCGTCGTGCTCGAGGCCGGCGCGCTCGTACAGCGGCACCAGCTCGGGCCAGCCGCGCGCGGCCCGCGCGGCGCCTGCCTCCAGGTGCTGGCGTGCGCGGGCGACCGCCTGCTCCAGGTACGCGCGATCGCGGCTCACCAGCTCGGCCTGCAGGCGCACACCGGGCGGCAGCAGCACCGGGGCGAGCCCTGCGTAGAACGCCTCGGCCGGCTCGTTGGCCCTGGCCGCTGCCGTCAGCACCGTGCCCGCGAGCCCGCTGGCGGCCTGTTCCAGCCGCTCGCCGGGGAATACGGCGAGCGTGGTCACCTGCTCGGACGTCAATCGGTCCCAGCGGCCGAGCTCGATCGCCGGCCGGCTGGCGCCCAGGATGCGCCGGCCGAGCTCGTCGAGCCGACCGGCGGGCGCGACCACCACCTGCTCCGCCCCGAGCCGGGCAGCGAACAGTGTCCCGGGCGCACAGCCTGCATCGACTTGCCGCCGGAAGTGGAGAGTGCTGCTGCTCTCGAACCAGGCCTCGACCGCGTAGCGCGACTCGAACCACGCGCGCAGTCGCGCGGGCTCGAAGCGGCCGAGCAGGATGGCGGCGAGGTCGAGGCCGTCGCTGCCGGCGTAGCCGGCCACGAGGATGTCGTCGAGCTGCGCCCGCGGCTCGAGTCCGTGCGCCTGCAGGCTGGCCCAGAGCCCGTCCTGGTCGCCGAGCAGGGCGCCGGGGTCGGGCGTGCCGAGGAAGCGGCGCTCGAGCATGGCGAGGCGGCGGACGTCGAGATGACCGAGCAGCAACAGGTCGCCGGTCGCCAGCCCGCGCGCGGCGGCGATCTCAGCCGCCGAGCGGTCGCCGCCGCGCCAGCCGGGCGCGGTGTACCAGGCGGCTGCGGCGACCACGACCACGAGCGTCGCCAGCCCGAGGCCGAGGCCGAGCCGCCGGCGCCGCCACCCCGCGCCCCCACGGGCCGGAGCCGGCGTCCCGGCCGGGGCCGCGGTGGCGGTACCGGCGTCGCGGATCTCGACGATCAGGCCGAGCCGCGCCAGCTCGGCGGCCCGGCGCACGGCCTCGCCGCGGGTCTCGCAACGCGCGAGGCGCACCGGCCTGCCGCCGAACAGGCGCTGCTCGATCTCCGCGGGCGAACGCTTGAAGCGGCGCGCCAGCGCGGCCACGACTTTCCGCCGGTCCGCACCCGGGCGCAGGCTACCGCTGAAGATCAGTTCCTTCATCGACCCAGCTCCGACGGGGCGCGGCCATGGGGGTCCCCGAAAGCAGGTTCCACGCCAGCCGGATCCGCGACCGGGCAGGCCCGGGCCAGTATACGGGGACCACGGATCGGCACGCCCGCCACCGGGATCCTGGTCCGGGACACGGCGGCGGCCCGGCGCGCGTCGCGCCCCATGGCGCGACGCGGCACGCGGGACGTATGATGGCGGCGACCGGGCGCCCCGAGCCCGGAGCGACCCAATCGGTCCCGATGAGCCTCCGACTGCTGCTGGTCCTGCTACTCGGCGCCGCCGTGCCGGTGGCGGTCGCCGCCGGTTTCAGGGCCGAGTTCCTCGCCGCCAGCCGCGCCCCGATGGACAACCCGCACGACCTGAAGCTGTCGCCCGACGGCCGCTACCTGTTCGTCTCCGACGTCGGCAACGACCGGGTGCTGGCGCTCGATCCGGACTCGCTGGAGGCGCTCGGGTCATTCGGCGACGACCACCAGGATGGCACCCACGACATCGACTTCGACGCCGAGGGCCGGATGCACGTGGCCGATACCCACAACGGCCGGGTCACCATCTACGACATGGACGGATTGCAGGCGACGCTCGCCGGCGTGCTGTCGGACCGGATCCGTGGCCCGGAGGGGGTGCTGGTCCATCCGAACGGGCGCGTTTACGTGGCGGGGGCCTGGTCGGGGAACGTCGTCGCCTATGCGGCCGGCGACGTCGTCGCGGAACTCGGCGGCCTCTCCGCGCCGCACGACCTGGAGCTGGCGCCGGGGGGCGACATCTGGCTGGCCGACGCCGGCAACGACCGCATGCTGCTGCTGTCACCGCAACTGGAGATCCGGCGCGAGCTGAAGGGGGCCGCCCTGGGACTTCAACGGCGTCCGCTACCAGGACGTGCTGGCGGACGGCACGCTGATCGCCGCCGACAAGTACAACCACCAGGTCAAGGTGATCGCGGCCGACGGCGCGCTGATCGCGGTGCTCGGCGACGGCCGGCCCGGCCAGGGGCCGGGGCAGTTCAGGACCCCGGAGGGGATCGAGGTCCGCGGCGACATCCTCTGGATCGCGGACTCGGGCAATGACCGGGTGCTGAAGTACCGGCTGCAGTGGGGCGACTGAGCGCGCCTCAGCGCTCGACCAGCTCGGGCCAGGTCCCGGCCGGGATCGTGCCCAGCAGCTCGAACTCCCCGTCGCCCAGTGGCCGCACGATCGCGGCCCCGCCCTCGGGCGGGCGCTCGCCGGCGGCGAGCAGGAACACGTTGCCATGGGCGACGAGGACGGTATTCGCGCCCGCGGGCGGGCGCGTGCCGAGGCGCCGGCGCGCGCTCTCACGCAGTGCATCGCGCCCGCCGACGTATTCCGCCGCGCGCGCATTGAGCAGGTCCAGGGTGGTCTCGACCGGCCCGAGGCCGAGCAGCTCGGCGGTCTCCACGCAGCGGCAGTAGGGGCTCGAATGGACGTCGGCGACCGGGATGCCGAGTTGCCGCATGGCGCGCCCGACCGCGCGTGCCGAGTCGCGGCCGGCGGCGGACAGCTGCCGCATCTCCTCGGGGTCGCAGCTGGTCCAGTCGCCGGCGCCGGAGACCTGGTCGTGCTGCGACCACTCGGTCGCGGCGTGGCGGAAGTAGATCACGTGGCCGCCGTCGAGCAACGCCCGCGCCAGCGCCTGCGGCGTGGCGGACGCGGACGCCGTCGGCGCGGTGCAGGCGAGCGCCAGCAGGAGTGTCAAGGCGGCAAACCGGCCGCGCCGGGTCGGCCGTGGGTCGCGATTCACTGCAGCCTCCGCTGAATGGTCTTGCCGGTGAGTATACGGGCGCACGCGGCCGGCGGATTCGGGGCATGGTCCGGCCCGTCCGGGGCCCGGGCCGTCTACACTCGGTCTGCGGTCCCGTCGAAGTCCGCACCGGGCCGAATCCCGCCTGGGGGGCGAATGGCCTTCTACGACGAACACGTCCTGCCGCACCTGATCCATCTCGCGTGTGGCACGAAACCGGTCCGCAGGCAGCGCGAGCAGGTCGTCCCGCGGGCGGCGGGGCGGGTGCTGGAGGTCGGCATCGGCTCCGGCCTCAACCTGCCGTACTACGACCGCCATCGGGTAGAGCGGGTCTGGGGGCTGGAGCCGTCCGCCGGGATGCGCCGCAAGCTGGTCCGCCGCCTGCGGGGCCTGGAGTTCCCGGTCGAACTGCTGGACCTGCCCGGGGAGGAAATCCCGCTGGACGACGACTCGGTCGATACCGCGCTGCTCACCTACACGCTGTGCTCGATCCCGGACTGGCGCCGGGCGCTGGCGCAGATGCGGCGCGTACTCAGGCCCGGCGGCGCGCTGATCTTCTGCGAGCACGGCGAGGCACCGGATGCCGGCGTGCGCAAGTGGCAGCGGCGCCTCGACCCGGTCTGGCAGCGGCTCGCCGGTGGCTGTCACCTGGCGCGCCCGATCCCGCGCTGCCTGGAGGAGGGCGGCTTCGCCATCGAGCAACTGCAATCCGCCTATCTCCCCGGCCCGCGCTTCGCCAGCTTCAACTACTGGGGAACGGCCCGGGCTCGTTGAGCGCCCCGGCGAGAGGCCGGTCGGGATCGCGGTCGGCCCATCGCCCGCCCGGGTTCCACGCAACGCTGCTCGGTCGAGCCGGCCCGTCACCACGGGATGGCCCCTGTGCAGCCGTGCCGGTGGCAGCGGCGTGGTCGTTGACGTGGATCAACCGGCGGCGGGCGGGCTGCAGTAGAGTGAGCGCTCCCGGTCGGCCAGCCGGATCGAGGTCCGGCGGCCGGCCTCCAGGGCCATCGGGTCGTCGCGCCGAGTGATCGCAGGGCGGCCTCGACCCTTGCCATTGGGTCACGAGGATGCACGCCACCAGTACAGCAGAAGCGGGCGCACCCGAGGTCGTCTTCCGGGTCGAGGCGCTGACCAAGACCTACCTCGTGGGCGAGGTCGAGATCACGGCCCTGAACGGCGTCGACCTCGAGCTCTACGCCGGCGAGCTGGCGGTGCTGCTCGGGGCCTCCGGCAGCGGCAAGTCGACGCTGCTGAACATCCTCGGCGGGCTCGACCTGCCGACCAGCGGGCGCGTGTTCTATCGCGGCGGCGAACTCACCGCCGGCAGCGAGCGGGAGCTGACGGGCTATCGCCGCGACCACGTCGGCTTCGTGTTCCAGTTCTACAACCTGATCCCGAGCCTGACCGCACGCGAGAACGTCGCCATCGTGACCGAGATCGCGCGCGACCCCATGACGCCCGAGGCGGCGCTGGAGGTGGTTGGTCTCGGCGGGCGCCTGGACCACTTCCCGGCCCAGCTCTCCGGGGGCGAGCAGCAGCGGGTGGCGATCGCGCGCGCGATCGCCAAGCGGCCGGCGGTGCTGTTGTGCGACGAGCCGACCGGCGCGCTCGATTCGAAGACCGGCATCGTCGTGCTCGAGGCGCTCGACCGCGTCAACCGGGAGCTCGGCACGACCACGGCGGTGATCACGCACAACGCGGTCATCGCGCGCATGGCACACCGCACGATCCGCATCAGTGACGGCCGCATCGCCGGTATCGACATGAACGACGCGCGGGTCGAACCGCGGGAACTGAGCTGGTGAGGCCCGCCGCCCTCACGCGCAAGCTGCTGCGCGACCTGTGGAAGCTGCGCGGGCAGGCGCTGGCCATCGCGGCGGTGGTCGCGGGCGGGGTCGCGACCTGGGTGATCACGTTCTCGACCATCGAATCGCTGGAGACCACGCAGCGGGCCTTCTACCGCGACTATCGCTTCACCGAGGTATTCGCCGGGGTCACGCGCGCGCCGGACCGGGTGGCCGCGCGGCTGGCGCAGGTGCCCGGTGTGCGGGCGCTCGAGGCCCGGGTAGGCGGCCAGGCCCGGTTCGCGGTCGCGGGCTTTGCCGACCCCGTGACCGCGCGCCTGGTCTCGATCCCGGCCCAGGGCGCGCCGCATCTCAATCGCCTCCACCTGCGCAGCGGCCGCCTGCCCGAGCCCGGCCGCGACGACGAGATCGTCATCAGCGAGCCGTTCGCCGAGGCCCACGGGCTGGGGCCGGGCGCGCGACTCGAGGCCCGGCTCGAGGCGACCATCCAGGGCCGCCGCCGCACGCTCGAGGTGGTGGGCGTCGGCCTGTCGCCGGAGTTCGTCTACCAGATCCAGCCGGGGGCGCTGTTCCCCGACTACGAGCGCTACGCGATCGGCTGGATGCGCGAGCCGGTGCTCGCCGCGGCCTGGGACATGGAGGGGGCATTCAACGACCTGGTGGTGAAACTGGAACCGGGCGTGCGCCCGGAGGCCGTGATCCCGGCCATCGACCGCCTGCTCGCGCCCTACGGCGGCACCGGGGCCTACGGGCGCGAGCACCAGGTGTCGCACGAGTACCTGTCGCAGGAACTCAAGGGGCTGCGCGGCAGCGCGCTGGTGGTGCCGCTGCTGTTCCTGGGGGTGGCCGCGTTCCTGCTGCATGTCGTGACCGGTCGCACGGTGCAGCAGCAGCGCGAGCAGATCGCCGTGCTCAAGGCCTTCGGCTACGGCAACCGGACGGTCGGCGGTCACTACCTGTTGCTGGTCGCGCTCATGGTGCTGCTCGGCGCGCTGCCCGGACTCGCGCTCGGCGCCTGGGCCGGGCACGGCATGGCCGAGCTCTACAGCGAGTTCTTCCGCTTCCCGTTCCTCGCCTACCGGCTGTCGCCCCTGACGGCCATCGGGGCCATCGCGGTCGCGCTGCTCGCAGCGCTGGCCGGGACGGCACTGGCGGTGCGCCGCGCGGTGGCCCTGCCGCCCGCGGAGGCGATGCGGCCGGAGCCGCCGGCGAGCTACCGGCCGACCCTGGTGGAGCGCCTGGGCCTGCAGCGCTGGCTCGACCAGCCGACGCGGATGATCCTGCGGCACCTCGAGCGCAACCCGGTCAACGCCGTCCTCTCGGTGCTCGGCATCGCGCTGGCCGGCGGGCTGATGACCGTCGGCAGCTTCCAGAAGGACGCGATCGACTACATGATCGAGGTGCAATTCCGGCTGGCCGGCCGCGAGGACGCGACCGTCGTCTTCACCGAGCGCACCGCCCGCGCGGGGCTTTTCGAGCTGGTCGCGCTGCCCGGGGTGCGCGCGGCCGAGCCGTTCCGTGCGGTCCCGGTCGAGCTGATCAACGGCCACCGCCGGTACCGGACCGGCATCCAGGGCTACGAGCCGGACGCGCGCCTGCACCGCGCGCTCGACACGCGGCTGCAGCCGATCCGGCTGCCGCCGGCGGGCCTGATGCTGTCCTCGTGGATCGGCGAACGGCTGGACGTCGGTGCCGGCGACACGCTCACGGTGCGGCTGCTCGACGGCAGCGGCGATGTGCACCGGGTGCCGGTGGTCGGCACCGTCAAGGAGTTCATCGGGGCGGCGGCGTACATGCGCATCGATGCCCTGAACGAACTGCTCGACGAGGCGCCCGTGCTGTCGGGCGCGTACCTGTCGCTGACGCCCGGCTCCGCGCAGGACGTGTACGACCGCCTCGAGCGACGGCCGCGCGTGGCCGCGATCACGCAGCGCCAGGCCTCGATCGACGCATTCCTCGACACCATGGGCGACACGCTGCTGGTGTTCGCCTTCGTCAACACCCTGCTCGCCGGCTCGATCGCGCTCGGCGTGGTCTACAACGCCGCGC
This sequence comes from Halofilum sp. (in: g-proteobacteria), assembly GCA_033721835.1. Classification (GTDB taxonomy): domain Bacteria; phylum Pseudomonadota; class Gammaproteobacteria; order XJ16; family Halofilaceae; genus Halofilum. The sequence continues at coordinate 836 of JAWWAE010000109.1, read as the reverse complement.
GGCTGGCCTACTCCGAGCGCGCGCGCGAACTCGGCAGCCTGCGCATCCTCGGTTTCACGCGTGCCGAGACGGCCTACATCCTGCTCGGCGAGCTCGCGCTGCTGACCGTGGTCGCGATCCCGTTGTCGTGGCTGATCGGCCAGGGCTTCTGCAGCCTGGTGTCGATCGGGCTGGCATCCGAGCTCTACCGCATCCCCGTCGTGATCGAGCCCAGCACCTACGGTTTCGCCGCGGTCGTGATCATCGCCGCCGCCCTGATCTCGGCGGCGGCGATCGCGCACCGGCTGTACCGCATGGATCTCGTCGACGTGCTCAAGGTCCGGGAGTGAACCCATGATCCACCGTCGCAGCCTGCTGCTGATCCCCGTCGCGCTGGTCATCGCCGGCATGGTCTGGCTCGCGCTGCGGCCGGCGCCCGAGCCCGTCTCGCTGGCGGTGGCCGAGCGCGGCCACCTCGCCGTCACCATCGAGGAGGAGGGGCGCACGCGCGTGCGCGAGCGCTACGACATCTCCGCCCCGGTCGACGGCTGGGCGCCGCGGATCACGCTCGAGGCCGGTGACCGGGTCAGTTCCGGCGAGGTGCTGGTCGCGCTGGAACCGACCCCGGCGGCGGCACTGGACCCGCGCGCGCGGGCCGAGGCGGCGGCCCGGGTCCAGCGGGCGCAGGCCGCGCTGGAGGCCGAGCAGGCCCGGCTGGAGGCCGCGCGCGCGACCGCCGAGTACGCGCGCGCGGAGCACGAGCGCCTGCAGCGCCAGCGCGTCGACGACCCCCACTCGCGCCGCGAGCGCGAGCGTGGCGCCGCCGCGGCCCCCCCCGCCGCGGCCCAGCGCGAGTG
>JAWWAE010000108.1:0-7870 GCA_033721835.1 Halofilum sp. (in: g-proteobacteria) | reverse complement strand
CGTGCGCTCATGGAGGCGCTCAAGTCGCGGGCGCCGTTCTGGAAACGCGAGGACACCGCCGCGGGCGGGCGCTGGGTGGAAACGAACACCCCCGGCGAGGCCGGGGGTGGAGCAAAGGACGGCGCCGGGGGCCAGTGACCGTCGGCGCCGTGGGGTCTGCCGCGCAAGGCGTGGTTACTTGCCGATCTCGATCCGCCGCGGCTTGACCGTCTCGCGCTTCGGGATCACGACCTCGAGCACGCCCTCGTTGCAGCGCGCGGAGATCTTGTCCGGGTCGGCCGTGTCCGGCAGCGAGAACCGGCGGTAGAACGTGCCGTGGGCGCGCTCGATCCGCTTGTACTCGCCCTCTTCCTTGACCTCTTCCAGGCGGCGCTCGCCACGGATGCTGAGCACGCCTTCCTCCATGGTGATATCGATGTCCTCGCGCTTCACGCCAGGCAGATCGGCGTGCAGCACGAACTGGTCCTTGTCCTCGCGGATGTCTACCACCGGTACCCAGTCACTGGTGGCCACGCTCGAACCCTCGCCGAGCATGCGGTTCAGTTCCTGGTGGAACTGGCTCCACGGATTGCGGGTTTCGTATCTTGCCAACACCATCGTCGTCTCCTCCTCGTCTGGTAACGATGCTGCCTCTGACGCTGTACGCTTCCGAATATGGGGTCGCCCGAGAGGCTTTCAACGGGCCCCGGCGTGCCGCCGGAGGCCGGCGCCGCGCCTGCTAGAATGGGGCCGACGAGGCAGCCGGCACGGTCGATGAGACGATGGCGACGGCCCGCCCTGGCGATGCTGCTGACGGCGCTGGCCGCCGGCTGCTCGGCGCCCCAGGAGGGCAGCTACGAACCGCCGCGCGTAGTCGAGGAGTCGGACTACATCGAGCGCGGCGACTTCGACGCCATCCGGCGCCACGGGAAGCTGCGGCTGCTGGTCCAGCGCCGGCCCGGCGACCTCGACCACCTGCCCCGGGCCGGAACGCCGGTCGAATCCCAGATCCGCGCCGCCACCCGCTTTGCCCGCTCGGTCGGGCTGGAGCCGGTGGTGGTGCTGGTCGACCGCTTCGAGTCGCTGATCCCGGCGCTGGTGGAGGGCCGCGGCGACCTCGTCGTCGCCAATCTGACCATCACCGACGAGCGCCGCGAGCAGCTCGCCTTCACCGTCGCGCTCGATCGCACCCGGCAGGTCCTGGTCAGCCGGGCCGACGACCCGATCGAGCGGCCGGGCCAGCTCGACGGGCGCAGCATCACCGTCGGCTTCGGCTCCCGCTACTGGGACACCGCCCGCGCGCTGCAGGACCAGCACCCGGGGCTGCGGGTCGAGAGCCTGCCGGGCCTGACCCCCGAGCGGCAACTCGATCTGCTGGCGGCGGGCGAGGTCGACCTGACGCTGCTGGACCAGAACACGCTGGAGACGGCACTGGAATACCGCGACGACGTGCGTCAGGCATTTCCCGTGTCCGAGGAGACCGGGGTCGGTTGGGGCGTGCGCGAGAACGCGACCCGCCTGCGGGACCTGCTCAACCGCTTCATCGGCCACCGCAAGCTCGCCCAGTTCGAGCAGGAACGGCACACCGGTGACCTGCCGGCGATCAAGCGCAGCCGCACGCTGCGGGTCGCCACCCGCAACAGCGCCGCCAACTACTTCGTCTGGCGCGGCCAGCTGCTCGGGTTCGAGTACGAGCTGGCGCAGCGTTTCGCGAATCGCCTCGGCGTGCGACTGGAGGTGGTGGTCGCCGACAGCGGCGAATCGCTGCTGTCGCTGCTGCGCGACGGCCGGGCCGACATCGCCGCCGCCTTCCTCAGTCCCGCGGATACCGACTCCGCCGACGGCATCGCCTGGTCACGGCCCTATCACTTCGCCGTCCGGCAGGTGGTGACCGACCGCCGGGACCGCAGCATCCAGTCGGTGCACGACCTGTCCGGGCGCACCTTCCATCTGCGCCGCGACAGCGACGCCTGGGAGGAGGTGGTGGAACTCGGCGAGCGCATCCAGATCCCGCCGGAGATTCAGCCCGTCCCACCGGGTGAGGAGCCCGAGACCAGCATCGCCAAGGTGGCCAGCGGCGTCTACGACCTGACCCTGGCGGACGATCACATCGTGCGCAATGCACGGGTGTGGAACCGTGAGGTGCGGGCGCCGCTGGATCTCGGCGAGCCGATCGCCCACCGCTGGGCGATGCGCGCCGGCAACGATGCCTTGAAGGCCGCCGTCGACCGTTACCTTGAGAAGACCTACCGCAGCGAGTTCTACAACGTCGTCTACGCCAAGTACTTCAAGGACCACGACCGCATCCGACGCTTCCAGGCCCAGCGGGTCGACCTCGCACACGACCGCCAGCTGTCGCCGTATGACGGGCTGGTGCGCGAGTACGCCCAGCGCCACGGCTTCGACTGGCGGCTGCTGGTCGCACAGATGTTCCAGGAGAGTGGCTTCGATGCCGGGGCCCGGTCCTGGGTCGGGGCCCGCGGCCTGATGCAGATCATGCCCGCGACCGCGCGCCAGGTCGGCATCGATGGTGACCTGACCGAGCCCGAGACCAACATCCGGGCCGGCGTGCGCTACCTCGACTGGCTGCGCGATCGCTTCGAGGAGGATCTCGCGGTGCAGGACCGGATGTGGTTCACGCTGGCGGCCTTCAACGCGGGGATCGGCCATGTCCGTGACGCCCGCCGCCTCGCCCGCCGGCTCGGTCTCGACCCCGACCGCTGGTTCGACCACGTCGAGCAGGCGATGCTCAAGCTGTCGCAGCCCAAGTACTATCAGCGGGCCCGCTACGGCTACGTCCGTGGCCGCGAGCCGGTGCACTACGTGCGCGCCATCCGCGAGCGCTATCAGGCCTACATCCTCTGGACCGACGACTGCTGGCCCAGCTGCCAGCAGTCGCCGCACCCGCAGGTCGCCGGTGTCACTCCGCGGTCGCTGGCACTGCCGCGGCCGGCCCGGGAGTGAGCCGGTGCTGCCGTCCGGCCGGCGGGTGGGCGGATCCCGATCCCCGCGAGCGGCGCCCCGAGGACGGAGTCGGTGGCGCCAGGCAACCTGTGCCCCGAGGCCGCGGTGGCGGTGAGCCGTGCCGCGCACGCGCGATCGGGGCCGAGGACGGTGGCCACGCGGCAGCGAGGGTAGAGCAGCGGCAAGGCGGACCCGACCGCGCGCCCGCTGCCGCAGCCGGACCCCGCGGCTCCTGCCGGCCGCGGCGTGGGCGAGGTCGCTGCCGACGGCCATCGCCCCGCCGTCGAGGGGGCCGTGCCCGAGCCGACCCGGGCACGCAGGGATCGCGGCCGGACTATATATTGAAAAACCGGAATTGAATGCCCTAGTATAACTTTTCGTTATTTGGCCGCGGTCGGACGAGGACCCGCATGACCCTGCGCCAGCTGCGCTACATCGTCGCCGTCGCCCGCTACGGGCTCAACGTCTCGGCCACGGCGGAGCACCTGTTCACCTCGCAGCCGGGGGTCTCGAAGCAGATCCGGCTGCTCGAGGACGAGCTCGGGGTGGAGATCTTCGAGCGCACCGGGCGCCAGCTCACCCGCGTCACCCCGGCCGGCCAGGCGATCATCGAGCTCGCCAACCGGGTCCTGCTCGGGGCCGAAAACATCGAGGAGGTCGCGCACGAATTCCGTGACCCGCACTCGGGCAGCCTGACCATCGCCACCACCCACACCCAGGCGCGCTACGCCCTGCCGCCGGTGATCGAACGGTTCATCTCCGATTACCCGCGGGTGGCCCTGCACATGCACCAGGGCACGCCGATGCAGATCGCCGAGATGGCCGCCGGCGGCGAGGTCGATTTCGCGATCGCCACCGAGGCGATGGAGCACTTCGAGGACCTGGTGATGCTGCCCTGCTACCACTGGGGACGGGCGGTGATCACCCGCCGCGACCATCCGCTGGCCGCCCAGGAGCGGGAGATCACGCTCGAGGACGTCGCCGCGCAGCCGATCATCACCTACGTCTTCGGCTTCACCGGCCGCTCGCGGCTGGACAAGGCATTCAACGCCGCAGCGCTCACACCCAACGTGGTCCTGACCGCAACCGACGCCGACGTCATCAAGACCTATGTCCGGCTCGGGCTCGGCGTGGGGATCATGGCCAACATGGCCTACGAGCCGGACACCGACGACGACCTGGTGCGGATCGATGCCAGTCACCTGTTCGATGACAGCACCACCCGCATCGGCTTCCGCCGCAACACCCGGTTGCGCGGCTACATGTACGATTTCATCGAGACCTTCGCGCCGCACCTCACGCGCGGCGTGGTCGACGAGGCGGCGGCCATTGCCGACCCGGAGGAGCGCGCCGAGCTGTTCGAGGATCTCCAGCTGCCGCGCTACTGATGGGTGCGCCCGCTCGGTCGCTGGACTCAGTCGCGCTCGCCAAACGGTGCCCCGCCACGCTCCTGCGGCAGGTCGTCGCAGAACTCGACCCAGGGCGCCTTGCCGTCGACCTCGATGTGCTTCTCGACCCGGACGCCGGGGTCGCTGTCGAGCGTGCCCATGCGCAGTCCCAGGGTCGCGGGCTTGGCCTCACTGCGTTTGTAGATCGGCGAGCCGCAGCAGCTCGCGAACCAACGCAGCACACCGGGGCTGGACTCCCAGCTCGATAGCAGCTCGTGGCCGGCGACCAGCCGGAATGTCTCGGCGGCGACCGCCGCGTTCGTGGCGAAGCTGGCGCCGGAGTGCTTGCGACAGCGCCAGCAGTGGCAATTGCGCACTGGCGGCTGGAGCCCGCCATCGATCTCGTAGCGTACGCGGCCGCAGCCGCAGGATCCCTTCAGCATTGCACGCACCTCCCTCGTCGCGGGCCGGGTCGGGTCGCCGCCCGCGCGGTCGGGCGACCGTCGACTGCGCAGTCCGACGGCGGACCCGGATAATGCGCCAACGACCGGTTGCGCTGGGCACGCCGGTCGCTGCGCGACCTACCCGTCGAGCTTGACCGGCGTCCGAAATCCGGGCGGTTTCACGGCCAGCACCGAACAGCCGATCTGCTCGAGGATCGTCTCCGCCGTATTGCCGATGATCAGACCCGCCAACCCGACGCGCCCGACGGTGCCCATGGTGAGCAGATCGGCCCGCAGCTCCTCCGCCGCGGCCGGAATGACCTCGCCGGGCGCGCCGTGACGCAGGTGCATGCGCGGCTTCAGCCGCTTCCAGTCGTCCGCAGCCAACCAGTGCTGCAGCGCGCCCAGCAGTTGCTCGGCCGCCCCTTGCCGCCATTGTCGCTCGCTGTCGATGTAGGCCTCCTCGTCCGCGTCGCTGCGGAACACGCCGCGCGTACGCAGGAGACCCTCGTAGGGTGCATGCCAGGCGTGCAACACGTGAAACTCGGCGCCATCGGCGAGGGCCTGTGCCGCACCGGCCTCGAGGATGCGCCGGTTGAGCGAGTCCGCGCGCGGGTCGACCACGGCGTCGGGATCCAGGTCGACGGCCGCCAGCACACGGCGATACCCCCGGCTGCCATCCGGCCGATCGATCCATACCGGCACCGGACATTTTCGCAACAGGTGCAGATCGAAGCTGCCGAGCGTGGCCCGGCTTCCGCGGCCATGCGCCTGTGCCACCTTCACGACGAGGTCGTGCCCATCCTTCAGCACGGTCCGTATGACCTCCACGAACCCGATCCCGATGAGCGTGCGCACCGTGCAGGGCACCCGGTCAGCGATGACCTCCTCGTACTGCTGCAACGCCTCGCCGCTCGCCTCGGCGACCGTTTCCTGCAGCAGTTCCGGGGTCAGCCCCCTCGGCAGCGACGTGACCGCAGGGACCTCGGCGGGGCGCACATCGACCACGGTCAAGTGCGCGCCGTGGGACTCCGCGAGACGCAGCGCGCGCTCGAGGGCGCCCGCGTCGTCGGCCTCGGGAATGGCAACGAAGAGAATGTTCCTGAATCTGTGCATCTGGTGTTTTCCTCGTTGCGCCTCAAGCGACGCCCGGCTCGTTCGCCATATCGTACCGCGGCTCGGCCAGGATGCGATCTGCCGCGTCGCGCGCCGCGTCGGCATAGGGCACCAGCACGATGTCGGCACCCCGCGCCCGCAGCACCTCCGCCTCTGCCTCGGAATCCGCCGCCAGCGCGACCCGCGGACGCCGCCCATCGTGCAGGACGGCATGCAGCAACGCCCGATTGACGTGCCGATCTCGCAGGGTGCTGACCACGCACCCAACGCGGTCGAGCGGCAGCGAGGCGATGAATTCCGGGTCCTCGGCATCGCCGTAGCGAAGGGGGTATCCAATGCCCGCGTGCTCGCGAATGCGGTCAGGGTCGGCGTCAATGACCAGCAACTTCACGCCGCGCTCGTGCAGATCCCGCGCGATTGCCGACCCGAAGCGCCCCAGCCCGAACAGGATGACCTCGAGATCGGGTTCTCCGTCGGCCTGCGCCTGGGTTTCCGCGTACGGAATGCGCCGTTCGAACGGCGACAGCCAGGCCCCACACCACCGAAAGAGGTGATGCGAGTAGAGGATCATGTAGGTCGACACGCTGATCGTGACCAGCCCGACGAGCGTCACCAGCCCCACGGCCGACTCGTCCAGGTGCCCGAGAGAGAGCCCGAGTGCGGCCAGCACCAGCGAGAATTCGCTGATCTGCGCCACGGTTAGGCCAGCCAGAAAACCCGTCCGGCGCCGGTAGCCCATCCAGCCCATGATGGCCATGACGATCAACGGATTGCCGACCAGGACGAAGATCGAGAACGCGGCCGCGGCACCGAGGCTGTCTCCCAGCGCATCGAGATCGAGTCCCGCCCCAAGATCGATGAAGAAGAACAGCAGCAGAAAATCGCGCAGCCCGACCATGCGCGCGGCGATCAACTCGCGATAGGGCGTGGAGGCGATGGACACGCCCGCGAGAAATGCGCCGACCTCCTTGCTGAACCCGAGCAGGTCACCGAGGGTCGCCCAGATCACCGCCCAGGCGATAGCGAACAACAGCATCAGCTCCGCCGAGTGCGCCAGTCGCCGCAGAAGCTCCGGCAGCGCGTAGCGCATGAGCGCGCCGATCACCAGCAACATGCCGGCGCCCTTGAGCACGACCAGCACCACCTCGACGATCGGATTGGTCGACGCCGCCGTCGATCCGAGCGCCGTCAGCCCGATCATCACCAGCACGACGACGATGTCCTGGACAATCAGGAATCCGACCGCAATGCGGCCGTGCAGGGTGTCGAGTTCGCGCTTGTCCGACAGCAGCTTGACGATGATGATCGTGCTCGAGAACGTCAATGCGACCGCGATGTAGAGCGCGGGCACCGGAGCGTAGCCCATCGCCAGTGCGAGGGCGTAGCCGACCGCGGCCGTGAACACGACCTGGCCGAGGCCGGTGGCCAGCGCGACCGGCCCCACACTCCTGATGACATGAAGGTCCAGCCGCAACCCGACCACGAACAACAGCAGCGCGATACCCAGACGCGCGAGCAGGTCGACCTGGTCGGCCGAGGCCACCCACTCCAATCCGGCCGGCCCGGCAATGATCCCGACCGCGAGGAAGGCCACGATCAGTGGCTGCCGCAGGAACAATGCAATCGCACCGGCGATGGTCGCGATCGCGAGCAGGGCACTGATCTCGTGGAAGATATTGCTGAACACGGGGTCTGAGGTCCTCAACCGGGTTGATCGAGCGGCGGTCGGTCCACGTCACGGCGCCCGGCGCGCTTTCGGCGCGCTACTGCCGGGCACCGCCCGGCTCAGCGCCGAAAGAGCCCTGGATTGTGGCGAATGAACGCCGAGATCCATCGCTGCAGGAACGAGGTCCGGTCTGCCGTGACCAGGTGAATATAGCCGTAAACCGTGATGGCCAGGGCACCAATCGCATCGACCAGAAGATCGATCATCGTATCGGTCAGCCCGGAGTCATCGCCAAGCATTGCCTTCTGCATGTT
>JAWWAE010000107.1:0-7882 GCA_033721835.1 Halofilum sp. (in: g-proteobacteria) | reverse complement strand
GACTCGCTCTCCTCGGACTCACGGTCCGCGGCCGACTCCTCGGTCGCCTCCGGCTCCTGGGCCCGCTGCTCGTCGTCCTCGCCGCCGTCCTCGCCCTTGGCGCCACCCTCGTCGGCCGTGTCGACGCTGCAGATGACGCTGCCCTCGGACACCTTGTCACCGACCTTGACCTTCACGTCCTTCACGGTGCCGCCGAACGGCGCGGGGATCTCCATGCTGGCCTTGTCGGACTCGAGCGTGATCAGCGAATCCTCGGCCTCGATCGTGTCGCCCTCGGAGACCAGGACCTCGATGACCTCGACCTCGTCGAAATCGCCAATGTCGGGTACCGGAACTTCCTTCGTCTCGCTCATGGGTTCGTTCCAATCGCTCGATACGGGGTGCCGCCAGCGTTCATTCGCGGTTCAGCGCTTCCAGTCACACCGTCACCGGATTCGGTTTTTCCGGGTCGATACCGTATTTCTTGATCGCCTCGGTCACTTGCTTGCTGTCGACCGTGCCTTCCTCGGCCAGCGTGGCGAGTGCGGCCACCGTGACCCAGTAGCGGTCGACCTCGAAGAAGCTGCGCAGCGCCTCGCGCGTGTCGCTGCGACCGTAGCCGTCGGTGCCCAGCGTGCGGTAGCGCTGCGGCACGAACTGGCGGATCTGGTCGGAAACGGCCTTCATGTAGTCGCTGGAGGCGATCACCGGGTCGTTGCTGCCGCCCAGGCACTGCTCCACCCAGCTGGTGCGCTGCTTGCGGCCCGGGTGCAGCATGTTCCAGCGCTCGACATCGAGCCCGTCCTTGCGCAGTTCGTTGAAGCTGGTGACGCTCCACAGCGTGCTGGCCACGCCCCAGTCGTCGCGCAGCAGGTCGGCCGCGGCAATGACCTCGCGGAAGATCACGCCGGCGCCGAGCAGGTTGACGCGTGGACCTTTCGCCCCGCCCTTCGGCTTGCGCTCGCCGAAGCGGTACATCCCCTTGCGGATCCCGTCCTCGACACCCTTCGGCATCTCGGGGTGATGGTAGTTCTCGTTCATCACCGTGATGTAATAGAAGACGCTCTCCTGCTCCTGGTACATGCGGCGAAGGCCGTCCTGCAGGATCACGGCCAGCTCGTAATTGAAGCAGGGGTCATAGGACACGCAGTTCGGCACGGTCGACGACAGCAGGTGGCTGTGGCCGTCCTCGTGCTGCAGGCCCTCGCCGTTCAGCGTCGTCCGGCCCGCCGTGCCACCGAGCAGGAAACCGCGCGCCTGCTGGTCGCCGCCGGCCCAGATGAAGTCGCCGATGCGCTGGAAGCCGAACATCGAGTAGAAGATGTAGAACGGGATCATGTTGACCCCGTGGGTCGAGTACGCCGTCGCCGCCGCCAGCCAGTCGCAGAACGCGCCGGCCTCGTTGATGCCTTCCTCGAGGATCTGGCCCTTCTTGTCCTCGCGGTAATACATGATCGAGCCGGCGTCCTCCGGGGTATACAGCTGGCCCACCGGCGAGTAGATGCCGAGCTGGCGGAACATGCCGTCGATGCCGAAGGTACGTGCCTCGTCGGGCACAATCGGCACCACGTTGCTACCGATCTTCTTGTCGCGCGTGAGCAGCGTCAGCGCGCGCACGAAGCCCATTGTGGTCGACATCTCGCGGTCGCCGCTCGACTCGAGCAGCGGCTTGAAGGTGTCGATGGTCGGTACCTTGAGCGGGGCAGCCAGCGTCTTCCGCTGGGGCAGGTAGCCACCGAGCGCCTTGCGCCGCTCGTGCAGGTACTTGATCTCCTCGCTGTCGTTGCCGGGGTGATAGTACTCCGCGTTCTCCGCGGCCTCGTCCGAGATCGGGATGCGGAAGCGATCGCGCAGGTTCTTGAGATCGTCCGCATCCATCTTCTTCTGCTGGTGGGCGATCATCTGGCCCTCGCCGGCGGAGCCCATGCCATAACCCTTGACGGTCTTGGCGAGGATCACCGTCGGTTGCCCCTTGTGCTGCGTCGCAGCGGCATAGGCGGCGTAGACCTTGTGCGGGTCATGCCCGCCGCGGTTGAGGCGCCACACGTCCTCGTCGGACATGTTCGACACCATGGCCTTGAGCTTGTCGTACTTGCCGAAGAAGTGCTCGCGGACGTAGGCCCCGTCCTTGGACTTGTAGGTCTGGTATTCGCCGTCGACGGCCTCGTCCATGCGCTTGCGCAGCAGGCCGTCGTTATCCTGCGCCAGCAGCGGATCCCAGTACGATCCCCAGATGACCTTGATCACGTTCCAGCCGGCGCCGCGGAACATGGCCTCCAGTTCCTGGATGATCTTGCCGTTGCCGCGCACGGGCCCATCCAGGCGCTGCAGGTTGCAGTTGACGACGTAGATCAGGTTGTCCAGTCGCTCGCGGCCGGCGAGAGAGATGGCGCCGAGCGACTCCGGCTCGTCCACCTCGCCGTCGCCCATGTACACCCATACCTTGCGGTCCCGGGTCGAGGCGAGCTCGCGGTCGTGCATGTACTTCATGAACCGTGCCTGGTAGATGCCCATCATCGGGGCCAGGCCCATCGACACGGTGGGGAACTGCCAGAAGTCGGGCATCAGCCAAGGGTGCGGATACGAGGGGATGCCATTGCCGTCGACCTCGTGGCGGAAGTTGTCGAGCTTCTCCTTGCTCAGCCGGCCCTCCATGAATGCGCGCGCGTAGATGCCCGGTGCCGAGTGGCCCTGGATGAAGACGAGATCGCCGCCGTGCTCGTGGCTCGGCGCGCGGAAGAAGTGGTTGAAGCCGACGTCGTAGAGGGTGGCGGCGGAGGCGAAGCTGGCGATGTGGCCGCCGATGCCCTCGCTCTTCTTGTTCGCGCGCACGACCATCGCCGTGGCGTTCCAGCGCACGTAGGAGCGCAGCTTCCACTCCAGGTCGTGATCGCCGGGGCTGCGTTCCTCGAGATGCGGCGGGATGGTGTTGACGTAGCCGGTCTCGGGGCTGAAGGGGATGTTGATACCCGCGCGACGCGAGGCGTCGATCAGCCGTTCGACCAGGAAATGCGCCCGCTCAGGCCCGTCGGCCTCGAGTACGGTGTCCAGGGAGTCGAGCCATTCCTGCGTCTCGGCGGTGTCGATATCGTGCTCGTCGGCCATGGCGAACCTCGTGGCGGCGCCGGAGGGGTTGCCCGCGCGAGCCGCGGTCGTCCGGGGCGCCGGTGGACATCCGGATCGGAGAGTCGCCCGGATTGTGCCACGACCCCCCGCGGAGGCGCCACTTGGGCCCGTGGACGCGGCAGCGGGGCGCCATCTGGTGTAGAATCCGCCGGTTTCACCGCACCCTTCTCGAAACACAACGCAGGAGTCACGGATGCAGCAGGTCCGCAAGGCCGTGCTCGCCTACTCGGGTGGGCTCGATACCTCGATCATCCTGAAATGGCTGCAGGAGACCTACGGCTGCGAGGTCGTCACCTTCACCGCCGATCTCGGCCAGGGCGAGGAACTGGAGCCGGCCCGCCGGCGCGCCGAGTCGCTGGGCGTGAAGGAGATCCACGTCGACGACCTGCGCGAGGAATTCGTGCAGGACTTCGTGTTTCCGATGTTCCGCGCCAACACGGTGTACGAGGGCGAGTACCTGCTGGGCACCTCGATCGCGCGGCCACTGATTGCCAAGCGGCTGGTCGAGATCGCCCGCGATACCGGCGCCGATGCCATCGCCCACGGGGCCACCGGCAAGGGCAACGACCAGGTGCGGTTCGAACTGGGCGCCTATGCGCTGGCGCCGGACATCCGCGTGATTGCGCCCTGGCGCGAGTGGGATCTGAACTCGCGCGAGAGCCTGCTCGCCTACGCCGAGCGGCACGGCATCGAGGTGGAGCGCAAGCAGGGCGGCGGCTCACCGTACTCGATGGATGCCAACCTGCTGCACATCTCCTACGAGGGTGGCGTGCTCGAGGATCCCGCGGCCGAGCCCGAGCCCGAGATGTGGCTGTGGAGCGTCGCGCCCGAGCAGGCGCCGGACGAGCCCCAGTACATCGATCTCGGCTTCGAAAACGGCGACCCGGTCGAGCTCGACGGCGAGCAGCTGTCGCCGGCGCGCATGCTGTCGCGGCTGAACGAGCTCGGCGGCCGGAACGGCATCGGCCGGCTCGACATCGTCGAGAACCGCTACGTCGGCATGAAGTCGCGCGGCTGCTACGAGACGCCGGGCGGCACCATCATGCTGAAGGCCCGCCGCGCCATGGAGTCGATCACGCTCGACCGCGAGGCGGCGCATCTCAAGGACAGCGTCATGCCGCGCTACGCCGAGCTGATCTACAACGGCTACTGGTGGAGCCCGGAGCGCGAGATGCTGCAGGCGCTGATCGACCGCTCGCAGTGGCACGTCAACGGCAATGTCCGGCTCAAGCTGTACAAGGGCAGCGTGACGGTGGTCGGCCGCAGCTCCGAGACCGACAGCCTGTTCGACGCGGCGGTCGCGAGCTTCGAGGACGATGCCGGGGCCTACGACCAGAAGGACGCGGACGGCTTCATCCGCCTGAACGCGCTGCGGCTGCGGATCGCCGGCCGCCAGCGCCGGGGTCGGCCGTGATCGCGGCCGGGCTCGGCGTCTCCGGCCGCTTCCTGCGGCTCGCGCTCGGGATCGCCGGTCTCGCGGCGGCCTACCGTCTGGAACTGCCCATCGGGCTGCTCGGCCTGGTGCTGATCGCGAGCGCCATCGTGGGCTGGTGCGGCCTCTGCGAGGCGACCGGCTCTGCCCAGTGGCCACAACGCGCGCGCCGGGCGAGCGCCGGTGGCGCGACGTGAGCGACGATGGTCGGTCAGGGCCGGCACGGGCGTCGGCCAACGGCCTCGAGATCTTCGTCCGTTCCACGCTGCGCCAGGTCTGGCGCCTCGCCGTGCTGGTCGTCGGCCTGACGGTGGCGCTGATCGGGCTGATCATGTTCGTCACCCCCGGCCCGGGCCTCGTCGTGCTGCCGCTGGGCCTCGCGATCCTCGCCATCGAGTTCGTCTGGGCCCGCCGCCTGCTGCACCAGGTGCGCGAACGTGCGGCGAAGGTGCGCAACGACTACTGGCGCTCGGACGAGAGGGGCGACCAGCAGTAGCCTGGAGCGAGGGTTCGTGCGAGCGACATCAGTCGCGAAGGAAAGTGGCAGAGCGTTGCCGTCCGGGATTCGCGACTGAAGTCGCTCCCACAGTCGAATAGAGCCATCGTCGTGGGATTGTGGGGGCGGCTTCAGCCGCGAACGAACTCGGAAAGGCGTCACCAACCGGGGTTTCCGGCCGAAGCCGCTTCTGTAATTGACCACGGGAATCCGCTACGGTGGATCGGATCATCCAGGGTCCTTCCAAATGAACTACGTCAGCACGCGCGGCGACGCCGCGAAGCATGACTTTGCCTCCACGCTGCTGTCGGGCCTCGCGCCCGACGGCGGCCTGTTCGTGCCCGAGCGCATCGAGCCGCTCGGGGAGGCGGCGATCAGCCGTCTGCGCGGCGCCGATTACGCCACCGTCGCCACCGAAGTGGTCTCGTTGTTCGCGGGCGACAGCATCGTGCGCACCGAGATCGCCGACGCCATCGCCGCCGCGCTGCGCCAGTTCCGCCACCCGGCCATCGCCCCGCACCGCCAGCTCGACCAGGACCGCTGGCTGCTGGAGCTGTTTCACGGGCCCACGCTCGCGTTCAAGGACTATGCGCTGCAGATCGTCGGCGAACTGATCGAGCGCCGGCTGGCTCATGCCGGGCGGCGTGCCACCGTGCTCTGCGCCACCTCGGGTGACACCGGCGCCGCCGCCGCCGCCGCCTTCGCCGGCCGCGACAACGTATCGGTCGTGGTGCTGCATCCGCACGGGCGGGTGTCCGAGGTGCAGCGGCGGCAAATGACCACTTTGGCGCACGACAACGTGCACAACTTCGCCGTCGACGGCGACTTCGACGACTGCCAGGCAATGGTCAAGGCGCTGTTCGTCGATCCGCAGGCGGCGCCGCTGAACCTCACTGCCGTCAACTCGATCAACTGGGCCCGCATCACCAGCCAGGTCGCCTACTACGCCTGGTCGTCGCTGCGCCTGTCCGGCGGCGGTGCGGTGAATTACGTCGTGCCCACCGGCAACTTCGGCAACGTGCTTGCCGGCGACGTTGCGCGTACGCTCGGGTTTCCCGTCGGCCGCCTGGTGTTGTCGTCGAACGACAACGACGTGTTGCCGCGCTTCTTCGACAGCGGCCGCATGGAACGCCGTGGCACGGTGCACACGTTGTCGCCGAGCATGGACATCCAGGTGTCCAGCAACTTCGAGCGCGCGCTGTGGATCGCGACCGGTGGCGACCCGGCCGCGGTCGCGGACTACCAGCGTGCGCTGGCGGAGCAGGGTGGCTACACGCTCGACGCCGCGCCGCTGCAGCGGCTGCGTGAGCGCTTCGCCGCTGTGCGCTGCAGCGAGGACGAGGCACTGGACGAGATGGGTCGGACTTGGCGCGAGACCGGCGAATTGCTTTGTCCGCACACGGCGACTGCGGCCCGGACGGCGCGCAACCTGGAACTCGCGGGTCCGGTCGTTACCGTCGCCACCGCGCACCCTGCGAAGTTCCCCGAGGCGGTGCGCCGCGCCACCGGCGAGGAGCCACCCCGGCCACAGTTGCTGGACGCGGTCATGCGCGCCGAGGAGCGCTATGAGCGTTGCCCCGCGGATGCGGCTCGATTGCGTGACACCTTGCTGCAGCGCGTCGCGAACTGATCCCGACACTCGTCCCGAATCGAACCGGCACCATGGCCAAGCAAAAGCCGCCGCATCAACCCGCGCATGGAATCGAACGCGCCCTCTGCTGGATCGTCATCATCGTCGTTTCCATCCAGTTCGTGGTCACGATCGTCGCCACGCTGGTGTCGTCAACGTTCGAGCTGCACTGGATGTACATCATCGCGCCGCCAATCGTGATCCTGATCGGGCTCGGCCGGATCACCGGTCGGGTCAAGCGGGGGACGGGATTCGGGTTCGGCGGACGCTAGCCGAGCGTCCACCGTGTATCGTCGAGCGTGGGTTGTGGCAACAAGAAGGCGCCGGCCATAGCGGCCGGCGCCATCGGTATCCCTTCCCTGGAATGTCGTCCTTCAGTTCGGCAGCAGCACGCCGTCGACCACGTGGATGACGCCGTTCGAGGCGAACAGGTCCGCGGCAGCGACCCGCGACACCGAGCCCCGCGCGTCCTCGACCAGCACATTGTTGCCGTCCATGCGGAAGGTAAGCGGTCCGCTCTGTACGGTCTGGTAGGTCACGGAACCGCCGTTGCTTTCGATGGCGTTGGCGAGCACTACGGCGTCGACGCGGCCGGCGACCACGTGGTAGGTCAGGACCGCGGTCAGCTGATCGCTGTTCGCGGGCTGCAACAGCGTGTCGACGGTACCGGCCGGCAGCTCCGCGAACGCGGAATCGGTCGGCGCGAACACCGTGAACGGGCCCTCGCCCTGCAGCGTCTCGACCAGGCCCGCGGCCTTCACCGCCGTGACCAGGGTCTGGTGGTCCCGTGACTCGACTGCGGTCTGAACGATGTCCTTGGACGGATGGAGTGACTGGTCCCCCATCCTGCCCATCGTGCTGCCGTACATGCCCGTCATGCCGGTGGCGAATGCAGGCAGCGCGACCAGGTTGGCCATCAGGACTGCGAAAATGAACTTGCGAACTTTCATGACTCCCTCCAGGGGGTATTTGCTGACCAGGTCAGCGACGGTCATTGGTTCGCCGATGTCGATGACGTGGATGCAGAAACGGCAATCTTCTGGCTCGTGCATCCGGGATGATCCGGATGGCGAACACATCGTTTCCGCGCAATGACAATGAGATCGTCGGCGGCCGTTTACTGCCGTTGACTGTGGTGGAATGTGCTCAGCCGGCGCTCGCGAGCGAGGTCACGACGATGCAGGTCCCCAGCCCGGGCAGCACGGCGAAGAACACCTGT
>JAWWAE010000106.1:0-7925 GCA_033721835.1 Halofilum sp. (in: g-proteobacteria) | reverse complement strand
GGCCGGCCGCCGCGCGAGACCACCGCCCGCACGTCGGCGGGGCGTTCCGCCGCTGCCACCAGCGCCGCCGCGGCCCCGGTGCTGGCGCCGAACAGCCCCAGCGGCAAGTCGCGGGTGGCGCGCGCGCCGCGCGCCCAGTCGACGGCCCCGGTCACGCGGCGCCCGAGCAGCGGGATATCGAACACGTTCGCGCGGTCGACGCCCTCGTGCGCGGTGAGCAGATCGAACAGCAGCGTCCCCAGCCCGAGGCCGTTGAGTGCCCGCGCCACCTGCGTGTTGCGCGGGCTCAGGCGGCCCGAGCCGCTGCCGTGCGCGAACAGCACCAGCCCGGCGGCAGCGTCCGGCAACGCCAGTTCGCCTTCCAGACCGACCGGGCCGACGCGTACGGGCTGTGACGCCATGTCCATGCCTCGCACTCGCGGATTTTCAGCCAGCGTCCACCTGCGATTTCATAGTGAAGCGCGGGAGGGTTTGCAAATCCGGGCTGGCTCGCGTCAGGGCGATTCGGCCAGTCGATCGTATTCGGCGCGGATGACGCCGTAGCATTCGCAGGCCCGCTCCTCCAGCGCCGAGCGGTCGGGCACCCGGATCACGCCGCGCTGGTACTCGATGACGCCTTCCCGCTGCAGTGCCCGGGCCGCCTCGGTGACGCCGGCCCGTCGGACCCCGAGCATCCGCGCGATCGTCTCCTGCGTCATCCGCAGTTCGGACCCCTCCAGCCGGTCGAGGCTCAGCAGGATCCAGCGGCACAACTGGAGCGCGACGGTGTGGTGGCGGTTGCAGACCACGGTCTGCGCCATCTGGGTCATCAGCGCCTGGGTGAACCGCAGCAGAATGTCCTGCAGTCCCTCGCCACGCGCGAACTCCTCGCGCAGGCGCTCCCTCGACAGGGACCAGGCGGCGACCGGGACCTGCGCGATCGCCTCGAGCGGACTCGGCGTGTCGCCGAGAAACAGGGTCACGCCGACGCCACCCTCGCGCCCGATCAGCGAGATCTCGCCGGTGTGGCCGTCGAAGGTCGTGTACATCTGCGAGACGAAGCCGCTGGCGACGAAGTAGAAGCGGTCCAGGGCACCGTGGGGATGCCGGAGGCCATGACCGGCATCGAGCTGGACCGGCTCCAGGTCGGCCTCGAGGCGCTGGTAATCCGGGTCCGGCAATGCCGCGAGCAACCGGTTCTCGCGCGGCGACGGGAGCGGGGCTGCAGAGCCCGTTGGGATCGACGTGGCCATGCCTTTTCTACCGTATTCAAACGTTCGCGCCGGGGCCGGATGCCGGAAATCGCCACATCCGGATCCGCGATCCGGCCGCGTCGCTGAAGGCAGGCCATCCCTCGACGTCCCTTGTGCCTCGGCGCCATTCTAGCCCGCCACGACGCGCCCGGCGACTGTGCACATCCATCCATGACGGGCCCCGCTGACCATGGTACGAATTCGTACCGACAGCAACCGCGCGGCCGGTGAAACTGTTGCCGAGGAAGGACCCGCCGGCTGCTGGCAGTATCCGCTCCGCCCGCCCCTGGCTGGTTCCGCCATGACGGACGGCTGGGAGATCCCATGTCCACGAACTCGAGTGCCGCGCGGTCGGCGACGTCGGCTGCCGGCCGACCGGTGAGACACATGCGGAGCGTGCAGCGTCACGGTGACTGCCGACAGTGCTGGCTGTCATCCCTCTGCTTTCCCGCCACGCTGGACCGGGGCGAGGTCGAGCAACTGGCGACGCTGGTGCAGCCGGACCCGCCGATGGATCGCGGCTCGACCCTGTTTCGCGCCGGTGACGCTTTCGACCGGGTGTACGTCGTCCGTACCGGCTGCGTCCGGACCATGTTCCATGACTCCAACGGCCACGACCAGGTCATCGGTTTTCACCTGCCGGGCAATGTGATCGGCTTCGACACCGATCCCGACAGCCGACGCTGCTGCACGGCGACGGTACTCGAGCGCACGAGCGTCTGTGCGATGGACTTCGGCGACCTCGAGCGGGCATCGGAGGAGATCCCCGGCCTGCAACGGCAGCTCAACCGCCTGCTTCGGCGCGAGATCGCGGCCGGCGAGGACCACGTGCGCATGATGGGCCGCAACAGTGCGCACGCCCGCGTCGCCTACTTCCTGTACCGCTGGTCCGAACGGATGGCCGTGGTGGGCCGTGCGCCCACGAGCCTCACGCTGCCCATGCGGCGCGAGGACATCGCGAGCTACCTGGGCCTGGTGACCGAGACCACCAGCCGCGCGTTCACGCGCCTGCACGAAGACGGCGTGATCGCCGTGGAGTCGCGCCGGGTCGAGATCCTCGATCCCGAGCGCCTGCGCGAGGTCGCCGCCGGCTAGGCGCGGTCGCGGTAGCAAGCCCTCCGGCCGAGCTCTCGCTACAACGTCTCCACCGGGTCGACGTCGATCGACCAGCGGACGCGGCGTGCCTCCGGCGCCGTCTCGAGCCAGGGGCGCAGCAAGCTCAGGATGGCGTGCAACGGCCTGCGGCTGCGCGACTGCAGCGCCAGCTGGGCCCGGTAACGGCCGGCCACGCGTTCCATCGGCGCCGGCGCCGGCCCGAACACCTCGACACCCTCCGAACCGTGGTCGGCGATCACGGCGGCGGCCGCGGCCAGGCACCGCCCCGGCTGCTCGGCGTGCGGCGACTCCGCCCGTACCAGCGCCAGCCGCGCCGCGGGGGGGAAACCGGCTGCCTCGCGCTCGGCCAGCAGCGTCTCGGCGACGGCGTCGAAGCCCTGGTCGACCAGCGCCCGCAGCAGCGGGTGCTCCGGGTTGCGGGTCTGGATCAGCACCCGGCCGGGGCGCTCCGCGCGGCCGGCGCGGCCGGCGACCTGGAGGATGGTCTGCGCCAGGTGTTCCGGCGCCCGGAAATCGGCGCCGAACAGCCCGCGGTCGGCGTCGAGCACGCCGACCAGCGTGACCCCGGGGAAATCGTGGCCCTTGGCCAGCATCTGGGTGCCGAGCAGGATCCGGGCGTGGCCACCGCGCACCCGCTCGAGCTTGGCGTCGAGCGCGCCGCGGCGGCGGGTGCTGTCGCGGTCGATACGGACCGCCTCGAACTCGCCGAAGCGCTCGGCCAGGGCCTGCTCGACGCGCTCGGTGCCCTGGCCGATGCCGACCAGCGCCTCGCTGCCGCAGTCGGGGCAGGCCGGCGGCGCCGGCTGCTCGGCGCCGCAGTGGTGACAGCGCAGCCGCGTCTGGCGGCGGTGCACGGTCAAGCGCGCGTCGCAGCGCCGGCACTGCGCGTTCCAGCCGCAGTCGTCGCAGATCAGGGTCGGTGCCCAGCCGCGGCGATTGAGGAACAGCAGTACCTGGCCGCCGGCGTCGAGCTGCTCGTGCATCGCCTCCAGCAGCGGCGCCGACAGGCCCTCGTCGAGCCGGCGCCGGCGCACGTCCACCAGCTCCATGCGCGGCGGCCGGGCGCCGCCCGCGCGCTCGCTCAGCTCCAGCCGCGTGTACTGGCCTGCCCGGGCGTTCGCCAGCGATTCCAGTGACGGTGTGGCCGAGCCCAGCAGGACCGGGATGCCGGCCCGCTGCGCGCGCACGACGGCCAGGTCGCGCGCGTGGTAGCGGAAGCCGTCCTGCTGCTTCAGCGACGGGTCGTGTTCCTCGTCGACCACGATCAGGCCCGGCTCGGGCAGCGGCGCAAACACGGCCGAGCGGGTGCCGAGCACCACCCGCGCCTCGCCGGTGGCGGCGCGGTGCCAGGCCGTCAGCCGCTCCCGGTCGGTGAGCCCGGAGTGGAGCACGGCGATGGAGGTGCCCAGCCGCTCGCCGAAGCGCGTCAGCAACTGCGGCGTCAGCCCGATCTCCGGGACCAGCACCAGCGCCTGGCGACCGGCCGCCAGTGTCGCCCCGATCGCCGCGAGGTAGACCTCGGTCTTGCCCGAGCCGGTGACGCCGTGCAGCAGGAAGGGGGCGAAGCGGTCGAGTGCCCCGGTCACCGCACGCGCCGCCTGGGCCTGGGCCGTATGCAGCTCGGGGCCGGCGCGCGGCGGGGCCGGTTCGGCCACACGGGGCGGCGCGGTCTCCACCAGGCCCTTGCTCGAGAGGGCCTTCAGCGGGGCCTGGTAACGCGGCACGACCGCGCGCAGCGCGGCCGCGTCGACGCCCCCGGGCTGGGCCGCGATCAGCGCCAGCAGCTGTTGCTGCACCGGGGCGCGCGCCAGCCCCTTGGCCAACGCCTCGCGCCCGGCGCTGGTGGCGCGCCAGCGGGGCGGCGGGGTGGGATCGGGGCTCTTGCCGCCGCGCAGCGCCGCCGGCAACAGGGTCGCCAGTACCTCGCCCAGCGGGTGGTGGTAGTAGCCCGCCGCCCAGCGTGCCAGGGCCAGCAGGTCGGGCGGCACGCTCGGCCGCTCGTCGAGTGTGGCCTGGATCCTTCGCAGGCGCCCGGGCTCCAGGTCTGATCGGTGCGCCTGCGCGACGATCACCCCGGTCCGGCGGCCGCGGCCGAACGGCACCGACACCCGGCAGCCCGGCTCGAGGCCGGCGCCCTCGCCCGCGGCCGGGGGCAGGTAGTCGAACAGCCGCGCCAGCGGTCCGGGCACGGCCACCTGGAGGACCCTCGGTGCATTCATCGCGACAGTGTAATCGGTCGGTCCACGGCGTCGGTGGGGGCCGTGCGTCCCGACCGGCGCGATCAGCCCTGCGGCCGCCGCGCCCAGCGCAGGGCCAGCGCCGCGGCCACGCAGTAGGCGGCCGCGGCCACGGCCAACGTGGCATGCTGGCCGAGCTGCACCGAGACCAGCGGCGCGAGCGAGATGCCGAGCACCGAGGCGAAGCCGTTGATGCCCCAGGCCCAGGGCAGCCAGCGCGGCTGCGGTGCCAGCGCCTGCAGCGCCCGCGGCAGCGGCCGTCCCAGCGCCCAGGTCAATGGCAGCACGGCCAGCGCCAGCAGGCCGATGCGCAGCGCGGTCGAGTCCACCGCGAGCAATGCCTGCGTGCCCCAGAGGGCGGTGACGGCCAGCGCCCCGCCGAGTGCCGCCAGGCCGTAGATCCGCAGCACGCCGCCGGGACCACGGTCGCGCGGCGGCATCGCGGCCCCGAGTCCGGAACCGCCGAGGAACAGGGCGAATACCACCGCGGCCGCGAGCACGGGCTCGCCGAGGTAGAGGATGGCGCGCTGGAACAAGGCCATCTCGGCGAACATGTAGCCGATGCCCAGTGCGGTGAAGCAGGCCGCGATCGAGGTGCGGGACAGGGGCGCCGCGACCGTCGGCAGGCGCCCCAGTGGCAGCAGCATCAGGGCGAAGGCGGTCAGGGTGACGAGCAGTGCGGCGAACGCCGACATCAGCAGCGTCCAGTCGAGCAGGGACAGTGCGCGCCGGCCCTGCGCAGCGAGCAGCTCCGGCACCCGCGACCAGCGCATGGCGCGCCAGAAGTAGGGCCGGCCACGGTCCGCCGGCGCGGTCTCGAACCAGCGCGCCGCCGCCGGCAGGGGCCCGCCCTCGAACAGGGCCCGCGCGGACTCGAACAGGGCCGGCGATTCGAGCGCGTGGTGGCGGTTTGCCTGGCCGGCGGTCAGTCCCGGCAGCCAGGCGCGGTCGAAGCGCCAGCGCTCCGCGAAGTCGCCGATCGCCTCCAGGTCCGCGGCCGACAGCGGGCGCGGCGCCGCCAGCAGGAGCTGCGACTGCAGCCCGCGCAGGGCGGCCACGTGGCGGGCCGGGTATTCGATCCCGCTGCGCTCGAGGGCGGCCTTCACGGTGGCGAGCGCACGCGGTCCCTGGCGCGGCGGGTAGTCGAACGGCAGCGGGATCGCCAGCAGGCCGTCGGCCCGTGTCCGCTGCAGCGCGCGGGCCAGGCCCTCCACCGTCAGCAGGTAGTCCTCGCTGGCGGCGTCACCGCCGGCGAAGGCGCCGTCGAGCACGACCAGCGCGTAGCGCTGCTCACCGCTCGCGAGGAAGCGCGCCGGGCTGTCGGCCACGAGCTCGAACCGCCCATCGGCGCCGCGGTCGGCGGCCAGTGCCAGCAGGCGCGGATCGGGCTCGACCCCGGTGAGCGGGCGGCCGGCCGCCAGCGTCGGTGTCGCCCAGGCGCTGCTGCCGAGCACCAGCACGCGGCCCTCCGGGCGCAGCCGTGGCGGCAACCCCGCGAGCGAGGCGCCCGCATGCGCAGGCGTCCGCCCGTAATCATGCGGCAACGGCAGCAGCCGGTCGCTGCCGACCACGACCGCGTCCATCGGCGCGACCGGCTGCTGCCACTGCAGGCTCAGACCGGGAGCGAAGCGCAGGCTGTCCGAGCGCACGACGGTCAGGCGGCCGCGCAGCCCGGTCGCGGACGAGAGCACGCGGGCATCCGGCAACTCCAGCACCCGCGACAGCGCCTTGAAGTCGGAGACCGCGGGTGCCGGCGGCTGCAGCGTGGCGACCGCGGCGAGCAGGGACAGTGCCGCCCCGATGACTGCGAGGCGCGCCCGGCGCGTGACCACCGCCGTGGCCGTGGCCAGCAGGGCCAGCAGCGTCGCCACCAGGGCCAGCGCGGTCTCCGGGGAGGCGACCATGAGCAGGCCGCTGGCACCGAGGCTGCCGGCGGCGGAGCCGAGCAGGTTGGCGCTGTAGAGCCGCGCCGGGAACGCCGGCCAGCGCGGGAAGACCTGGCCGATGGCGAGACCGGCGCAGAAGAACGGCAGGAAGGCGGCGAGGTCGAGCGCGAGCAGCCGCGCCAGCTCGAGCGGGTCCCAGGCGGCGAACAGCGGCCGGATGGCGACCCGCGACTGCAGCCACAGCACCAGCAGGAAGGCCGCCGCCGCGGCCAGCGTGGCGCCGAGGAACCAGCCGTCGCCGGCGCGCACCGCGCGCCCGCCCGCCAGCGCCAGCACGGTGCCGGCGGCACCGAGCCCGAGCAGCGCCAGGGCGATGGCGAAGCCGGCAAAATGGTGCCAGTGGCTGAACTCGAACAGCCGCAGCAGCAGCACCTCGAACGCCAGCACGGCGGCCGAGAGACCGGCCAGCGCGAGCAGGTGCAGGCAGCCGGGCCGTGCGCCCCCAGCGCCCATCGGCCGGGGTTCAGTGATCGCCGGTCAGCGGCACGAAGCTGACCGCCAGCAGGTTGCGCGTACTGACCTCGCCGCCCGCGTCCTTCTCGACCAGCAGCAGGTTCTGGGTCCAGCCGCTGCGTCCGACCGGGATCACCATGCGGCCGCCCGGTTTCAGCTGCGCGACCAGCGGCGGTGGCACGTGGGTCGCGGCCGCGGTCACGATGATCGCGTCGTACGGGGCCTCCGCCCGGTAGCCGTAGTAGCCGTCGCCATGCAGCACGGTGACGTTGCGGAAGCCGAGCCGGCGCAGGCGCTCGGCGGCGGAGCGGGCCAGCGGTTCGATGATCTCGATGCTGACCACGTGCCGGACGAGCTGGGCCAGCACGGCGGCCTGATAGGCCGAGCCGGTGCCCACCTCGAGCACCCGGTCACCGGGTTCGAGCTCGAGCTGCTCGGTCATGAAGCCGACGATGTAGGGTTGGGAGATGGTCTGGCCGTGACCGATCGGCTGCGGCCGGTCGGCATAGGCGCGGCCGCGGATGCCGGGTGGCACGAACTCGTGGCGCGGCAGTTCCCGCAGCACCGCGAGTACCCGCGGGTCACGGACACCACGGTGCTCGATCTGGCGCCGGACCATGCGCTCGCGCTCCCCGGCCCGGGCATCGCCGAAGGTCGGGCGGGTCACCGGCACGCGGGTGTCGCTCGCCTCGAGCAGGGTGGTGAGCCGCTCCGCGCGGGCACCGTCGATGGCTGACACCAAGAGGCCGGCGGCGGCGAACAGCAGGACGGGGACGAGCGTCAGGGGGCTGCGGTACATGTCTCTCCGGCTCCGCGGATGGCCTGGGCCTGCCGACAGCATAGGACACCGCAGGGGGCGCTTCAGTGGCGGCCCGGGGCCCGGCACTGTCCCGGCCGGCCCGCCTGGGCGAGAATGATGACCGAGCATGACGCACGGATTT
>JAWWAE010000105.1:0-8025 GCA_033721835.1 Halofilum sp. (in: g-proteobacteria) | reverse complement strand
CGTCGTAGAACGCCTCCGGGTGCATGTCGGCACGCAGGATCCGTAGCGGCTGGCCAACGACGTCGCCCTCGTCGTAACCGGTGATGAGCTCGAAGGCCTTGTTGACCCACTGTATGCGCAGTTCGCGGTCGATGATCGCGATCGCTTCGGCTGCCTGTTCGAGGACGGTGGCGCCTACTCGTTCCAGTTCCGGAGACTTCAAGGGGGACTTCTTCATCGAACCTCTCTCCGCCCGGGGCGGTCGACGCCGGCAAGCCGACTGGAAAACGCAAGTTCGGTGCCAGCGGGCCCCGCGAGTATCTACCGCGGCCGTCGCCGCCGCTCGCGCCGGGGCGCCACCGCCGTCGTGGTACGATTTTGCGCAGCCGCCGATGTCCCCGGATCCCGCTACCGCCACGATCGTGACCGGCCCCGGGGACCTGCGCGGCGCACGCGAGGAACCTGCGACATGCGATCTCTGCCCCTGTACCGCGCCATCCTGCTTGCGATCGCGCTGCTGCTCCCGGCTGCCGCCTTCGCGCATCACGGCTGGAGCTGGACGACCGGCGGCAACATCCGCCTCACCGGCACCGTCGTGGAGGCGCGACTGGGAAATCCCCACGGCGAGCTGGTGGTCGAGGTCGACGGCGAACGCTGGACCGTCGAGGTCGGGCAGCCCTGGCGAAATCGGCGCTCCGGGCTCGAGGACGGTGACCTCGCCCCCGGCACCGAGATCACCGTCGAGGGCGAGCCCGATGCCGATCCCGAGACGCGTGTGCTGAAGGTCGAGCGCCTGTGGCTCGATGGCCGCAAGCACGAACTCTACCCGGAACGGGACTGAGGCGACATGGAAACGGTCGCCGCGGCCCTGGAGGGGCTCGCGCTGGCCGAATGGCTGCGTCAGTCGCGCTGGGGCTACGCGGCCGTGAACGCGGGGCACGTGTTCGGCATCGCCCTGCTGGTCGGCGCCATCGTGCCGGTCAACCTGCGCCTGCTCGGCCTGTGGCGGTCGCTTGCCCTGCGCCCCCTCTACGCGATGCTTGCAAGGATTGCGGCTACTGGACTGGCGCTCGCGATCGTGACCGGATTGCTCCTGTTCTCGGTGCGCGCGACCGAGTACGTCGCGCTGGAGCTGTTTCTCGTCAAGCTCGTGCTGGTCGCCGTCGGCGCGCTGCATGCGAGCACCCTGCACTGGGCTACCCGCTTCCCGGACGTGTCGCGGGCCCGGCAGCGGCTGGCCGGCACGGTGTCGCTGCTCCTGTGGCCGATCGTGCTGGTCTGCGGCCGCCTGCTGGCGTTTCTCTGAGTCGAGACGGCGGATGGGTCGCTCGTGACCGCGAATCCGCATATTGACCTCCGGACCCCTAGCCCACGCGCGCCCCTGGCGGTCATCGTACTGGCCGAGTTTCTCGGTACCTCGCTGTGGTTCTCGGCCAACGGCGTGGGCGACCATCTCGCGCGCGACTGGGGGCTGACCGCGGTCGAACTCGGCTACCTGACCAGCGCGGTGCAGCTGGGGTTCATCGCCGGCACCCTGTTGTTCGCTGTCTCGGGGCTTGCCGACCGCTTCGCCTCGAGCCGACTGTTTCTCGGTTGCGCCCTGCTCGGCGCGGCCTGCAACGCCGGATTTGCCCTGCTGGCCGACTCGGTCGCGGACGGCCTGGTGTTCCGCTTTCTGACCGGGCTGACGCTGGCCGGGATCTACCCCGTCGGCATGAAGCTGGTCGTGAGCTGGGCGCCGGAGAAAAAGGGCGAGGCGCTCGGCTGGCTGGTCGGCATGCTGTCGCTGGGCACGGCCTTCCCCCACCTGGTGCGCGGCCTCGGCACCGCGCTCGACTGGCAGGTGGTGGTATTGGTGTCGTCACTGCTGGCGGCCGCCGCCGGGATCATGGTCGCGCGCGTGGGCGACGGACCGCATCATGGCGCGGCCGGACGCCTGCACTGGGGCGGCGTGTTCCGGGCCTTCCGCCGGCCCGATTTCCGCGCCGCCACGTTCGGCTACTTCGGCCACATGTGGGAGTTGTACGCGGTCTGGACCGCGGTGCCGTTGTTGCTTGCCGCCGTGCTCGGCGGCGGCTCGGCGGGCCGGGGGCCGGTGCCGTTGCTCGCCTTCGCCTTCATCGCCCTTGGCGGGCTCGGCTGCATCGTCGGCGGGCGCCTCAGCCGGCGTTTCGGCAGCGCCCGGGTGGCCACGTCCGCGCTGGCAATCTCCGGTGCCGTCTGCCTCGCCTTCCCCTGGCTGGACGGCCTGCCGCCGGCGCTGGTGCTGGCGGTGATGGCCGTCTGGGGCATGGCCGTCGTCGCCGACTCGCCGCAGTTCTCCGCGCTCGCCGCGGCGACCGCGCCGACCGATGCGGTCGGCAGCGCGCTGGCGATCATGAACTCGGTCGGGTTCGGGATCACCGTGTTCGCGATCGAGTTGACGACCACTTTCTGGGCGGAGCTGGGAACCGCCGTCGTCTGGCTGCTGGCACCCGGGCCCCTGATCGGGCTGTGGTGCATGCGGCAGCTGCCGGGGCGGGCGGCGCACGGCACCTGATCCGCGCGGTGGCGAGGGGCGCTGACAGAGGGCAAGCTCGCCCCCGCGGCGCGCCTGTGGTGGAATGCGCGATGCCTGCTGCCTGGGACCGACCATCGGCGCATGAAGGACTGGGGCGAGTACGACTACATCATCGCCGGCGCCGGTGCCGCCGGCTGCGTGCTGGCGAACCGGCTGTCGGCAGACCCCGACATGTCGGTGCTGCTGCTCGAGGCCGGCAACGACGAGCGCTGGATCTGGACGCGGATCCCGGTCGGCTACCTCTACTGCATCAACAACCCGCGCACCGACTGGTGCTACCGGACCGAACCGGAACCCGGCCTCAACGGGCGCTCGATCATCTACGCCCGCGGCAGGGGCCTCGGCGGCAGCACGCTGATCAACGCCATGCTGAGCCTGCGCGGCCAGGCCCGCGACTACGACGAATGGGCGCGCCTGACCGGCGACCCGGACTGGAGCTGGGAGCGGGTGCTGCCGGTGTTCCGCGGCTGCGAGGACTACTGGCGCGGCGCCTCGGAGATGCACGGCGCGGGCGGTGAGTGGCGGGTCGAACGGCAGCGGCTGCACTGGCAGTTGCTGGACCGCTTCGCCGAGGCGGCGACGCAGGCCGGCATCCCGGCGACCGAGGACTTCAACACCGGCGACAACCTCGGCGTCAGCCGGTTCGAGGTCAACCAGCGGCGCGGCGTGCGCTGGAGCGCGCGCCGCGGCTTTCTCGACCCGGTGCGCCACCGCCCCAACCTCGAGGTCGTCACCGCCGCGCTGAGCGACCGGGTGACGCTCGACGGTGGCCGGGTGACGGGCATCGAGTTCCTGCAAGAGGGCGAACGCTGCCGGGCCCGCGCGCGCATCGAGACGGTGCTGGCGGCGGGCTCGATCGGCTCGCCATGCATCCTGCAACGCTCCGGCATCGGCGATCCCGAGCTGCTGCGCGAACTCGACATCCCGGTGGCGCTGGACGCGCCCGCGGTCGGCGCCAACCTGCAGGACCACCTGCAACTGCGCTGCATCTACCGGGTCCGCAATGCCGTCACGCTCAACCAGCTGATCCGCAACCCGCTGCGCAAGGCCTGGATGGGGCTGGAGTACGCGCTGCTGCGGCGCGGACCGCTGACGATGGCACCGAGCCAGCTGTGCGTGTTCGCGCGCTCCGCCGAGGACGTGGAGACGCCCGATCTCGAGTACCACGTGCAGCCGCTCTCGCTCGACAAGTTCGGCGATCCGCTGCACCCCTTCCCGGCCTTCACCGCCAGCGTCGCCGACATCCGCCCCGAGTCGCGCGGCAGCGTCGCGATCCGTGACCGCGAGCCCGCGAGCGCGCCCCGCATCGCGCCCAACTATCTCGGTACCGACGGCGACCGCCGCCGGGCGGCGCGGGCGATCCGCCTGACGCGGCACATCGTCGGTCAACCCGCGCTGGCGCCGTTCGAGCCCGAGGAATACCTGCCCGGCCCGGGCCACGACAGCGACGAGGAGCTGGCGCGGGCCGCCGGCGACATCGGCACCACCATCTTCCATCCGGTGGGTACCTGCCGAATGGGCGCCGACGATGGGGCGGTCACGGACAGCCGGCTGCGGGTCCGCGGGGTGGACGGGCTGCGGGTGGTCGACGCCTCGATCATGCCGACCATCACCTCCGGCAACACCTGCACGCCGACCGTGATGATCGCCGAGCGCGGCGCGGCGATGCTGCGCCAGGACCGGCAGGAACCGACCCGGTCGCGGACCGCCGCAGCGGCCGGTTAGCGCCGCGCCACCCACCCGGGCGGCGGGCCGTCACTCGATGCGGAAGGACTCCGAGTAGCGGATCTCGCGGGTGTCGGATTCCAGTGCATGCAGGACGAGCCGCAACCGGTAGCGCCCGGCCGGCAGGCGCTCGTCGAAACGAAAACGCGGGCTCGCCGATTCCCCGGCCGCGAGCGTCCGCAGCTCCATCGTGCACACGCGTTCGTCCTCGTGCGGGGCGGTCTGCCAGCCGTCCGCCTCCCGCCGCTCCAGCGTCCAGGTACAGGCGTTGTAGCCGGCCGGTTCGGCCAGCGGGTTGCGCAGCCGCAGGGTCGCCGTCTCGCCCGCGTGGAAGTGGTCCCGCACGATCGTGACCGGGTGCAGGGCATCGCCGCCATGGCGCTGGCCGGCGCCGTGGCGCGGGCCCGGGGAATAGCCGCAGCCGGCGAGCGCCGGGATCAACAGCGCCAGCGTCAACCACCTCATGTCACGGCCTCCCCTTCCTCGCCCGTGGTGCCTGCAGCAGCGTACCCAATAGGGGCACACGGTCGCCAGCGACGATACCGCACCGCCTTTCAATATCGCGGTCCTCGCTTACAATGACGGTTTCCACCGCCTTGCACCCGATCGACGACGACCACAACCGGCCGGCCGCCCGGGATCGCCCATCGCCGTCCCGGCGAGGAGACAACCATGAACAGAACTTCCCTCGGTTCCATGCTGCTGACCCTGCTGCTGCTCGCGCTGCCCGCCGGCGCCGCCGCTCCGGTCAAGATCGGCATGATCACCACGCTGTCCGGCGGCGGCAGCTCGCTCGGTATCGACGTGCGCGACGGCTTCATGCTCGCGGTCGAGGAAGGCGAGCAGGCACTCGGCGGGGTACCGGTCGAGGTGCTGGTCGAGGACGACGCGCGCGACGTCGGCCGCGCCATCCAGATCGCGCAGCGCATGATGCAGCGCGAACAGGTGGAGATCTTCACCGGCATCATCTGGTCCAACCTGGCGCTCGCCACGGTGCCGCGGATCGTCGGCAATGGCGGCCTCTACATCAGCCCGAACGCCGGTCCGGCCGAGTTCGCGGGCAAGGACTGTCATCCGGGCTACTTCAACGTGGCCTGGCAGAACGACAACCTGCACGAGGTCATGGGCCAGTACGTGACCGACCAGGGGCACGACGACGTGTACCTGATCGCCCCCAACTACCCGGCCGGCCGCGACTCGCTCGCCGGGTTCAAGCGCTTCTACGAGGGCGAGATCGCGGGCGAGGTCTACACCACGCTCGGCCAGCAGGACTACGCGGCCGAGCTGGCCGCACTGCGCGATGCCGATCCCGACGCGGTGTTCTTCTTCCTGCCCGGCGGCATGGGGATCAATTTCCTCAAGCAGTACCAGCAGGCCGGACTCAAGGAAGAGATCCCGCTCTACGGCCCCGCGTTCTCGTTCGACGAGGGCATCCTCGGCGCGGTCGGCGACGCCGCGCTCGGGGTGAAGAACGGCTCGCAGTGGAGCCCGGACCTGGACAATGCCGCCAACCGCCGTTTCGTCGAGGCCTTCGAGGCCCGCTACGATCGGCGGCCGTCGCTCTACGCCAGCCAGGGCTATGACGCGGCCCGCCTGCTGGGCAGCGCGCTGGCCAGGGTCGACGGCGACATCGGGGACCGCGAGGCGCTGCGGGCGGCGCTGCGCGAGGCCGACTTCGATTCGGTACGCGGCGACTTCCGCTTCAACAGCAACCAGCATCCGATCCAGGACCTCTACGTGCGCGAGGTCTACAAGACCGACGACGGCAGCCTCTCGAACCGGATCGTCGCGCGCGTGTTCGAGGATCACTCGGACGCCTACGCGCAGAACTGCCGGCTCGGCAACGACTGAGTCGCCAGGGCGCGGGACGGCCGGTCCATATCCGGCCGTCCCCGCGATTCGCGCAGATGCTGCTGTTCCTGGAACAGGTACTCAACGGCCTCCAGCTCGGCGTGATGCTGTTCCTGCTGGCGGCCGGCCTCACCCTGATCTTCGGCATCATGGGCCTGATCAACCTGGCCCATGGCTCCCTGTACATGATCGGGGCCTATGCCTGCGCCTCCACGCTCGCCTTCAGCGGCAACTTCCTGCTCGCGGTGGCCGCCGGCATGGCCGCCGCCGGTGTCGCCGGGCTGCTGATCGAGGCCATCGTGATGCGCCGGCTCTATGACCGCGGCCATCTCGACCAGGTGCTGGCCACCTTCGGCCTGATCCTGTTCTTCAACGAGTTCGTGCGCCTGGTCTGGGGCGCGCGACCACTGTTCCTCGACGTGCCGGGCTGGCTCGGCGGCAACGTGGAGATCATCCCCGGCGCCGGCTACCCGGTGTACCGCCTGCTGATCATCGGGGTCGGGCTGGCGATCGCACTGGGCATGTGGTGGCTGGTGCAGCGCACGCGCCTGGGCATGCTGATCCGTGCCGGCGCCACCGACCGCGAGATGGTCGCAGCGCTCGGGATCGACACCCGCCTGCTGTACGCGGGTGTGTTCGTGCTGGGCGCGGTACTGGCGGGCCTGGCGGGCGCGCTCGCCGGCCCCCTGTTCTCGGTCGAGGTGGGCATGGGCGAGCACATCCTGGTGCAGACCTTCGTGGTCATCGTGATCGGCGGCATCGGCTCGATCCGCGGCGCGCTGGCAGGCGCGCTGCTGGTCGGCATGGTGGACACGCTCGGCCGCGCCTACCTGCCCACGATCCTGCGCCTGTTCGCCGAGCCGGCGACCGCGGACGGCGTCGGCGGCGCGCTGGCCTCGATGACGATCTACCTGCTGATGGCCGCCGTGCTCATCTTCCGGCCGCGCGGACTGCTGCCCGCCCATGGTCACTGATCGCCACCGCTGGCTGCCGCCACTCGGCCTCGCCCTGCTGGCCGCGGTGCCGGTGATTGCCGTGCTCACGGACGATCCCTACCTGGTGACGATCTTCACCCGGGTGGTGGTGTTCGCCCTGGCCGCCACGAGCCTGGACTTCATCCTCGGCTACGGCGCGCTGGTGAGCTTCGGTCACGCCGCCTTCGTCGGCGCCGGGGCCTACACGGTCGGCATCCTCGCCCACCATGCCCACAACGGCACGGCACTGATCGCCGGCCTGCCCTGGCTGTCCGGCACCACCGCCGCACTGCTGGCGTGGCCGGTCGCGGTCGCCGTCGCCGCAATGCTGGCACTGCTGATCGGCGCGCTCAGCCTGCGCACGCGCAACCTGTACTTCATCATGATCACGCTCGCCTTCGCCCAGGTGATCTTCTTTCTGTTCACCTCGCTCGAGCGCTACGGCGGCGACGACGGGCTGGTCATCTGGAGCCGCAACACGCTGCCGCTGGTCGATACCTCGAACCCGACCCAGTTCTACTACCTCTGCCTCGCGTTCCTCGCCGGCACCGTCTACCTCCTGCGGCGTGTCGTCGCTGCCCGCTTCGGTCGGGTATTGCGCGGCGCGGCCGAGAACGAGCGGCGCATGCAGGCGCTGGGCTTCCCGGTCTACCGCTACCGCCTGGCCGCGTTCACCATCGCCGGCGGCCTGGGCGGCCTGGCCGGCGCCCTGCTCGCCAACCTGAACACCTTCGTCAGCCCCGGCCTGCTCCACTGGAGCCAGTCCGGCGAGCTGATGATCATGGTCATCCTCGGCGGCATCGGCACGCTCAACGGGCCGGTGGTCGGGGCGGCGGCGCTGATCCTGCTGGAGGAGACGCTGGCGACCTGGACCGATCACTGGATGATCGTGCTGGGGCCGATCCTGGTCGCGGTGGTGCTGTTCGCCCGCCGCGG
>JAWWAE010000104.1:0-8080 GCA_033721835.1 Halofilum sp. (in: g-proteobacteria) | reverse complement strand
TGCTGCTGCGCGACGCCGGCCGCCTGCGCGACTGCCGCAAGCGCGTCAACGTCATGCCGTTGGGGGCGGCCGCGCTGGCGGGGACGCCCTACCCGATCGACCGCGCCTACACGGCCGAGCTGCTCGGCTTCGCTCATCCGGCCGAGAACTCGCTCGATGCGGTCAGCGACCGCGACTTCGCGATCGAGTTCTGCCACTGGGGCGCGCTGACCATGATGCACCTGTCGCGCATGGCGGAAGAGCTGGTGCTGTGGAGTTCGGCGCCGTTCTCGTTCGTCGAGCTGCCCGACCGCTTCTGCACCGGCTCGTCGATCATGCCGCAGAAGAAGAACCCCGACGTCCCGGAGCTGGTGCGCGGCAAGAGCGGGCGCGTGTACGGCCACCTGCTGGGCCTGCTGACGCTGATGAAGAGCCAGCCGCTCGCCTACAACAAGGACAACCAGGAGGACAAGGAGCCGCTGTTCGACACGGTCGACACGCTCGCCGGCTCGCTGCGTGCGTTCGCCGACATGCTGCCCGCGCTCGAGATCCGGCCCGGGGAGATGGCCGCGCGCTGCCGCCAGGGCTTCGCCACCGCCACCGACCTGGCGGACTACCTGGTGCGCAAGGGGGTCGCCTTTCGCGACGCCCACGAGATCGTCGGCCGCAGCGTGCGCCACGCCATCGAGCGCGACTGCGAGCTGGCCGAGCTGCCGCTGGCCGAGCTGCAGCGGTTCTCCACCGCGATCGACGAGGACGTCTACGAGGTGCTGACGCTCGCGGGCTCGGTCGCGAGCCGCAACCACCTCGGCGGCACCGCCCCCGACCAGGTCCGCGCCGCCGCCGCCCGCGGCCGCAAGCGCCTGCAGGAAGTGCTGCCCGGCGACTGACCAGAGGCCGCCGCAGGGTGATCGCGAGCAGCGGCGAGCGGGACTGCTGAATGGAGCGCGGAACCTGAATCTCTCGCGGAGGCGCGGAGGACGCAGAGAAGGCGAGGGACTCGAGGTCGATTCCCTTTTTGGCCCTTCTCTGCGGTCTTTGCGCCTCTGCGTTCTCTGCGAGATCCAACGGCATGGCCTCGCATGCTGCAGCCACGCTCGCCGCTGCCCGGATCAGTCCTCCGGCCGCGGCCCGAAATGCGCCTCCCTGCGCCTCGGCGAGATCAGTCCCCTGCTCGTGGCAGCCTGTCCTCGGCCAACACCCGCGCGGTCCATTCCGCCAGGTCGCGGAACACCGGCTCCACGCCGGCCTCGTCGCCGGTGTCCAGCAGCGACTGGATCGCGCGGCGCTGGTCCTCCGTCCCGTCCGGCTCGCCGAGGTGCGCGAACAACGCCTCGTGCGCCTGCTGGCGCTGCATGACCTCGAGGCCGTCCAGCATCTGCCGGTGCGGCGTGCCCTCCCAGATGGCCAGGATCATGGCCTCGCGCAGAAGCCGCTCGACCCCGTACTCGGCGATCGCGCCGGCCCCGCCGTGGGCCTCCATCGACCACTGCGCGGCCCGGATGGCCTGCTCGGCGGTGTGGTACTTCGCCAGGTGCGCGAGCAGCCGGAACAGGTGGTAGCGCTCGCTGTAGGGCGGTGTCTCGCGCCAGACCGACTCCAGCAGGTCGGCCGCCTCCCAGGCCAGCGCGAAGCCGCCGCGCAGGTGCTGCAGCCACCGGTCCAGCTGGCCCGCGAACAGCGGCTGCTCGCGCAGCGGCCGCCCGAACAGCTCGCGCTCGCGGGCGAAGCCGTCGGCCTCGGCCAGCGCCCGCTGGACCAGCGCGACCGCGGCGATGCTGTTGGCCACGCGCGAGGTATTGAGCACCTCCATGATCAGGTAGATGCCCTGGTCCGCCTCGCCGAGCAGCCAGGCCTCGGCCTCATCCAGCTCGACCTCGCCGGTGGGCACGGAGCGGGTGGCGATCTTGTCCTTCAGCCGCCGGATGCGGTGGTTGAGCCCGCCATCCTCGCGCACGCGGGGGACCAGGAACAGCGCCAGCCCCCGCACGCCGTCGGGCGCGCCCTCGGGCCGCGCGGCCACCACCGCCAGCTCGGCGTCGACATTGCTGCAGAAGTACTTGTCGCCGCTCAGGTACCAGCGGTCATCTGCCCGCCGCGCCCGCGTGTGCACGTGCCGGCCCAGGTCGGAGCCGCTGCCGGCCTCGGTCATCCAGGTCGCGCCCTGCCAGACGCCTTCGTCGCGCCGTGCGAGGCGCGGGACGAAGCGGTCGCGCAGGGGCCCGGGCGCGTACTTCAGCAGCGGCACGAGCGTGCCGAGCGAGACGGTGTAAGGGCAATAGAGGCCCGGATCGAAGAACGAGGTGACGTAGCCCAGGTGGTAGCCGGGCAGCAGTGAGTCCTCGTCGGCGGCCGCGGCAACGATGCCGGTGGCATAGCCGCGCAGCAGCATGCGGCGGTAGTCGGGCGGGTACAGCACCGCGTCCTCGCGCCACCCGCAGCGGTCGAACATGCGCAGCCCCGGCGTCCCCGCGCGGTCGATCGCGGCCGAGATCGCCTGCCCCTCCTGCCGCCACCAGCGCTCGTAATCGGCGCCGGTCGCGTCCGCCGCCGCGCCGCCGCGCCACTGCCCGAGCAGCGCCGTCGGCGAGGTCAGGATCGTGGCGTCCATCGTGGTGCCGTCCCCGCTGCGGTCGATGCCGATTCGAGCATGCCACGCCGGCGCTGGCGTGACGAGGCGGACCGCCCGTGCGCGCATCTGCTAGGCTCGGGACAGGCAAGGCCGGGGCCGCGTGTCGTGCCACCGGCGGGAGGAGACGTGGCCGAGCGCCGCAGGAGACCGACCCGGGAGCAACTGCTCGACGCCGCGCTCGGACTGGCCGAGCGCGAGGGCTGGGAGGCCGTGCGCCTGCACCAGGTCGCCACCGCCTGCGGCGGTGGTCTCGACGACGTGCGCCGCCACTTTCGCGAGAAGGACGAACTGATCGATGCCTGGCTGGACCGCGCGGACGCGGCCATGCTCCGCCACTGTGACCGTGGCGCGCTCGACGGACTGTCGCCACGCGAGCGCATTCGCGAGCTGATCCTGGCCTGGCTGGGGGTGCTCGCGCCACACCGCCGCGTCACCCGCGAGATGATCGCCCACAAGATGGAGTTCGGTCACGTTCACGTCCAGTTCCCTGCCATTCTCCGCATCAGCCGCACGGTGCAATGGATCCGCGAGGGCGCGTTGCTGGATGCGCCGCTGCCGCGGCGCGCGCTCGAGGAGACGGCGATGACGGCGCTGTTCGTGAAGATCTTCCTCTTCTGGCTGCGCGACGAGTCGCCCGGCACGCGCGACACCGAGCGCTGGCTCGACCGCGGCCTCGATGTGCTGGAGACGGCGGGGCGACTCGTGCCCGGCGGCCGCTTCGGCGGCGAGGAATCCCGTGCCGACGGCGACGCCGACGAACCATCGGGGGGCAGCAGTTGATCGGACGCCCTGCCGGGGGTTCTCGCCAAGGCGCAAAGACGCGAAGGCCGCAAAGGCAAAGAGTTCTCGCAGAGCGCGCAGAGGCTGCGGAAAAGAGGGACGGGAGTGCCCCGAAGTGGTGTTGCCCGAATCGATGGCCTGCCTGTCCTCCCTGCGTCCTCCGCGGGCTCCGCGAGAGTTCGTCTGAACGCCCGAATTCGCGGCCGGGCGCCGCGTCCTCGTGACTCCACGCCGTACGCGTTGCCTGTCGGGAGCAGCATGAACACACCGCAACGAATGACCATCGCGAACGCGCTGCGGGCGCTGGAGGAATCCGCGCGCCCGGACAATGCGGGGCTGTTCACCCACGGCAGCATGAGGGTCGAGATCTATCGTCCCGACGGCGTCGACCTGCAGCAGCCGCACGAGCAGGACGAGCTGTACGTGGTCATCTCCGGCACGGGCGAGTTCGTCAATGGCGACACGCGGCAGCCGTTCGAGCCCGGCGAGGTGCTGTTCGTGCCGGCGGGGGTCGAGCACCGGTTCGAGCACTTCAGCGATGACTTCGCGACCTGGGTGATCTTCTATGGGCCGCGGTGCGGCGAGGCGGGGTAAGCCCGCGCGCCTTTCTGCGTTCCGACCGGCGGTCCCCCTTCAGTCGGCGTCGAACACCCGCAGCAGCCAGGCCCGCAGGTCCGCGATCTCCTCGGCGCAGACCGAGTGGCCCATCTCGTACTCGTGCCACTCGGGCGCGGGCCGCAACGCGGCGATGCGCTCGTGGCTGCGGCGCGCGCCCGCGAGCGGGATGATCGGATCCTGGCGGCCATGGGCCTGGAAGATCGGCGTCCCGCGGTTGGCCGCGGCGAGCTCGTCCGGCAGCGAGGCCCCGAGCGGCAGGTAGGTCGACAGCGCGACCAGTCCGGCCAGGCGATCCGGATGCCGCAGTCCCGCGTACAGGGCGATCGCGCCGCCCTGGGAGAAGCCCGCGAGCACGATCCGCCCCGGCTCGACCCCGCGCTCCTGCTCGCGCGCCAGCAGCGCGCCGGCGATGGCGGCGGCCTCGGCGATCCCCTCCTGGTCCTCGCCCGCGGTGAGGTCGGCCCCTTTCAGGTCGTACCAGGCGCGCATCTCGAGCCCGCCGTTGAGCGTCACCGGCCGCCGCGGCGCGTGTGGAAAGACGAAGCGGATGGCGAGCGCCGACGGCAGGCGCAACTCCGGCACCAGCGGTTCGAAGTCGTGGCCGTCGGCACCGAGCCCGTGCAGCCAGACCACGCTCCGCCGGGCGGGCGTGTCGGGCTCGATCTCGACGCATTCGGGCAGCGGGTGGCTCATGGCGGGCGGCATTCTCGGCGGCGTGCGCGTCGCTTGCAAGCAAGGCCCAGGGTTATACTCGCCGCTCGCTTCGCCGGGGATCGCCGCGATGTGGGTGCGTGTCCTGCTGCTGACGGCAATGCTGGTGCTCGCGGCCGGTTGCGGCCAGAAGGGGCCGCTGTACCTGCCGGACGAGTCGCCCGGGCAATCGGACTAGGGCGATGGATCATTTCGACTACCGCGACAACCGCCTCTACGCCGAGGAGGTCGACGTGGCGCACCTCGCGCGCCGCTTCGGGACGCCGCTGTATGTCTATGCGCGGGCCACGCTGGAGCGTCACTGGCGGGCCTTCGACGAGGCGCTCGCCGGTCGCCCGCACCGCGTCTACTACGCGGTCAAGGCGAACGACAACCTGGCCGTGCTCGATGTGCTGGCGCGGCTGGGTTCCGGCTTCGACATCGTCTCGATCGGCGAGCTCGAGCGGGTGCTCGCCGTCGGTGCGCCGCCCGGCGACATCCTGTTCTCGGGGGTCGGCAAGCGGGTCGAGGAGATCGAACGCGCGCTCGGCGCGGGCATCGGCTGTTTCAACGTCGAGTCAGGGGCCGAGCTGCGACGGATCGAGCAGGTCGCCCGCGTCCACGGCGTGACCGCCCCGGTCGCGCTGCGGGTCAACCCGGACGTCGACCCGCGGACCCATCCGTACGTGGCCACCGGCCTGCGCGAGTCGAAGTTCGGCATCGACATCGGCTCGGCCCCGGCGCTCTACCGCGCCGCCGCGGACTCGCAGCAACTGCGGGTGACCGGGGTCGACTGTCACATCGGCTCGCAGCTGACCGAGGTGCGGCCGTTCGTCGACGCTGCGCAACGGGTGCTGCAACTGTGCGAGCAACTGGCCGCCGACGGCATCGAGATCGAGCACCTGGACCTCGGCGGCGGTCTCGGCATCCGCTATCGCGACGAGCGGCCGCCGGAGCCGGCGGCCTGGGCCGCTGCGATCGACCACGCGCTGGGCGAGGTCCCCTACGAGATCCGCATCGAGCCCGGCCGCGCGATCGCCGGCAATGCCGGCATCCTGGTCACGCGCGTCGAGTACCTGAAACGGGGGCCGGCGAAGAACTTCGCCGTGGTCGACGCGGCGATGAATGACCTCATCCGGCCCTC
Organism: Halofilum sp. (in: g-proteobacteria); assembly: GCA_033721835.1. Taxonomy (GTDB): domain Bacteria; phylum Pseudomonadota; class Gammaproteobacteria; order XJ16; family Halofilaceae; genus Halofilum. The sequence continues at coordinate 2,237 of JAWWAE010000104.1, read as the reverse complement.
CCTCTACGGCGCCTGGCAGGAGATCGTGCCGGTCGAGCGCCGCGACGGGACCCCGTTGACCTGTGACGTGGTCGGCCCCGTCTGCGAGAGCGGCGACTTCCTCGGCCGCGACCGCGAGCTGGTGGTCGAACCCGGCGACCTGCTGGCGGTCCGCTCGGCCGGCGCCTACGCCACCGTGATGGCATCGAACTACAACAGCCGGCCGCGCGCGGCCGAGGTCATGGTCGACGGCGAGCGCGCCCACCTGGTGCGCGCCCGCCAGGCCCTGTCCGACCTCTGGGCCGGCGAGTCGACGCTGCCGGCGCGGGCCGCCGGTCCCGCGGCCGCGGCCGAGGGCCGCTGACCGGCTGCGACTGCATGGGCTTCGCGTTCACCAAGATGCACGGCCTCGGCAACGACTTCGTCGTGATCGATGCCACCGGCGAGCCGCCGACGCTCGACGCGGAGCGCGTGCGCCGCATCGCCGACCGCCGGCTCGGGATCGGCTGCGACCAGCTGCTGCTGGTCGAGCCGGCCCGGGACGGCGCGGACTTCGGCTACCGCGTGTTCAACGCCGACGGCGGCGAGGTCGAGCAATGTGGCAATGGCGCGCGTTGCGTCGCCCGCTTCGTGCGCGAGCACGGACTCAGCGCCGAGCCGCGCCTCGTCTTTGCCACCGCCGGCGGGCCGATCCGCACCGAGCTGCTGGACGATGGCCGGGTCGCGGTCGACATGGGTGTGCCCCGGTTCGACCCCGCAGCCGTGCCGTTCCTGGCCGAGGCGGAGGCCGACGAGTACCTGCTTGCGGTCGAGGATGACGAGTACCGGATCGGCGTGGTCTCGATCGGCAACCCGCACGCCGTACTGCGGGTCGACGACGCGGAATCGGCCCCGGTGACCGAGCTGGGCCCGCGCATCGAGCAGCACGAGCGTTTCCCGCGCCGTGCCAACGTCGGTTTCCTGCAGATCGATGACCGTGACCGCGTGCGCCTGCGCGTCTGGGAACGCGGGGTCGGCGAGACCGCGGCCTGCGGCACGGGGGCCTGCGCGGCGGTCGCTTTCGGGCGCCGGCTCGGGCGGCTGGATGCGCGCGTGACCGTGTCGCTCAACGGCGGCCCGCTTGTGATCGAATGGGGCGGCGGGGATAATCCGCTCTGGATGACCGGTCCGGCCACCACCGTCTACGAGGGTAGCTACTTCGAATGACCATGAGCGATCCCGACGCCGTCGGCGGCACGCCGCTCGACGACGAGACCGTCGCCGATTTCCTGCGCCAGCACCCCGAATTCCTCGCCCGCCATCCGGAGCTCCTGTCGGAGTTGCGTGTACCGCACAGCCCCGGGGGCGGGGCCGTGTCGCTGATCGAGCGCCAGGTCGCCGTGCTGCGCGAGCGCAACCAGCGGCTCGAGGCGCGGCTGGGCGAGCTGCTGCAGACCGCGCGCGAAAACGAGCGCACGGGTGCGCAGCTGCTGGCCCTGGGCCGCGGTCTGCTGGAGGCGGAGTCGCTCGACGGCGTGGTCGCACTGGTGCGCGAGACCCTGCTTGGCGAGTTCGCCGCCGACGAGGTCGTGTTCCGCCTGATCGATACCGAGGACGGTCACCACGTCGAGCAGGACCCGGAGCGGTTCGTCCGCCCGACCGATCCCTCGATCAGCCCCTTCGACGACTTCCTGCGTCGCGGTGAGCCGGTCTGCGGCGACGTTACCCAGCAGCAGCAGGAGGCGCTGTTCGGCGAGGTGGCCATCGGCTCCAGCGCACTGGTGCCGCTGCGCTCGGGCCGCGCACTCGGCCTGATCGGGCTGGCGAGCCGCGATGGCGGCCATTTCCACGCCGACATGGGCACCCTGTTCCTGGCCCAGCTGGGCGAGCTGGTCTCGGCCGGCGTGGCGGCGCATTTGGACGACTAGTCCGGCGGCGCTTGCCCGCCCCCGCCCGGCAGGCCTCCCGGCAACCCGGCGCGTCAGGGCGTCGAGCCCATCGGGGGGAACCACCGAAGACACCGAACACACCGAACTCACCGAAAAGGACATGGAACTCCGCGGCTCTCTCGCGAGTTCCTGACGTCGCGTGCGATCCTTGCGGCCGACCCGGTTCGAGTAATCCTTCGCCCTGCTTTCTCGGTGCATTCGGTGCCATTCGGTGTTTTCGGTGTTCCCCTTGGACGAGCGAGACGCCCTGACGCGCCGGGTTTCCGGAATCGCCTCCGGCCCGGTACGTCCGGCGCTGCACAACCTGCTACGCTGACGCCGGGACTGCAC
>JAWWAE010000103.1:0-8134 GCA_033721835.1 Halofilum sp. (in: g-proteobacteria) | reverse complement strand
TCGATGGTACCGAGTGGGATGTCGCGGACGGTGTGACCAACTGCAACCCCACCTACCTCTTCTGAGCGGGGGCAGTAGGCGGCCGCGGGCATCCATGGGCAGCCCGGAATGGCCGACCATCTGATCGAGGTTTGTGCAGTCCATCGCCGCCTCGGCGGGCACGACGTGCTCGCCGGGGCGGAGCTCCATGTCGATCCGGGCGAGACCGTGATGCTCGCCGGCGTCAATGGCGCCGGCAAGTCCACGCTGCTGAAGGTGCTGCTCGACCTGCGCGCGCTCGACCGCGGCACGATCCGCATCGACGGCCATCCCCACACCGACCGCCGCGCCCGCGCCGGCGTCGCCTACCTGCCGGAGCGCTTCCAGCCACCGTACTTCATGCGTGGCCTGCAGTACCTGGAACATGCGCGGCGGCTGTACCGCGCCCACTGCGGCCGGGACGAGATGGTCGCCACGGCCGCACGGCTGGGGCTGGCCGATGCCGAGCTCGGGCGCCCGGCGCAGGACTACTCCAAGGGCATGGCGCAGATGCTGGGGCTCGCTGGCTGCCTGGTCTCGGGCCGCGGCCTGCTGGTGCTCGACGAGCCGATGAGCGGGCTCGATCCGACCGCGCGCCGCCGCCTGCAGCAGTCGCTGCGCGAGGCGCGCGCGGCCGGGCGCACGATCCTGTTCACCAGCCACCTGATGCAGGACGCCACGGCGCTGGCCGACCGGGTGCTGGTGCTGCATGCCGGTCGCATCGTCGCCGACGCAGCGCCGGCCGAGCTGGCCGCCGAACACGGTGGCGATCTGGAAGCGGCGTTCGTGGCCTGCGTGGAGGGCGAGCCCCGCCCGGCGGCAACCTCCTGACCCGAACACGGTGGGAGCGAGCCTGCTCGCGACCCATGCCTTGCGGAGGCCTTGCGCGATCGCTTCGCGGCTGAAGCCGCTCCCACGCCTCTCGATGGCCGCTGGAAGATTGCCGTAGCCCGGATGGAGGCGCAGCCGGAACGCTCCCGGATTCCGCTGGCGCTCCATCCGGGCTACGCGCCTACAGAGTGACGGCAGCAGGTTGCCGTTGCCCGGCCGTCAGCCGTCCTCCCCGAGCCCCAGCTCCTTCATCTTCCGGGTCAAGGTGTTGCGGCCCCAGCCGAGCCGGCGTGCCGCCTGCTGGCGATGGCCGCCGGTGTGTGCCAGGGCCCGCTCGATCAGGATGCGCTCGACCCGTTCTACCGCCGCGCCGGCGAGATCCTCCCCGCCCGCCTCGAGCCGCGCCCGGGCCCAGGCATCCAGTCCCTGCTCCCAGTCCGCGTGCTCCAGCGCCGGCGCCTCCTGCAGCTCCGGCGGCAGGTCGCGCAACTGGATCTCCGGTGCCGAGGTCATCACCGTCAGCCAGCGGCACAGGTTCTCCAGTTGGCGCACGTTGCCGGGCCAGGCCAGGCCCTGCAGTCGCCGCTCTACGGCCGGGGTCAGGTGGCGGCGGGCGACGCCGGTCTCGGCGGCCGCCGCCTCGAGGAAGTGCGCGGCCAGCAGCGGGATGTCCTCGGGCCGCTCGCGCAGCGGCGGCACCGGCAGTCGCACCACGTTCAGCCGGTGGAACAGGTCCTCGCGGAACTCGCCGCGGGCGACCCGGGCCTCGAGGTCCTGGTGGGTGGCGGCGATGATGCGCACGTCCACCCGGCATGGCTCGCTGCCGCCGACCCTATAGAAGCTCCCCTCGGCCAGCACGCGCAGCAGGCGGGTCTGCATCGTGGCCGGCATGTCTCCGATCTCGTCGAGGAACAGGGTGCCGCCGTCGGCCTGCTCGAAGCGGCCTGCGCGGCGGGTGTCGGCGCCGGTGAAGGCCCCCCGCTCGTGGCCGAACAGTTCGGATTCCAGCAGCTCGCGCGGGATCGCGGCCATATTCAGGGCCACGAACGGTCGCCGGGCGCGCGGGCTGTGACGGTGCAGCGCCTGGGCCACCCGTTCCTTGCCGGTGCCGGATTCGCCGGTAATCAGGACCGTGATCGGCGTGCGCGCGAGCCGGCCGATGCTGCGAAACAGCGTCTGCATCGCCGCTGACTGTCCGACCAGGTCGTCCGCGCCGGGCCCGGCCTCGGGCGCTGTCCCCTCGGCCGCCGGCGCGGCGGCACAGGCGCGCCGCACCAGTTCCACGGCCTGCTCGAGGTCGAACGGCTTGGCGAGGTAATCGAACGCGCCGCGCTCGAACGCGGCGACCGTGGTGTCCAGATCCGAGTGCGCCGTCATGATCACCACCGGCAGTCCGGGGTGTTCGCGACCAATGTGCTCGGCGACCGAGAGGCCATCGCTGCCGGGCATGCGCACGTCGGTGACGATCGCATCCGGTCGCTCAGCGGTGAGCGCCTCGAGCAGTGCATCGCCGCTGTCGAAGCCCTGGACCGACAGGCCCGCGCGCTGCAGCGCGCGTTCCAGCACCCACAGCATCGAGGCGTCGTCGTCCGCGATCCAGACCGTGGTGTCAGCGCTCATGGGGCCGCTCCGGCAACGGCAGCAGCACCCGGAATACCGTCTCGCCGGGGACGCTGTCGCACTCGACCAGGCCGCCATGGCGGCGCACCAGGCTCTGGGCGATGCTGAGGCCCAGCCCGGAGCCGTCGGCGCGACCGCTGACCATGGGCTGGAACAGGGTCTCGCGCAGGGCAGGGGGCACGCCGGGGCCGTCGTCGATCACCTCCACGCACGCCACCAGCCGGTGGGGCACCGCCCCGATCGTGTGCTGGCGCCGGGTGCTGGTGCGCAGCGTCAGGCGGCCATGGCCGTCGAGCGCCTGCAGGGCGTTGCCGCCGAGGTTGAGCAGCGCCTGCACCAGCTGGTCTCGGTCGCCCCGCGTCTCGGGGATGCTCGGGTCGTAATCGGTCACGATCTCCACACCTGCACCCGCCTGTGCCTGCAACAGGCTCACCACGTGCTCGGTCACCTCGTGGATGTTCACCGGCACCATCTGCGGTGGCGTGGCCGGTGCCATCATGCGGTCGACCAGGTCACGCAGCCGTTCCGTCTCGCGCACGATCACCCGCGTGTACTCGGCCAGCCCGGCGTCCGGCAGCTCGGCCTCCAGCAGCTGGGCGGCGCCGCGCAGGCCGCCCAGCGGGTTGCGGATCTCGTGGGCCAGCCCGCGCAGAAGGCTCCGGCTGGCCTGCTCCTGCGCGGCCAGCCGCTCCTCGCGCGCGATCCGCAGGTGGTGGTCGAGCGGGGACAGCTCCAGCACCAGTACCGGCCCCCAGCCGTCCGACTGCCACGGTGTGGCGTGGACGTCGACCCGGCGCGTCGGGCCGGCCGGGGCCACCTCCAGTACGATCTCGCGCGCGGTCAGCGCCTCGCCCGCGGCGAGGGCGCGCTCCAGCCGGGCGCCCCAGTCCGAGCCGAATGCCGCGGTCCGCCACAGCGACTGGCCGATCAAGCCCTTGCGGCTGCTGGCGAGCAGGTCCTCGGCCGCCGCGTTCGCATAGCGCACGACGGTGTCGCCGTCGAGCACGACCACGGCCACCGCCAGGGCCTCGAGCAGCTCGGCCGGGGCCTGGTCGGCGCGGGGATCGGGAGCGGGCACGGACATGTGCACCATTGTAGTGCAGTGGCGGCGGCGCCGCGTGGCGCGCCTACTGGATCGAGTGTCGCAGCAGGAAGAAATTCACCGGCTGCGAGCTGGCGAGCGGGTTGCCGCCCGCGTCGATCACGCGCGCCGTGACGCTGTGCGGGCCGCGATCGATCGGGCCCACAGTGACGGTCAGTCCGCTGCCGCTGCCGCGCACGCTGCCGTCGACCAGGATCTCGATCCGGTGGGACTCGGCCAGTTCCACGCCCTCCGGCCGCAGCACCACCCGGAACGGCACCTGGCCACCGTTGTGGCGGATCGCCTCGTCGGCAGTCGGGTAGACGATCTCCACTCCATCGTAGGCAACTCCCGACTCTTCGCCTTCCTCGTCGTCGGCTGCCTGATCCGGACCGGCCTGCTCGCCCTCGTAGGCGGGCACGGTGGTCACCGGGTCCAGTTCCACCGGTTCCGCATCCGGCGCCGGGGGCGTGTCGGAGTAGATCACATTCCCGTCCTCGTCCACCGTCCGGTAGATCTCCTTCTCTTGCTCGGCGGCCGCCGCGAGCGGGAGCAGGAGCAGCATGGCCAGCATCAGGTTGCGCATGCGGTCATGATAGCGCCCGGGACAAGGGAACCGCGAATGAACGCGAATAAACGGGAATATTGGCCCGTCCCGAATGCCGGTGTGTCAGAGCTGCGCTGGCAGCCCCTCGCCGCCGGTACATACATGAAGAACCACAAATGGACACGAGTCAGACGGTGAAGTAGGTGCGCTTTTGCGAAGCAAACGCGTACGTCCGCGTTGCAAGGAGGCGTAGGCGTTCGCCTGTGGTGAAAGCGCACCTACGGGTTTCCATTCACGTTCATTCGCGTCCATGCGCGGTTCATCGTCCTTGCATCCCTGGAACGAAACGGCCGGGCACGGTCGTCGCCGTGCCCGGCCGATGAACGCGCCGGATCAGACGCTGTAGTACATGTCGAACTCGACCGGGTGCGTGGTCATGCGCAGGCGCGTGACCTCTTCCATCTTCAGCTCGATGTAGGCGTCGATGGCGTCGTCGGTGAACACCCCGCCCTGCTTTAGGAAGTCGCGATCCTGGTCGAGCGCCTCCAGCGCCTCCTCCAGCGAGGCCGCCACGTGCGGGATCGACTTCTCCTCCTCCGGCGGCAGGTCGTACAGGTCCTTGTCCATCGCGTCGCCGGGGTGGATCCGGTTCTGGATGCCATCGAGGCCGGCCATCATCAGCGAGGCGAAACACAGGTACGGATTGCCCGAGGAGTCCGGGAAGCGCACCTCCACCCGCATCGACTTGGTCGAGGCCTCGAACGGCACCCGGATCGACGCCGAGCGGTTGCGCGCGGAGTAGGCCAGCAGCACCGGCGCCTCGAAGCCCGGCACCAGGCGCTTGTAGCTGTTGGTGGAGCCGTTGGTGAAGGCGTTCAGCGCCCGCGCGTGCTTGATGATGCCGCCGATGTAGTACAGCGCCGTCTCGGACAGGCCGCCGTACTGGTCGCCGGAGAACACGTTCTGGCCGTCCTTCGACAATGACTGGTGGACGTGCATGCCGCTGCCGTTGTCACCCACCAGCGGCTTGGGCATGAAGGTCGCGGTCTTGCCGAAGGCGTGGGCGACATTCATGACCACGTACTTCAGGATCTGCAGCTCGTCGGCCTTGCGCACCAGGGTGTTGAACTTCGTGCCGATCTCGCACTGGCCCGCGGTCGCGACCTCGTGGTGGTGTACCTCCGGCACCACGCCCATCTCGGACAGCGTCAGGCACATCTGCGCGCGCAGGTCGTGCAGCGAGTCGACCGGCGGCACCGGGAAGTAGCCACCCTTGACCGAAGGCCGGTGCCCGATGTTGCCGTCCTCGTAGATGCGTTCGGCGTTCCACGACGATTCCTCGGAGTCGACCTTGTAGAACGCGCCGCTGATGTCGGCACCCCAGCGCACGTCGTCGAGCACGAAGAATTCCGGCTCGGGGCCGAAGTAGGCCGTGTCGGCGACACCGGTCGACTGCAGATAGGCCTCGGCCCGCTCGGCGATCGAGCGCGGGTCGCGCTCGTAGCCCTGCATGGTGGTCGGCTCGACGATGTTGCAGCGGATGTTCAGCGTCGGCTCGTCGGTGAACGGGTCGACGACCGCGGTGCTGGGATCGGGCTTCAGCACCATGTCGGACTCGTGGATGCCCTTCCAGCCCTGGATCGAGGAGCCGTCGAACATCTTGCCCTGCTCCAGCGACTCGGCGTCGATCGCCGACGCCGGCAGCGTCACGTGCTGCTCCTTGCCGCGGGTGTCGGTGAAGCGCAGGTCGACGAAACGGATGCCTTCCTGCTTGATGGTGTTCATTACGTCACTGAAGGACATTGCATGGGCTCCTGTTGACTCGATTCGGGTGACTGCCTGTGGCCCGGGACGGCACGCGTGCGCCGGGCCGCGCCGTTCCGGCGCCGGCCCCCGGGATGATCTCTGTCGAGGGCGTGGACAGCACCAATCGTGCCAGCCTGGCGCTCGAGAATTTCTCCATACTGTTCAATGACTTGCGTCTTCCCGGCCGGGGCCTCGAGTGGGCCGGAATGGTGCACCGGCCGAGGCCACGCACTACCGTGGTGCAACCCGCTCGACCACGGTCACGGTGCCGACGTCGGGTACCGACTGCGCGGCGTCGCGCAGGGCCTCGGCCTCCGCCGGCCCGTCCACCCCGGCCGGCGCCGGGGACAGCGTCACCACCAGGTGCACCCGGCCACCGAGATAATGCAGCGTCAGTCCCTCGACCCGGCCCATGGCGGCCAGCCCGGTCCAGCACCGCCACAGGCGCCCGACCAGCTCGGTTCGCTGCGGCAGGGTGTTCGAGGGGCCGCCGTCGGTGTCCTCCTCGGGGTCGACGTGCACCATCACGTCGCCCAGTCGCGGCGCCTCCTCGAGCAGCGTCAGGCGCACGGCCTCGGCGATGCGGTGGCCCTCCGAAACGCTCATGCGCTGCCCCACCTGGATGTGCAGGTCGATCAGGGCGTGGTGGCCCATCCAGCGCGAGCGCAGCGTGTGCACGTGCTTCACCCCGTCCACCGCCTGTGCCGCGTCCCGCAGCCCCTCCAGGGTCTCCCGGTCGAGGCCGGTGTCGACCAGCTCGCGCAGGCTCTGCCAGATGAGGTCGAGGCCGACCTTGCCGATCATGACCGCCACCACGATCGCCGCCACCGCGTCCAGGGTCAGCACGCCGCCGAGCGCGCCGCCGATACCGATCGCGACCACGATCGAGGACAGCGCGTCGGAGCGGTGGTGCCAGGCGTTGGCCTCGACCAGCCGCGAGCGGATGCGCCGCCCGATCGCCCGCGTGTAGTGGAACAGGCTCTCCTTGGCCGCCACCGAGGCCAGCGCGACCAGCAGCGTCAGCACCCCGGGGGCAGTCAGGACCTCGCCGGCGAGCGAGGCCACCGCCCGTTCGGCAATCAGCATCGCCGTGCCGAGCAGCAGGATGCCGACCCCCACCGTGGCCGCGGTCTCGATGCGGCCATGGCCGTAGGGGTGGTCGGTATCGGCGTCCTGTGCGGCGTGGCGTGCCGCCAGCAGCACGACGGCATCGGTCGCCAGGTCCGAGATCGAGTGCACGCCGTCCGCAACCAGGGCCTGCGAGTTGCCCAGCGTGCCGGCCACGATCTTGATCGCCGCCAGCGCCAGGTTGACCCCGATCCCGACCCAGGTCACCCGGCGGGTCGCGCGATAGCGCAACCGTGGATCCGCACTGTCGGGAGCGGTCGGTGATGCCTGTAGGCTGGTCATCGCGCGTGGCCGGGGGTGCCGCCCATGGAATCGGTGGGGTTGCCGCTGGCGCCGGAAGCGGCCGCCGCGGGGAGCGACATGGTACGCCGCCGCGGGGGGCTTGTCAGTTCGCGCTGCGGTCTCCGCGACCCGATCGCGAGCCAGCTCGCTCCCACCCCATGCGGGCGCGTCCGTTCCAGAATGGTGTAGGTCGGATTTCAGTCCGACAGCCGACCGCGAGCAACCCGGCCACCGGAAGCTTGTGGGTCCGGCTTCAGCGGGACGGGCTTTCGCTAGCACTCCGGTCAGCGAGTCCTTTTGTTGTTGCCTCGACGGGTTCCGCTCGCCTTTTGGCGAGCGGCTCCCTTTCTTGTGGCGACAAGAAAGGGACGAAACAAGCGCGCCCCCGGCGCCGCCGGTCCGCCTGCCGGTGGAACCGGCAGACGGACTCCCCTGTGCTCGGCCGGTCTCGACGGGGCGGGCCGACAGCACGTGCCTGTGCTGACGGCCGGTGGCCGCATCCCTGCGGCCACCGCGCAAGCGCGGCCTGACCCGCCGAGCCCGACCGTGCTCGGCGGCGTCGAAGGGGGCAAGGCACCGGTAGCAGGCGAGTTGGTTTGCGAGGGCACCGGGCTACACATCACGTGGCTGCCAATCGATCCGGTTGCCGTCCGATAGACCTTTCCAGGATGTGCCCTTCCCGCATGTGCCCTCGCGCCTTTGCCGCGCCGAGCATCGCAGCGGTGGGTGGAGCAGGCCCGGCAGAGGGCCCGCCACGGATGGCGAGCCCGCGCAGCCGCGACAGGAAGTCGCGTCTGCGCGCCCCGTCCGCCGCGAGAAGC
>JAWWAE010000102.1:0-8200 GCA_033721835.1 Halofilum sp. (in: g-proteobacteria) | reverse complement strand
GTCGGGGCCCGGGGGGCCCCGGTGGGCGCCGCACGGGTGCGGGCGGCGGGCGCGGCCACGCGGGCCTCGCCCGACCTGAAGGTGGAGGTCATCGCCGTGGCCGCCCGGGGCTGAACCGCGCCATGAACGAGCAGGTCGAGCGGCAGGCCCCGGATCTCGCGGATCCGGCGAGCTTCGCCCACTGGACGCACGAGAAGATCCGCTTTCAGGATGTGGACCGGCTGGACCACGTCAACAACGTGGCCTTCGCGGCGTTCGCCGAGTGCGGCCGGGTCGAGTTTCTCGAGGCGATGACCCCGGCCCTGCTGCAGCGCAGCAACGCGCCGTTCTGGGTGATCGCCCAGCTGAACCTGCAGTTCCGCGCGCAGGCGTACTTCCCCGGCGAGGTCCGCGTCGGCACGTGCGTGCTGCGGCTCGGCAGCTCCTCGGTCACGCTGGGGCAAGGCATCTTCAGCGGCGACCGTTGCGTCGTGACGGCCGAATCGGTAATCGTATTGGTCGATCCCGGCAGCGGGCGTGGCGCACCACTGCCCGACCCCATCCGCTCCGCGCTCGCGGCCTGCCGGCCCTGACGCCCCCGACCGGATGCACCCATGAGCGAACCCGGCGCCGTCCTCCGCCAGCCCACCGAGCGCGACCTGCGGGAGAGCCGCATGGCGCAGTACATGCGCTGGCTGGGGGAGCAGGGCTACGGGCAGTTCGATGACTACGACGCGCTCTACCGCTGGTCGATCAACGACCTCCCGGGCTTCTGGCGCAGCGTCTGGGACTACAGCGGCGTCATCGCGCACACGCCGCCGGACACGGTCCTCGCCGACGCGCGCATGCCCGGCGCCCGCTGGTTCCCCGGGGCGCGGCTTAACTACGCGGAAAACCTGCTGCGCGAGGGCCTGCACGGGGATCCCGGGCGCACTGCGCTGCACGCCGTCTCCGAGACGCGCGGGCCGCGCTCGCTGAGCTACGGCGAGCTGCTGGAGCAGGTCGCGGCCCTGCGCGCGTTCCTCGCGGCCCGGGGCGTCGGCCGCGGGGACCGGGTCGCGGGCGTGGTCGCTCACGCGCCGGAGGCGGTCGTCGCGATGCTGGCGACCACCGCGCTCGGGGCGATCTGGTCGTCGGCCTCGCCCGATTTCGGCGTCCAGGGCGTGCACGACCGCTTCGGGCAGATCGAGCCGAAGGTGCTGATCGCGGTCGACGGCTATGGCTACAACGGCCGCACCTACCCACGCGCCGAGGCGATCGACGAGCTCGCGGGGCTGCTGCCGTCGCTGCAGCAGCTGGTGGTGATCGAGCACCTCGACGGCGCCCGGCCGCCGAGCACCGACCACGTCACCTGGGACGCGGCGCTCGCCGAACAAGCCGGCGCCGCGCCCGCCTTCGAGCCGATGGCGTTCGACGACCCGGCCTTCATCCTCTATTCCTCGGGCACCACCGGCGTCCCCAAGTGCATCGTCCACGGCGGCGGCGGCACGCTGCTGCAGCACGCCAAGGAGCTGATGCTGCACGGCGACATCGGTCGCGACGACGTGTTCTTCTACTTCACCACCACCGGCTGGATGATGTGGAACTGGCAGGTCTCGGGCCTGATGACCGGCGCCGAGCTGGTGCTGTTCGACGGCGCCCCTTCGTATCCGGACCTCGGGGTCTGCTGGCGCCTGGTCGAGCAGCGCGGCATCACGCACTTCGGCACCAGCGCGAAATTCCTCGGCGCCTGCCGCAATCGCGGGCTGGCGCCGGGCCGCGACCAGGACCTGGCCACGTTGCGCATCATCTTCTCCACCGGCTCGCCGCTGCTGCCCGAGGACTTCGACTGGGTGCGCGAACACGTGGGCGAGGACATCCTGCTGGCGTCGATCTCCGGCGGCACCGACATCGTCTCCTGCTTCGTCGGCGGCTGCCCGCTGCTGCCGCTCCGGCGCGGCGAGATCCAGTGCCGCATGCTCGGCATGGACGTCCACGCCTACAACGACGCCGGCGAGTCGGTGGTCGGCGAGAAGGGCGAGCTGGTGTGCCGCCAGCCGGCGCCCTCGATGCCGGTGATGTTCTGGAACGACCCCGATGGCGCGCGCTATCGCGGCGCCTACTTCGAGAGCTTCCCGGGGGTGTGGGCCCACGGCGACTTCATCACCATCCACGAGAGCGGCGGGGTGGTGATCCACGGTCGCTCGGACGCGACCCTCAATCCCGGCGGCGTGCGCATCGGCACCGCCGAGATCTACCGCCAGGTCGAGACCATGGACGAGATCGCCGACAGCATCGTCGCGGGGCAGTCGTGGAAGAACGACCAGCGGGTGGTGCTGCTGGTGGTGCTGAATCCCGGGCACGAGCTCGACGACGACCTGAAGGCGCGCATCCGCAGGCGCATCCGCGAGTCCGCGAGCCCGCGCCACGTGCCGGCGCGGATCGTGCAGGTGCCCGAGATCCCGTACACGCGCAGCGGCAAGAAGGTCGAGCTGGCCGTCGCGCGGCTGCTCGACGGGGGCGCGGTGGACAACCGCGAGGCCCTGGCGAACCCGGAGAGCCTCGACCGGATCGCCGAGATCAGGCGGCTTTTCGAGTGATTTCGGAGCACGATCGATGCTGATTCGCGACACGATCCCAGGCCCCGGGGTTTGCCGGCCGCGACCGCGGAGCGCCCGGTGCAGCTGATCGACAACCCCCATCGGCCCGCCGGCCTGGGGCCGGAGGCCGGCCTGGCCGCCGGCCGGGTCCGCCGCGACCCTGCCGCCGCGCTCGCGCTGCTGGCGCGCTGCCCGGTGGCGGCCACGACCCCGTTGTGGGAGCGGCCGCGGCTGGCGCACGCGCTCGGGGTCGGCCGGCTGCTGCTGAAGGACGAGCGCGGCCGCATGGGGCTCGGCAGCTTCAAGGCCCTCGGGGCCGCGCACGCGATCGCGCAGGAGGCGGAGCGCCGCGCCGCCGGCGGACCGCTGACCAGCGCCCTGGCCGACCAGGTCTATGTCTGCGCCAGCGCCGGCAACCACGGGCTGTCGGTGGCGGTCGGTGCCCGCACCTTCGGCGCCCGCGCGGTGATCCACCTGGCCGCCTCCGTGCCCGAGGCCTTCGCCGGGCGGCTGCGCGCGCTCGGCGCCGAGGTGGTGCGCAGCGGCGACGACTACGAGGCGGCGATGGCCGCGGCCGCCGGGGCCGCCGAGGAGCACGGCTGGACCCTGCTGTCGGACTCCTCCTGGCCCGGCTACACCGAGCTGCCGACCCGGGTGATGGAGGGTTACCTGGTCGTCGGCGACGAGGTCGCGAACGAGCTCGAGCGGCCGCCGAGCCACGTCTTCCTGCAGGCCGGGGTCGGCGGTCTGGCCGCGGCGCTGACCGCCCTGTTTCGCGCCCGCTGGGGCGACGACCCCGTGATCGTCGTGGTCGAGCCCGAGGCCGCGCCGGCGCTCGCCGAGAGCATCCGCGCGGGTCGCCCGGTCGCGACCGCCGGCCCCGCCTCCTGCATGGGTCGCCTCGACTGCAAGGAGCCGTCGCACCTGGCGCTCGCCGAGCTGGCCCGCGGCGCCGACTGGTTCGTCACCATCGGCGAGGAGGAGGCGACGGCCGCCGTCGCGCTGCTCGAGCGCCACGGCCTCGCGACCACGCCCTCGGGGGCGGCCGGTGTGGCGGCGTTGCAGCACCTGGGGCGTGACCGGGAGCGCCTCGGATTGACCGCCGACAGCACCGCGCTGGTCTTCGTCTCCGAGGGCCGGGAGGACCCGCCATGAGCGCCGCCCTGGTGCCCGACGTCGATCTGGATGACCTGCGCGCCCTGCGCCACGACCTGCACCGGCATCCCGAGACCGGGTTCGAGCTCGAACGAACCGCAGCCACGGTGGCCGGGCGCCTGCAGGCCGCCGGTCTCGCGGTCACCACCGGCGTTGGCCGCAGCGGCGTGGTCGCGACCCTGCGCGGGGGCGGAAGCGACCGGGCGATCGGCCTGCGGGCGGACATGGACGCATTGCCGATCACCGAGCAGAACACCTTCGCGCATCGCTCCACCGTCGAAGGCCGCTTCCACGGCTGCGGTCACGACGGCCACACCAGCATGCTGCTGGGCGCGGCGCTGCGGCTGGCGGCGCGCGGCGGCCTCGACGGCACCGTCCACTTCGTGTTCCAGCCGAACGAGGAGAACGGCCTCGGTGCCCAGGCGATGATCGAGGACGGCCTGTTCGAGCGCTTCCCGATGGACGCGATCTTCGGCCTGCACAACCTGCCGGGCCTGCCGCTGGGCCATGTCGCTACCCGCGCCGGGCCGTTCACCTCGTTCGAGGAGCTGTTCGAGATCCGGCTGGCCGGGCGCGGCGGTCACGCCTCGGCGCCGGAGCGAACGCTGGATCCCGTGGTCGCCGGCGCCGAACTCGTGCTCGCGCTGCAGACGATCGTGGCCCGCAACCTGGCGCCGGGCGACTACGGCGTGGTCTCGGTGACCGAGTTCCTGACCGACGGGGCGCGCAACGTGATCCCGAGTCACGTGACCGTCCGCGGTGACGTCCGCGGCTACCAGGACAGCGTCAGCGCCACGGTCGAGCGGCGCCTGCGCGAACTCGCCGCGGCGATCGCGGGTGCCCACGGGGCGACCGCGGAGGTCGACTACGCGCGCGAGTTCGTGCCCACGGTCAACACGCCCGAAGAGGTGAGCACGGCCGCCGCCGCGGCCCGCCGCATCCCGGGGGCCGTCGTCGATGCGGAGTGGCCACGGGTGGGGTTCTCGGAGGACTTCGCCCGCTTCCTCGAACACCGCCCCGGCTGCTTCGTCCTGCTCGGCAACGGCACCGACGGTGCGCACGCGGCACCGCTGCACAATCCCGGCTATGACTTCAACGACGGGGCGCTGCCGTTCGGCGTCGACTACTGGACCCGGATCGTCGACGAGCGGCTCGGATGACGGCCGCTGCCGCGCCGCCCCGGGATTTCCCGCACGCGGAGTTCGAGCAGCGCCTGGCCCGTGCCCAGGCGGGCATGGCCCGCGACGGTCTGGACGCGCTGCTCCTCACCACCGAGCCGGAGCTGCGCTGGTTCACCGGCTTCCTGACCGAGTTCTGGCACAGCCCGACCCGGCCCTGGTTCCTGGTCGTGCCGCTCGCCGGCAAGCCGATCGCGGTGATCCCGGCGATCGGCGCCCCGCTGATGGCCCGTACCTGGATCGACGACATCCGCAGCTGGGAGTCGCCGCGGCCGGACGACGAGGGCATCTCGCTGCTGCTCGCGACCCTGCGCGAGGTCGGCGCGGACGGCGGCCGCATCGGCCTGCCGATGGGGCCGGAGACCGTGCTGCGCATGCCGCTGACCGACTACGCGCGGCTGCGCGCGGCGCTGCCGCGGACGGAGTTCGCCGACTGCACGCCGCTGCTGCGGTCACTGCGGCAGGTCAAGTCGGAGGTCGAGATCGCCTGCATCGCTCATGCCTGCCGGGTGGCGGCCGACGCCTTCGATGCCCTGCCGGAGATCGCCCATGCCGGCCAGCCGCTGGTCGAGACCTTCCGCGCCTTTCGCATCGAGCTGCTGCGCCGCGGGGCCGATGCCGTGCCGTTCCTGGTCGGCGCCGCCGCGCCCGGCGGCTACGGCGACGTGATCTCGCCGCCCGACCGGCGGCCGCTGCAGGCCGGCGACGTGCTGATGCTCGACACCGGCGCCCAGTACGCGGGCTATTTCTGCGACTTCGACCGCAACTTCGCCATCGGTCACGCCGACGAGGCCAGCCGCCGGGCCCACGACACCCTCTACCGCGCGACCGAGGACGGACTGGCGGCGGCCCGGCCCGGTGCCACCTGTGCCGAGCTGTTCCACGCGATGCAGCGGACCATCGCCGCCGACGGCTACCCGGCCGGCAACACGGGCCGGCTCGGGCACGGTCTCGGCCTGCAGTTGACCGAGTGGCCGTCGCACACCGCGGACGACGACACCGTGCTCGAGCCGGGCATGGTGCTGACCCTGGAGCCGGGTCTGGCGATCGCGCCCGGTCGCACGCTGGTGCACGAGGAGGACATCGTGATCCGTCCACACGGGCCCGAGCTGCTGAGCCGCCGCGCACCGGCGGAGCTCCCGCTGATCGGGTAGGGGGGGTGCCCGGTCGCTGCCGACGCGACCGTCGGCCGGTGCGGTCGCGGCCCCGCGGAATCCCGCAACCCGTGCCGGCGATCCCGCCGTGTTACCGTTCCACTTGTCACGGCGCGCACCGCTCGCGATGGCGCGTGCGGCCGACCCCCATTGCCGCACTGGAGGTAATACTCGATGGGCTTCGCACTCTCCGACATGCAGCTCGAGACGACCGCATTCGAATCGCGCGGTGCCATCCCCGAGAAGTACACGGGCGAAGGGGCCGACGTGTCGCCGCCGCTGTCGTGGTCCGGTGCGCCGGACGGCACGCAGTCGTTCGCGGTCATCTGCCACGACCCCGATGCGCCGCTGGTGACCCCCGGCACCTACGGCTTCGTGCACTGGGTCCTGTACGACCTGCCCGCCTCGACCAGCGCGCTCGACGAGGACAGCGGCGCGGGCACCGCCGGGGTCAACGATTTCGGCAACTCCGGCTATGGCGGCCCGATGCCGCCGGAGGGCCACGGCGTGCACCACTACTTCTTCTGGGTGCTGGCGCTGGACCGCGGGCTGGACCTGGAGCCTGGCCTGACGCTGTGGCAGTTCCTCGAGCGGGCCGAGCCGCACATCCTGGGCATGAACCGCCTGGTCGGGACCTACGAGCGGGCCTGAGGCCTCGCCGGGGCGGGCATGACGCACTTCCATCTCGATGACCAGATCGCGGCCCAGCCGGCCGCCGTGCGGGCGGTGCTCGATCGGGCCATGGGCGCGACGCTGCTCGACCCGGCCCGGCCGATCCTGTTCGCCGGCGAGGGCACCTCGCTGCACGCCGCGCGCATCGCGGCCGCGTGGAGCGCGCGCCTGACCGGTGGCGCGGTCCGGGCGCACGCCATCGACGCGCACGCGCTGGCCCTCGGCGGCCCGCTGCGGTCGCTCGACCAGGTGGTCGTCGTCAGTCACCGGGGCAGCAAGCGGTTCCCGGGCGAGGTGCTGCGCCGGGCCCGCCAGGCCGGGGCCGCGACCATCTGCGTGACCGGCGAGGGCCGGGCCGAGATCCCGGCCGACCATGTCATTCGCACCTGCGCCGACGAGACCTCCGGTACCCATACCGTGTCCTACGTCAGCGCCCTGGCGGCACTCGCCCGGCTGCTGCTGCCGCTGGCCGAGGGGGAGACGCGGGCCGCGTTCGGCGCGGCGCTGGAATCGGTGCCCGAGGCGATGGCCGCGACGCTGGCGCTGCCGGCGCCGGTGGACGCCGCCGGGCGGCTCTGCGGCCACGCGCCACTGCTGATCGCGGGGACCGACCTCGACGCGGTCACCGCGGAGGAGGCGGCGCTGAAGATCAAGGAGGGCGCGTACATCTGGGCCGAGGGCATGAGCGCCGAGGCCGCGCTGCACGGGCCGGTGGCGGTCTACGGCCCGGCCGCGGCGGCGATCGTGATCGAGCCGGCCGTGGACGACGGCGGCCGGGTCGCCGCGCTGGCGCAGGTCGGCGCCACGGTGGGAATGGAGGTGCTGCACTCGGGTCCGGGCAATACCGCGCTGCCCTTCAGCGAGGTCTCGCCCTGGGTGCGGCCGCTCGTCAGCGTGCTGCCGCAGCAGCGGCTGGTGGCGGAGATGGCGCGGCTGCGTGGCACCGACCCCGACAGCATCCGCGGCCACGAGGAGCCGTGGGCCACGGCGATCGCGGGAGTGAAGCTGTAGCCGCTCGGTGGCGCGCGCCTCTTAATTGGGGAAGCAAGGCGGGAACACCGAAGGCACCGAACGCACCGGAGAGACTGAAAGGGCGGTGGAGTCAGTGTCGCTGACGCACTGACCGGACGATTGTGGGTCCGGCTTCAGCCGGAAGTCTTCCCGGAGGTTGTAGGTCGGACTTCAGTCCGACAGCCTGACGCGTGCCGAGTTCTTCCCGAGCACTGTTGCAACGACGTCGTCGCTTGCAGCTCGGGGTTTCGCTCCGCTGACGCGGAGCGAGGTACTTTCTTGGTGCCAAGAAAGTACCCAACGAAGCCTTGCGCTGGTTGCCGCGGCCGGGTTCGGGCTCCGCCCGAACCCGGCTCCCCTGTGCTTCTCGCGGTAGAGTCGGTGCTCGCTGCGCTCGCGCTGGATGTGCGCGTCTGCGTCACGCGCAAGACGGGGCGCGCCGACAGGACATCCTGTCCTGACTGCGCGGGCC
>JAWWAE010000101.1:0-8223 GCA_033721835.1 Halofilum sp. (in: g-proteobacteria) | reverse complement strand
CGCAATCGTGCGGGACGCTGGTCGTTCCGGCTGCCCCTGCGGGCGGCCACGGCCATTGATCCGGAATCGCTGGAGACGTCGCACGAGGGCTGGACCCTGCAGCCCTCGATCCATCTCGATGCGCCGGGGCTGATCGGCGCACGGGATCTCCGCTTCAGTGTCGGCCCACGATTCGCCTCGCGCGATTTTCATGCCTATTACTACGACGTCGGTGCAGCGGACGTGCGTCCCGGGCGCGAGGCCTTTCGTGCGGACGCCGGCTACAGCGGACTGGGGCTGTATGCCAGCGTCGCTCGGCGCTTTCGACGCCTGTGGCTGGGGGCGCTCGTGCGCTACGACAACCTCAAGGGCGCGAGCTTCGAGGACAGCCCGCTGGTGGAGACAAGGCACGCCCTCAGTGTCGGATTCGGCGTGAGCTGGATACTCGGCGAGGCTGCAAGTCCCGAACGCCGGACTGCAACCCCTCCGCGGTGAGCCTGCAACCCGGCGCGCGGCAGGTGCCCCCACTCGACCGGGGTGCCGCCGGTTCAGCTCACCCGGATGGCGATCTTGCCGCGCACGTGGCGGCCCTGGCTGAGCTCGAAGGCCTCGGCGGTCTGTTCCAGCGAAAACGTCTGCGCAACGGGTACCGTCAGCTGACCGGCCTCGACCATGTCGGCCAGCGCCTGCAGATCGGACCCGCTGGGCCGGACCCACAGGTGCACGCCGCCTGCGTCGCGAACATCGACATCGGCGATCGAGACATGGCGGCCGCCGGCCTTGAGCACGGCGCGGGTGGTGTCCAGGACGCCGCCGATGAAATCCGCGACCACGTCGACGCCGTCCGGCGCCAGCGCCTGCACCCGCTCGGCCAGGCCGTCGCCGTACGCGACGGGCTGCGCGCCGAGCTCACGCAGCCAGTCATGGTTGCCCTCCGAGGCGGTCGCGATGACCCGCGCCCCCAGGGCGCAGGCGATCTGCACGCCGAGGCTGCCGACACCGCCGGCCCCGTTGTGAATCAGCAGGATCTCTCCCGGTTGCAGGCCGAGGCGCGTGAGGCACTGGTACGCGGTCAGGCCGGCCAGCGGCAGCGCGGCCGCCTGCTCCCAGCCCAGCACCGCCGGCTTGCGGGCGAGGGCACGCACCGGGACACAGGCGAACTCCGCGAAGGTACCGTCGTACACCATGTCGCGGCGGGCGTAGGCGATCACCTCGTCGCCTGCGGCGACCTCAGGCGTATCCAGCCCCACCTCCTCGACCACGCCGGCCACGTCCCAGCCGGGAATCACGGGAAACCAGGTATGCAGCAACCCGTCCAGGTAACCGGCCATGATCTTCCAGTCCACCGGGTTGACCCCCGCGCTGCGTACGCGGACGAGCACCTCGTCCGGCCCTACCTTGGGCACCGGCCGGTCGGCCAGTTGCAGGACGCTGGTATCGCCGTACTCGTCGTATGTCATCGCTTTCATCAGGCACCTCCTGGTACGGGTCGATCTCTCGGCCTGGTCGATTCAGGATGGCTCGGCCCCGGAATGCCCCGGCTTCATCGAGCTCGAACAGAGCGTGCCCGGGGCCGGGTCGAGCCCCGCCGCTGCAGCTCGCGGACGGCCGGTTGCGCTGGCTGCAGCGAAGCGATGTTCGCCCGCACGGCAGTCACTTCGACTCCGGACCGCCCCGAATCCCCGCGCTCGCCGGGTCCATTCATCGCAGGGTCCGAAGGTATTGAATCAGCTGCCAGATCTGCTCTTCCGCGAGGATATCCTTGTAGGCGGGCATCGGCGTTCCGAGCGGTGCGCCGCCCTCGGCAATCGCCCAGTAGAGATAGCCGTCAGTCGCCATTCGTGTCTGTACCACCGCGGCAAGGTTGGCCGGGGGCGGATCCATGCTGGCGGCCGCAGGACCCTCGCCGCGCCCGGACTTGCCATGACAGGCAACGCAGTTCTGCTGGTAGAGCTGCCGGCCCGCCCACAGGTTATCGTCGGTTCGGGGGATGGGGCTCTCCCGGTTGGCGTATTCCGCACCGATGCCGTTGTGCATCACATGGCGGTGGCGGAGCATCGAACCGTATTCGCTGTCCATCATGCCCATGGCCATGCCGTGCATGGCAGGCAACAGTGCCAGCATCAGTCCGCCGGTCACGACCATCCACCGGTTCATGTCCCTCCCCTCGAGTTCCTTCTCTCCGACCTTCCCGGTTGCCTGTGTTTCGTCACAACGATCCGCGTCCGATGCCGCCGATCAGGCGTGAGCGGGGCGGCCGGAGTGTCTGTGCGACGCCGGGAATCCGGCGGCAGGATGCAATGGCACTTGCGTGCAGGAAAACAGGCCGGGCCAAGCGCGCCGGAGTGCGCGGAACGCCCGGTTCGGCTGTCCCGATTCCAACCTGGCCATTGCAGCCGGGCCACTCCGGCACCGACGACCCCGGCTCCGAGTTCCGCTTCGATCCACCGAGCAACGGCCGATCGGGGCGCTCTATGCGCCGCGAGCGCTGCCGGTTGCGCGTACCGTCCCCGGAATTCCGTCCCTGGAATTCCCGGCGTCAGACATCACGCAGGCTTCGGCCACTCGAAGTCGGGACGAAGGCTCTCGTGGACGGGCCGACCGTCATCCGGCTTCTCCTCCCCGCTGGAGGGGTCGAAGAACGCGTGGTAGGTCGCAGGCAGGCTGTCCGGATCGAAGCCCATGAGATTCGGCACCACGGCACGGATCCGCCGCTCCTTGTCGTCGAGCATGATGGGCGTGCCGCATTCGGCGCAGGTGCAGAGCTCGAGTGGCCCGTCGGGGTTCTGGTCGTTGAACGGCTGACGGTTCAGGCCATCCGGGTTGTCCACTTCCAGATCACCATGCTTGAAAAATACCACATGGGTCGATTCCTGCCCGGTCACGCGCTTGCAGACCGAGCAGTGACAGATGTGATTGTCTACCGGCTCGTTGCCGGCATGAGTGTGCACGTGCTCGCATCCGCCCGTGTAATCATTCGCCATGGTCTGTTACCCCTTTTCGCGGATATCCCCAACGCGAATACCCTTATGATTGTTTGACAACTTGCGTTGGCCTGGACTGGCGATGAGGAGTATAGATCGCGGACCGGCTGGTGCAATGCAATTAGGAGAGCGTGGTTCGAACAGGCCTCAGGAACCGGCCCTTAGCCATTGAAGCGATGACAAAAAAACCCGGACGGCCCCGTCCGGGTCATGGCACGGAACGGTCGCGCCAAGCGCCGGCGCCCTGCGCCGGGCTTCGCGCTCCGCGATTTCCGGTCAGTACGAGCTGCCGCTCGAGCCGGCGCTGCTGCCGCCTGACTTGAACACCGCCATGGCCTTGTTCAGCGTCGCCACGGACTTGCCGTGCTTGCCGGACTTGTGCAGTTCCTCGCCCTTCTGGCGCAGTTCCCGAACGCGCTCCAGTTCCGACTCGCTCAGGCTGGAAACCATCGCATCGTCCTGCAGCATCGAATCGATCTTTGCCATGATGGCGGGACACTGGCCGGCCATCACAGGCAGCGAGAACATTGCCAGCAATACACCTGTAAGAAATTGTTTCTTCACGATTTTCCTCCTGGCCACGGGACGTGGCCGTTGATCGTCATGATGCCCTCAACGGGCCGCATGCTCAAGGGTGGACCCGGGCGGGTCCGGCGATCTTCCGGCCCGTGACCGGGGCAACCGCCCCGGTACGGGATGCCGCAGGCGCGCCCGCTCCCGTTGCGCCCGGCGCGGCGGCGGCATGCGGGGTCATTGACCCGGGGTCGCGGGGACACCCATCAATGCGAGCACCGCCACCTGGAGCACCAGCAGGATCACGAATCCGATCGCACAGACCCCCACGGCGCGCCAGGTGCTGGTGTAGTCGAGCGCCTGGCGCACCGCGACCACCATGGCCGCCAGCATCCAGATGTCACAGATCAGGACCAGCAACCCACCGATACCGGGAATGATCCCGACCACCCGCAGGATGCCGGGTGACGCGGCGAAGCCGATCGTGCGCAGGAGCTGGCCCATGTCGGCCTCGGTCTGCGCCTCGGGCAGTACCTTCGTGCCGACGAACCAGGTCAGGAAAGCCCAGATCAGCCAGCCCAGCAGTGCGGCAATTGTGCCTGCCACGAGGGCGGTCACGAGATCCAGATACAGCATGCTGCCGACCCCGGCCGCGACGCTGGACAGGAGCACCACACCGACGGCCTGCCCAATGGCCTCGCTGTCGTGCTCGACTTCCTCGTAGATACCGGCATCCAGCCGGGCGGCGCCGATCATGCGCTCGGTGAAGCTGCTCATGGCTTGCTACTCCGTTGGTGTTCAGGGTTCGGGTTCAGGGCGTATTCTGCGTCAGCGTCTGCCCCCTCCCTGGCGCGACCACGGTCGCGCATGAAAACGAAATCCGTATCTGGCTTGATCTCTACACGGCTCCCGGTCGAGTCGCATATCCGGTTGTCGTGACGAGCGACGTCACAGCGGCGCGAGTCCCGCCGGAATCTCGGGAATCTCGCTCGTGCGCCCGCGCGGGATGTCGCCGGCCCGATCGTAGAACGGCAGTTCGCACACCTCGCCGCTGTGGGTCTTTCCGTCCATGCACGCGACGTCCAGCACGGTGCCCGGGCCCTGGTCGCGGTCGTCCAGGCGCACGAAGGCGATACCGCATTGAAGGGTCGGGGACCACGCGCTGCTGGTGACACGCCCGGCGTTGTCGCCGTCGATGAATACGGAGTCGCCCTTGCACGGCGTGCCGCCATTCACCTGCAGACCCCAGGTCCGGTTGCGGCGGTCCGCGGCCTCCAGGGCCGAGCGACCGACGAAGTCGCCCTTGTTGAAGTCGACCAGCGCCCCGAGGCCGATATCGAACGGCGTCGTGTCCTGGTCGAAATCGGTACCGACGAACAGCAGTCCACCCTCGATGCGACGTGCGTTGGTGACCTCGGCAGGCGTGGTATGGATGCCCCACTCCTGGCCTGCGAACATGATC
This sequence comes from Halofilum sp. (in: g-proteobacteria), assembly GCA_033721835.1. GTDB lineage: Bacteria > Pseudomonadota > Gammaproteobacteria > XJ16 > Halofilaceae > Halofilum. The sequence goes on along the minus strand of JAWWAE010000101.1, from coordinate 3,285 downwards.
CGGTCTCCGATGGCCGCCGCGTCGACCTCGGACTCGAGATAGAACTCCCAGCCGAGCTCGTTGGTAAAGCCGGTACGGGTGACGATCACGCGCTGGCCGTCGATATGGATCTCGGCCATGTCGAAGTAGCCGAACTTCTTCGGCAGCCCCTCGTCCGCGACCGCCTCGAGCACGTCCAGCGAGCGCGGGCCCTGGACCTGACTGACCCATACGCGCGGGTTGAACACCTCGACGTCGAATCCGACGGCCTGCGCACGCAGCCAGCTGTAGAACTCACCGTCGCCCTGCACGTACCAGAAGCGGTCGGATTCGAGCCGCATGAGCACGCCGTCCATGATCGTGCCGCCATCCGGATAGCACGCAATCTGGTAACTGGAACGTCCGACCCGGACCTTCGCAATGCTGCGCGTGAAGACGAGGTCGAGAAAGGCCTCCGCATCGGGCCCGCGGATCTCGAGCGGCAGCTCGCCCGTGTGGGACACCATGACCTGACGTCGCAGGCGCCAGTAGAGATCGCGCGTGTCGGCATTGGCGTAGGCCAGCGAGCGGAGGCGGCGATTGTAGACCCCGAACTTGGGGTCGTAGGGCAGTTCCTGATAGATCAGCGGGTGCGGCGCCATGCTCTGCTGGAACTCGGTCGCACCGCCACCGAACGGCACCGCCTTCACCACGAACTCGATATCAGCAATTGCCCTGGACATGGTTCCTCCACCGGGGTCGGAAGGGTCGCTACGCGAACCGGGAGAATAGCGCGGCTTGAAATCGAGCGGCAATTCCGATTGCCCCGACGTTCGCCCGGGGGCACCGAGCGGATGTCACGGCCGGACGGGTTGGCCGGTGCCCGCAAACGGCCACCCGGCGAACCCGCGGCGTCGAGCTGCACTGCAGGCGCGGAACCCGGGAACCGGGACGGTCACCCTCCGGGAGCGGGAATCCGAGGCCGGTACTCAGGCGGCAGCCCGGGAGTCAGGGAACCGGCAAACCGACCCGGGTGACCGGGCGCGGCATTCGTGCCCCTCCGGGATGGAACGCTCCCGCGCTGGATCAGTTCTGCATGGGAATGGCATCGTCCCATCGAAAACCGATCCCCCCGCCCTGCCAGACGCCTGCGCCGAATGGACTCGCTCCGCGGATATTGAAGTGGAGCGGCAGCCCGAAGTGCGGGGCGAGTTCCTGAACGCCGCGAACCGTGCTGCGGTGCATGATCCGCAGGCCTTGTTCCTCGGCGGGCAAGTGGGCCTCGGGCGTTGCGCGGTGCGCCACGGCCAGATTGTCGATGAAGACGCAGTCGTTTTCCTGGTACTCGTAGGCGGCGGCGTAGCCGTTCTCCAGGCCGGCATTGAGAATGTCGTTGTATTCCTGGCAGAGCTGCCTCAATTCCTCGGCATCCAGCAACCGAAAATCGTCCTCGTTCGGCAGCTTCTCGATCACCGCGCCGGTCATGCCGAGATGCAGCCAGATCGACTTGCGACCGGACACGGGGTGCACGTGAACCACGGGATGAACGACCCCGGTACCGGAATTGACCGACGACAGTCGACTCCAGAATTCCTGGCGCTCGCTCGACAACGCGTCGTGGGCCGCGCCCTGGTGCGCGAAATACGTACCGCCACCCTTCTCCGGTGGGCGAATGATGTGGTAGCCCGCATGCGAGAAGGTGGTCGTGTTGAAACTGCCGTCGTTGTGCCACTGCGGGCCGACCCCGGGGATCCCGTGCCGGCTGTCGTTCGACAGGCGGAAGATGTGTGGATTGCCACCCGGCGTGGCCGGATGAACGCCATGCGTACTGTGCAGTTCCTTTCCGCCCCACCAGCGGCTGGCGCCGAGGAAATCATCGATCGCCAGTTGCCTTTCATTCTTGAAGACGATGAACCCGCGGTTCGCCATCTCGTACTCGAGTGCCGCGATCACTTCACGCGGGGGTGCCTCACTCGCGGTCAGATCGATTCCCTCCACCTGGGCTCCGAGCGGCTCCAGCGGGACGATCTTCGCGCCGACCTTTTCGACGGCGGCAACATGGGATGGGTCGAGCGGTGGTAGCACCGATGAACGGGTATTCAAGACTGGGCTCCGGTTTCTGGTCTCGACGGCGCAGTTGCGCAATGCGGGGATGGGCCCTGCATCCGGCACCTGCCCGTGGCAGTTGGCACAGACTGTCCAAGGTACCATGGCCGCCCCGGGCGGCGGCAAACGCCGACGCGGCCGCCGGTTCGGCGTCGTCCGTGACCCGACCGGTTCCCGATCGTCGCCCGAACCCGCCACCCTGCCCACAACCGGTGCCGGGATCCTTGTGTTACCCCGTCTCGCCCCCCATGTTCCACCCTGCCCCATCTTGACCGCGGCACGACGCCGCCCAACCAGTGACAGGAGATGACTCATGAGCAGGATACTGGTGCTCTACTACTCGATGTATGGCCACGTCGAGACCCTCGCCCAGACGATGAGCGACGCCATCAACGAAGTCGACGGTGTCGAGGCGACACTCAAGCGGGTACCCGAGACGATGTCGAAGGAGGCCCTGGACAATGCCGGCGCGAAGCAGGACCAGGCCGCGCCGGTGGCCGAGGTCGACGAGCTGCCCGAATACGACGGCATCGTGTTCGGCACGCCGACCCGGTTCGGCAACATGTGCGGCCAGATGCGCACATTCCTCGACCAGACCGGCGGTCACTGGTTCAACGGCCGGCTCATCGGCAAGGTGGGAAGCGTGTTCACCTCCACGGCCTCCGGCGGCGGCAACGAGACGACCATCACCTCGTTCTGGAACACGCTCGCCCATCACGGCTTCGTGATCGTCGGTCTGCCGTACGCGGCGCCGGAACTGCTGGACCTGTCCGAGGTCAAGGGCGGGAGCCCCTACGGCGCCGCCACCATCGCCGGCACCGATGGCAGCCGTCAGCCGAGCCAGAAGGAACTCGCGCTGGTGCGCTTCCAGGGCCGGCACGTGGCCGGGATCGTCCGCAAGCTGCATGGCTGAAGGGGGCAGTTCGGGGGCAGCCAAGCCCGGGGCCGGCAAGTGGACCACAGCACCTGCCGGTCCCGCCCGCTGCCCCGGGATTCCTGGACATTGCCGCTCAAAGACGGCCAGGGGGCCCGCCGCAACTCCGGGAATGGCCGCTCAGCGGCGGCGCACCCACTTCCAGCCGCTGATCATCGGCTGGACCAGGTTCTCGCGCTTCCAGACCCAGTAGAACGCAATCGCGGCGACGTGCAGGACGACCAGGACCAGTATCACGTCGGCCAGGGTGTAGTGCAGGCTGCTCATGAACTCCACGACGCCGTCGG
>JAWWAE010000100.1:0-8231 GCA_033721835.1 Halofilum sp. (in: g-proteobacteria) | reverse complement strand
GGCCACGGCCCCGGCAGCGACCAGCGCCGCCGGGGGCGAGTCGATGCCCGCGGCCGGCGTGCCCGCGGAGATCGAGCGCGAGGCGGCGCCGGCGGCCGAGCCTGAAACAGAGCCCGAACCAGAGCCCGAACCAGAGCCCGAGGCCCGGGCGATGGCCGAACCGGAGCCCGAGCCCGAGGCCGAGCCTGCTGCCGCGGCCCCGGCGGGGGACTTCGCCGACACCCCGGTGTTCCTGCAGGCCGAGCAGGAGGACGAGCAGGCGGAGGCCGAGGCCCGCGCCGCCGCGGCGACCGAGCCCGCGCCGGAGCCGGAGGCCGAGGTCACGACCGCAACCACCCGCGGGTACGACGTGCCGGAGGAATATGGCCCCGTGCAGCGCGGCGAGGCCCTGTGGAACATCGCGGGGCGCCTGAAGCGCGACGACATGACCGTGCAGCAGATGATGCTGGCGCTGCTGCGCTACAACCGCGACGCGTTCATCAACGACAACATCAACCTCCTCAAGCAGGGCTACGTGCTGCGCATCCCCGAGGCGGACGAGGTGCTGTCGCTGTCGGCCCAGCAGGCAGTGGCCCGGGTGCGTGAGCAGAATGCGCTGTGGCAGGAGTTCCGGAGGGCCGCCCGCGCCGGCGGTGCGCAGCAGGCCGCCGAGGCGCCGACCGCCGAGGAGCCGGTCGCAGCGGCGGAGGAACCTGCGGCCGAGGGCGAGACGGGGCTGAAGATCGTCGGCTCCACCGCTGGCAGCGGTGCCAGCAGCGACGAATCGGCCTCGGCGACCGGCACCGGCGACCAGCCGACCAGCGAGGAGCTGAAGCTGGCGCGCGAGCAGCTCGAGTCCGCACAGATGGAGAAGCAGGAGCTGCAGTCGCGCGTGAATGCGCTCGAGGATACGGTCGACAAGATGCAGCGACTGATCGAGGTGCGCGAGGACCAGCTGGCCCGGCTGCAGGCGCAACTGCGCAACCTGCAACAGGAGCGGGAAGAGCAAGAGGCTGCGGCGGCCGACTCCGGCGCCGCCGACACGACGGCGGGCGAGACGGCCGCGGAGGACGGCGAGTCCACTGCCGGTGCCGGGACCGAGCCGGAGCCGGGTGCCGGGGAACAGGCGGCCAGCGGCGGCGACGTGGATGCCGCCACGGAGGACGACGACACCGAGGTCGCCGCGGCGACCGGCGGTGACGGCGGCAGCGGTTCCGCCGACGCGGCCGGCGGTGACGCCGGCGAAGAGGCGGCCGGCGCCGACACGACCGAGGCCGCGGCTGGCGGGGCCGGGGACGGAGAGACCACCCGGGTCGCGGATGCCGGCGACACCACCGCCACCGGCGCCGCCACCACGACCGGCGGCGACAGCGGTGTGGTCACGACCCGAAGCCAGCCCGCCGAGCGCGGCTGGATGGCCACGGCATTCGGCATCTGGGATTCGGTCAAGGCCACGGTCGGCGGGGCCGTGGGCGGCCTGACGGCCGGCGCGGGTCTCGGCTCGCTGCTGCAGAACCCGCTGACCCTGCCGCTCGCCGGCGCCGCGGTGGTGCTGCTGCTCGGGGGCCTGCTGCTGGCGCGGCGGCGCCGTGCGGCCGCAGAGGACGAGGCGCTCGAGGCGGGCGCGGGCGCCGGCGGCACGCTGCCCGATGAGTCGGCGGACGACCAGTTCGCGGCAATGATGCAGACCGAGTCGGCCGACGACGTCGCCGTGGAAGAGGACACGGCCGAGGGCTGGGATGACGAAACCCGCACCATGGCTGCGGGCGAGGCCGACGAGGCCGAGTCCGCGCTGATGTCCGAGGACTTCAATCTCGACGACCTGGACGAGGACGAGCGGACGGTCACCGGTGCCGAGGACTCGGAGGACGAGACCATCGCCGAGGCGGACGTGTACCTGGCGTACGGCCTGCACCAGCAGGCCGAGGACCTGCTGAAGCTGGCCCTGCAGGAACACCCGGACCGGCTCGACTACCACGCCAAGATGCTCGAGGCGCTCTATGGTGCCGGCAAGTCGGAGGAGTTCGTGAGCCGGGCGCAGCAGTTCCGCGAGCAGGTCGGCGACCCGAACGATCAGATGTGGCTTCGTACCGTCGCCATGGGCCAGGAACTGGCCCCCGACAACCAGCTGTTCCAGCAGCAGGTCGATGAGTCGCTGAAACCCGCGGGGACCGCCGCGGCCGCGAAGCCGGACACGGACCTCGATCTCGGCGGGGACGAGGGTGACGCGACCGACCTGGACTTCAGCTTCGACGAGGACGCGGGCGGCGGTGAGGAGGAGGACGACGACGAATTCGCCCGCACCGTGATGGTGGACAGCGATCAGCTCGAGTCGCTCCAGGGCGAGGCCGGATCCACGCAGGGCGCCGGGAGCGAGGGCGAGACCGGCGGCAGTGGCGACGACATGGACTTCGACCTGGGCGACCTGGATCTGGGCGAGGACGAGGGCGACACCACGGCGGCCGCCGCGGCCGGGTCCGACACTGCCGGGGAGTCGTCTGCCGACGACGACACGGGCGGCCTCGAGTTCGACCTCGGTGACCTCGACGTCGACACGGCGGAGCAGGAGCAGGCGGAACCGGCGGCCGCCGAGCCGGCGGAGGAGGAATCGGGGGAATTCGACCTCGGTTCGCTCGAGCTGGGCGACGACGACAGCGCCGACGCCGGCGAGGACGAAGCCTTCGAGATCGACCTCGGCGACCTGGACAGCGGCGAGGGTTCGGAGGACAGCGGGCTCGAGACCCCAGCGCAGAGCGGCCCTGCCGATGACGATGCGCTCGACCTCGGAGACTTCGAGGTGGACAGCGGCGACGCGACCGAGGCGGCGGATGCGGACTCGATCTCTTTCGAGGGTGAGGACGATGCCGCGGGGGGCGACTTCGACAGCGACGCGATCGGCGACGACGAGGACGAGCTCGACACCATGCTCGATCTCGCCCGTGCCTATATCGACATGGGCGACAGCGAGAGTGCGCGTGCCGCCCTGGAGGAGGTCGCGGAGTCCGGCAACGAGAAGCAGCGCGGGGAGGCACAGAGCCTGCTCGAGAGCGTCTGACGCGGGCGGGGCTGGCCGGTGAACCGCATCGCCTGCGGCGTCGAGTACGATGGCACGGGCTTCCGCGGCTGGCAGGCGCAGGCGCCCGGCGTGCGCACGGTGCAGACCGAGGTCGAGGCCGCGCTGGCCCGCGTGGCCGCGCACCCGGTGCGGATCACCTGCGCCGGGCGCACCGACGCCGGCGTCCACGCCGTCGGCCAGGTCTTCCATTTCGACACCGGGGCCGAGCGCAGCGAGAAGGCCTGGCTGATGGGTGCCAATACCCATCTGCCCGCCGACGTGGCCGTGCGCTGGACGCGGCCGGTGGCACCGGAGTTCGACGCCCGCTACAGCGCCATCAGCCGCAGTTACCGCTACCTGATCGTCGAGGGCTGGGACCGGCCCGCCCTGTGGCGTCGACGCGCGCTCTGGTGCAACCGCAGGCTGGACACGCAGGCGATGGTTCAGGCCGCCGAGCCGTTGCTCGGCGAGCATGATTTCTCCGCCTTCCGCAGCGCCGAATGCCAGGCCCGGCATGCCGTGCGCAGACTGGAGCGCCTCACCGTCGAGCGTTCCGGCGCGACCGTGGCGATCGACGTCCGCGCCAATGCCTTCCTCCACAACATGGTGCGAATCCTGGTCGGCACCCTGCTGGCCGTCGGGCGGGGCGAGCGCCCGCGCGGCTGGCCGGCCGCACTGCTCGCCGGCCGCGACCGCACCGCGGGCGGCATCACGGCGCCGGCCCACGGGCTCTATCTGCTCGGCCCGAGCTACCCGGAAGCCTGCGGTCTGCCGCCGCCGCGGGAGTCGGTCTGGCCCACGGCCGACGACGCGACTGTGCTACCCTGATCGTTCGCGAATCCGCGGTCTTTCTCCGGCCGAACCCGACGATTACATGGGCTACACTCGCATCAAGATCTGCGGCGTGACCCGGCCGGACGACGCGCGCGCCGCGGCCGCCGCCGGCGCGGACGCAGTGGGGCTGGTGTTCCACCCGCCAAGCAGTCGAGCACTCGAGCTCGAGGCCGCGCTCGCCGTGGTCGCGGCGCTGCCGCCGTTCGTGACGACGGTCGGTCTGTTCCTCGATCCGGAGGCGGAGCGAGTGCGCTCGGTGCTGGAGCGGGTCGAACTCGACCTGTTGCAGTTCCATGGCTCCGAGCCGGCCGAGTTCTGCGCCTCGTTCGGGCGCCCCTACATCAAGGCCGTGTCGATGGCCGGCGGCGAGGATCCGGCGGCGTTGGCCGCGGCCCACCCGGCCGCGCGCGGTGTGCTGGCGGACAGCCACGTGGCGGGGCAGGCCGGCGGCACCGGCAAGGCATTCGCCTGGGAGCGGCTGCCGCGGCAACGCGAGTACCGGCTGATCCTCGCCGGCGGGCTGACGCCCGACAATGCGGCCGAGGCCGTGCGCCAGGTGCGACCGGACGCGGTCGACGTCAGCAGCGGCGTCGAACAGGCCCCGGGGGTCAAGGACCATGCCCGGGTACGACGATTCATCGAGGAGGTACGAAGTGGCGACCGCAGCGAAGCCTGAACCCGATTTCCACGCCCTGCCGGACGAGCGGGGGCATTTCGGCCCGTACGGCGGGGTCTTCGTCGCCGAGACGCTGATGGCGGCGCTCGCCGATCTGCGCGCCGCCTACGAGCACCTGCGCGACGATCCGGAGTTCATCCGCGAGTTCGACTGGATCCTGAAGCATTTCGTCGGCCGCCCGAGCCCGCTGTATTACGCCGAGCGCTGGTCGGAGCAGCTCGGCGGCGCGAAGGTCTACCTCAAGCGCGAGGACCTGAACCACACCGGCGCGCACAAGGTGAACAACACGGTCGGCCAGGCGCTGGTGGCGAAATACATGGGCAAGCAGCGCGTGATCGCCGAGACCGGCGCCGGTCAGCACGGCGTGGCCTCGGCGACCGTCGCCGCGCGCCTGGGCATGGACTGCGTGGTCTACATGGGCGCCGAGGACATCGAGCGCCAGGAGACCAACGTCTTCCGCATGCGGCTGCTCGGCGCCGAGGTGGTGCCGGTCGAGTCCGGCTCGCGCACGCTCAAGGATGCGCTGAACGAGGCGATGCGCGACTGGGTCGCCAATGTCGACAGTACCTACTACATCATCGGCACGGTCGCCGGACCGCACCCATACCCCGCCATGGTGCGGGACTTCCAGTGCGTGATCGGGCGCGAGACGCGGGCGCAGATGCTGGAACAGGAGGGCCGGCTGCCGGATGCGCTGGTCGCCTGCGTCGGCGGCGGCTCGAACGCGATCGGCCTGTTCCACCCGTTTCTCGACGACGCCGGGGTGAAGATGTACGGCATCGAGGCCGGCGGCGACGGACTCGCCACCGGTCGCCACGGCGCACCGCTGTCGGCGGGCCGGCCCGGGGTGCTGCACGGCAACCGGACCTACCTGATGAGCGACGCGGCCGGCCAGATCAGCGCCACGCACTCGATCTCGGCCGGCCTCGACTACCCGGGCGTGGGCCCGGAACACGCCTGGCTCAAGGACATCGGCCGGGTCGAGTACTCGGCGATCGACGATACCGAGGCGCTGGCGGCATTTCACGAGCTGACCCGGGTCGAGGGCATCCTGCCGGCACTGGAGACCGCGCACGCGGTCGCCTTCGTCCGCAAGCTGGCCCCCAAGATGGACCGCGACCAGTCGATCGTGATCAACCTGTCCGGGCGCGGCGACAAGGACATGGCGACGGTGGCGAAGTACAGCGGGGAGGCGGGCCAATGAGCCGCATCGAGTCCCGCTTCAACCAGTTGCGCGAGAGTGGCCGCGCCGCCCTGGTGCCCTACATTACCGCCGGCGACCCCGAGCCGGGAGCGACCGTCCCGCTGATGCATGCACTGGTCGAGGCCGGTGCGGACGTGCTCGAACTCGGGGTGCCCTTCAGCGACCCGCAGGCGGACGGCCCGGTGATCCAGAACGCCTGCGAGCGGGCACTGGCGCACCAGGTCACCCTGTCCGACGTGCTGGCGATGGTCGCCGAGTTCCGCCAGCGCGATGGCGACACGCCGGTGGTGTTGATGGGCTACCTGAACCCGATCGAGAGCATGGGCGGGCAGGCCTTCGCCGGGCGGGCAGGAGAGGTGGGTGTCGACGGCGTGCTGGTGGTGGACGCCCCGCCCGAAGAGGACGAGGAACTGGTCGCTGCACTCTCTGCCCACGGCATTGACCCGATCTTCCTGCTCGCACCCACGACGCCGGAGGAGCGGATGGAGCGCATCTGCCACAGCGCCCGCGGCTTCGTCTACTATGTCTCGCTCAAGGGCGTGACCGGCGCGGCCAGCCTGGCCGTCGACGAGGTCGAGTCCAAGCTGCAGGCGATCCGCAGGCACACCGCGCTGCCGGTCGGGGTCGGTTTCGGCATCCGCGACGCGGAGTCCGCGGCGCGGATCGGGGCCTTCGCCGACGCGGTGGTGGTCGGCTCGGCCGTGGTCGCACGGGTGGCCGAGCACAGCGATGACCTGGAGGCGGGGCGCGCGGCCGTGAGCGAGCTGGTCGGCGACATGCGCGCCGCGCTCGACGCCGCCCGCGATGCCGACCGGGGGCGCGCGGCCGGAGGCTGAGTCCGGCACCGGGCGCACCGAAGACCCCGAAACCGCGGCACGGGCAAGGCGGTTCCAGGCCGGTTGGGCGCGCTCCCGGCGAGCCGGTGACCGGTCGGGCCCGCGCCGGGAACGTCCACTTCGCCGGTCGGTCGGGGAACGCCGGACGTTTGCTGCCGTCGGTGTTCCTTCGATCGCCGCGGATCCGGATAATGTCCTGCCAGGCGACAGCGAGTACGCAGGGGGAAAGTGCATGTTGAGCCGGGGGAGTGGGCGATGAGCTGGTTCGGACGATTGATGCCACAGCGGATCCGGACGGATTCGCGCGACAAGGGCAGCGTCCCCGAGGGCCTGTGGGTCAAGTGCGACTCCTGCGGTGCCACCCTCTACCGGGCCGAGATCGAACGCAATCTCGACGTCTGCCCCAAGTGCTCCCACCATCGCCGCATCGGCGCCCGCACGCGTCTCGATCACTTTCTCGACAAGGAACCGCGCGAGGAGCTCGGCGCCGGGGTGGAGCCGGTCGATGCGCTGAAGTTCCGCGACAGCAAGAAGTACAAGGACCGCATCAGCCAGGCGCAGAAGGCCACCGGCGAGAAGGATGCGCTGGTGGCGATGAAGGGCGCCGTACACGAGGTACCGCTGGTCGCCTGCGCGTTCGAATTCCGCTACATGGGCGGGTCCATGGGGGCCGTCGTCGGTGAGCGCTTCGTGCGCGCGGTCAACCTGTGCCTCGAGGAGAACCTGCCGCTGGTCTGCTTCTCCGCCAGCGGTGGTGCCCGCATGCAGGAGGCGCTGTTTTCGCTGTTCCAGATGTCGAAGACCTCGGCGGCACTGGCCAGGCTGTCGCGCCGCGGGCTGCCGTATGTCTCGGTCCTGACCGACCCGACCATGGGGGGGGTCTCGGCCAGCCTGGCGATGCTGGGTGACGTCCACATCGCCGAACCGAACGCGCTGATCGGGTTCGCCGGCCCGCGCGTGATCGAGCAGACCGTGCGCGAGAAGCTGCCCGAGGGTTTCCAGCGCGCCGAGTTCCTGCTCGAGCACGGCGCCATCGACCGCATCGTCGACCGGCGCGAGATGCGCGGCGAGATCGCCAGTCTGCTGGCCATGTTCACCCACCGACCCGCCATCGAGCCGGCCTGAATACGAAGCTCTCGCAGAGGCGCAGAGAACGCGGAGAAAGACGCAGGCCGGGCTGCGAGCGGAGTGGGCCATCCGGCAGGACTTCCCGGGTGGAATCGGCGCGGGTGCTCCTGCTATCGCCCGCTCCTCCTGGCACGGTCAATCAGTCCGCTGTATCTGGTTCTTTCGGTGATGCCGTCCTGAACAGCGATCCGCTCATGCACGACCGGCGCGATGACGGGATTGCGCCGCCAGTCGGCCACATCCCCTGCCCGTATTCCCTGCGTCGTCCGCGCCTCTGCGAGAAATCCTGTTCTTCGCCCATGACCATCCCGTTTGCGCGGGAGATCGCGTGACCGGCCGCACGCTCGCGCAGTGGCTCGAGTGGATCGAGGGCCTGCACCCGACCGCGATCGACCTCGGCCTGGAGCGGGTCGCCGCCGTCGCGGCCCGGCTCGGCGTCACCGTACCCCGGGCGCGCGTCATCACCGTCGCCGGCACCAACGGCAAGGGCTCGGTCTGCGGCCTGCTGGAGGCGATGCT
>JAWWAE010000099.1:0-8261 GCA_033721835.1 Halofilum sp. (in: g-proteobacteria) | reverse complement strand
GCGCACGTCGATGCGGTAGCTCATGCCACCGACACGAACCATGTCCCCACCCTGCTGGTAGTAGGGATCCTCATTGAACAGATTGTCGGCGACGTCCTCCAGAATCATCTTGAGCATCTCGCCCGACATTTCGTTTCGATAGGTTTCGGGATAGGTGATCGCCGTGGCGTCATAGATGTCCTCGGCCGTGATCTGCTGGCCCGGCAGCAGACTGGCGCCCCAGCGGAAACCCGGTGACAGCGCGATCTGGGCATCGCGCCGCTCCAGCAGCGCATTGCAGATGAGGTCGTCGAGCGTGCCGTTGAAGTTGCCCCGGCGATACAGCAGGCTCTCGGTCTCACCGAGCACCTCGGCGAGCTTGTCCTGGTGGGGTCGGCGAATGTCCTCGACCAGGCGAGCCATTTCGGCATCCGGCTCGATCGCATCCGTGAGCACCGGGATCAGGTGATAGCGGTAGTCGCGGACCCCGTCGCCGCCGACGTCGAGGTCGAGGCGCGAGAGGAACTTGCCGTGACTGCCGGATCCGACGAGCAGGGTCCCGTCGATATCGAGCACGCGCGGGATTGCATCATGCGTGTGGCCGGCAAGGATGACATCGATCCCCTCGACGCGTCCCGCCATCTTCCGGTCCACGTCGAAACCGTTGTGGCTGAGCAGGACGACCAACTGCGCGCCCTTCTCTCGGGCGGCATCCACGCTCTGCTGAACGGCATCCTCCCGGATACCGAACGACCAGTCCGGAATCATGTAGCGCGGATTCGCGATCGGCGTGTAGGGAAACGCCTGCCCGATCACCGCAATGGTCACGCCCTGGCGCTCGAAGAAGGCGGTCGACTCGAATACCGGCTCTTCCCACATGGTGTCGCGGACGTTACCGGCGAGAAAGGGGCACTCGAGCTGGTCGATGAGTTCCCGGACCCGGTCCTGGCCGTAGGTGAACTCCCAGTGACCCGTGGTTGCCTCCACACCCAGCGCGTTCATGGCGCGGACCATGTCACCCCCGGTGGAGGCCAGGGCGGGGTACGACCCCTGCCAGAAATCGCCACTGTCGAGCAGGAGCGTGTTGTCCGGGCGCTCGCTGCGTACCGCGTTGACCAGCGTGGCTATGCGATCGATTCCGCCGACGCGGCCGTACTCGCGTGCCAGCGCTGCGAATTCGACCGAGCTCAGCATGTACGCATGCAGCGAACCGGGCTCGATCCCGAAGTGTTCGAGGAAGTCCTGCCCCGTGATATGGGGTGGTTTGCCGCGTGCCGGCCCCACGCCGAGGTTGATGCTCGGCTCCCGGAAGTACAGCGGCGTGAGTTGCGCATGGAGGTCGGCGAGGTGCAGCAGCGTGACCTGGCCGAGACCCTTTCCGGGCGAGAGTAGATCGTCCTGGCTCAGGCCCTGGCGCGCGGCCAGTGTCGGGACGTTTGCCCCGCCACCGAGTACAGCGGCGGTGATCCCGAGGAACTCGCGTCGAGTAAGCATAGACTTCTACCTGTCGGATAGAAAAAAGGGGCGCCTGCAGGCCGCACCCCTTTCTGCCGGACAATGCTAGTCAAGAATATGCACGTGGCCGCTGTACTCCTTCAGGAGGTGACATTCACTTCGACGGTCTTGGTCACCGTGTCACCGTTGTCGTCGGTCCATGACAGCACCAGTTCACCGCTCTCTTGCGCCTTCATGTAGAAGGCCATATACGGATTGGCGGAAATTGCCGGGTGCCAGTCGGCAGAAAATACGACTTCGCCGTTAAAAGTGGCCTTGAAGTCGTGGATGATCATGCGAGGAATTGTATTGCCCTCATCATCCTTGCGCTGACCAGTCTCCATCTTGTGCGAGATGAGCGTTTTCACCTCGAAGACTTCGCCCTTCTTCACGGATTTCGGAACTCTGACTCTTGCCTTGGACATGATAGTTCTCTCCTCGCTCCGTCAGCCGCCACAGCCGCCGATGGTGACCTTGACTTCTTTCCTCGCGGAATACATGGAGCCGTCGCTCATTTCGGCAACCGCCACGATGTCCTGGGTCTCGGCCAGCCGAATACGGGTGGACGCGGAAGCTCGGCCACTGGCAGGGGTGAATTTGAAAGTCGCCACGTCCGGGTTCGGATTGCCGTCGGCGAAAACGTGTACCGCCTTGACATAGTCCGATTCCGTCATGGGGCTGTCGACCTCGACCTCCAGAGGGACCATGCTCCCGTTTTCTGCAATTTCGGGCAGAATCAGATCAACACGGCCCTCCTTGAGCGTCTTGTTGCCGACGACTTCGTTGATGGCCTTCTTGGTCGCGGCGGCGTCGGCAAACGCAACGCGTCCGCCCAGGCCCAGTACGACCGCAGCTCCGGCCCAGGCCAGCACCTGGCGCCGTGTGAAGGTGGCATTGGACGATGCATCACTCATGGCTTCGAATCCTCCTGACGACCCCTCACCAAGGCCGACGAATGGTCGGCGCATGCGGGGCATCCCGGTTGTGGCTGACGATGGAATATCCCGGTCGGGTCATGCTGCAAACAAGCGGGACAGGAAGTTGGGCGCCATCACGCCCGCTGCCCGACATGACCCGGCTCTCACGGGGCTCCTCCCGCTGGTGGTGTCGCGTGCACCGACACCCGAAATGAGTTTTCGGCTGACGCGGGCCTTGTACAAGGGGTCCATTATTGCCTTGCCCTCATACGCAAAAACGCATAACACCCGCGTCACTGATTACCGATCCGTCTATGCAGATCGCCACTCATGACCGATTCATCTATACATACATAGAGTTATTGTAATATTTTAGGAACCGGTCGGCCGTGTCAACCCGCGCGACCGGCGCCCGTGGAACTCGTGCCAATCCGCCGGGTTGATGCACGGTTGAGCGGTACGCCTCCCGACGGAGGCTCCGAAAAATCGGACACGAGATCAACCGCGCCGAAACCGCGAGGGGCTTTCGGCGATCGGCAACCGGCGCCCAGGCGCCACGGTTCGCCCCAGCGGATACAGCGGCTGGCGGCGACTCCGGTTGAAGCAAGAGGGAGGAGTCTCATGCACACGACAAGAAAATCGTTGTGGGCCGGCGGCCGGTTCCTACTGGCCGTGCCCATCGTCCTGCTGGCCATGACGGGTACCGCCAGCGCCGAGTGCGTGAACTGCACCAACGAGAATCCCAAAGACATTCTGCTCAAGCTCATCGATCAGATCGATTCCGACTACCTCACCCAGAGCCCCCAGAATCTCCAGATGATGGGTGACAATCCGGCCTATTTCGTGGTCGACGACGGGAAGGCCCTGTTCGAGTCCAGGCGTGGACCGAACAACGTCTCACTCGAAGAGTGCGATTTTGGCCAGGGCCCCGGCGTTCTCGATGGCGCCTACGCGAAGATGCCGAGGTACTTCGAGGATGCAGGCAAGGTCATGCACCTCGAGAGCCGCCTGGTCTACTGCATGAAGACGATCCAGGGCTTCCCCGGCGACGACCCGGCATTGAAGAAGCGGTCGCAGATCCGGGCCATGATGGCGTATGTCGCCGCTCGCTCCAATGGATACGAGTGGGATCCGCCTCTGGACCACCCGCTTGAAAAGGCGATGCGCGATGCCGGCGAAGTCATGTTCTACCGTCGTTCCAGCAAGCTCGACTTCAGCTGCAACACCTGTCATGGCGAGACCGGCAAACGGATCCGGGCCTCGGTGCTCCCCAACGTGAACGTCCCCAAGGAATGGACCAAGGCGGTTTCCTGGCCAGCCAAGCGCGTTGGACGCGGCTCCAACGTGCGCAGTCCCTACCAGCGCGTGCGGGGATGCTACTGGCAGATGCGCAAGGGGCAGATCAACCGCCAGTCGGATGCTGCCACCGCCATATTCAGTTTCTGGACGGATGCGGCTCGCGGTGAGCCGGCGATCTTGCCGGACCTGAAGCGCTGATTACGAAACCAACAAGGTTTGGGGAGCACTGATCATGTATCACAAGATTGCTCACAATCCCGGAATTGCCGCCGTCGCAGCGCTGTTGATGCTGGTGCTGCCCGGCGGACAGGCCGGAGCCGGGGACTCCGGGAGTGCCGACTACACAGCCATGAGCGCCGAGGAGCTGGCCGATCACCTCATCTTCAAGGCGAAGGGCTTCAACGTCGACGACAAGACCCAGGAAGGCACCACGGTGCGCGAACGCCTCACGCAGGACGAGCTGCAGAAAACCTGCTCCGCCCTGAAGGGGGGCAAGATCGACAGTGCCACGGCACAGAAAGTGACCGCATTGGCCCGCGACTCGATGGAGTATCCGGAGGGTGGCATCGAGCTTGGCGATTGGAAGAAGGGTCAGGCGGTGGCGGAAAACGCCTTCGGCTTTCGGGTAGGCCACAAGGTGGATGATCACAGCGCCCGCGAGACGGGCGGCATGTGCATCAATTGCCATGCCCTCGAAAAGGCGAAGGCAATCCGTTCGGGCACCCTCGGCCCGAGCCTGATCGGGTACGGCAAGATGCGCGGCACCAGCGACCAGATGAAGCGGTATACCTACGAGGTCATCTACAACCCGCACGTATTCTTCCCGTGCACGAAGATGCCGCGGATGGGTGCCAACGGCGTGCTCACACAGGAAAAGATCGCCGATGTCATGGCGTACCTGCTGGACCCCGACTCGCCGGTGAACGAATAGCCCGGGAAGGCATCAGGGAAACCGAGCCAGGGACGGCAGCAGGGAGCACGGGAATCGGCTCTCGCGCAGTGAAGCCTTGACGCCCCGGCGCCCCGGGCGCAGGCTGCCCAGCGTACGGGCGGCCGGTACTCAGTCCCGTAACACACCCCGCCTGGACACGCTCTGGGCGATCATTCCCTCACCCGTACCGGCAGGAGATGTAATGATGCTACCGCGTGCCATCAAGCCCGTGTCGACCGTCGGCCGCGCGCTTGGAGGGTTCGTCGCCCCGGTCGTGTTCATCGTCGTTTTGACGCTCACCGGCGCGGTTGTCTCGGCACGACTGGCGGCCGCGCAGGATGAGTTCGGCGGCGGTCCCGCCAAGGTGGTCTACCATGCGGATTTCAAGGATCCGCGCAGGTTCAGTTCCATGCTCACCAGTATCTACAACATGGCGTCCACCTATCAGAACGAGCTGCGCGACTATGATGTGCGTATCGTCTTCAATTCCTACGGGATTCGTTTTCTGACCGATGATCCGCTCGACGGTACGCCGTTCGAGATCGATGCAGCATTGCAGGAGCGTCGAGAGGATTTGAAAGGGCGCCTGCGGAGCCTGCAGACGGCCTACGATGTCAAACTGGAGCTTTGCGACATCACCCGCAGGCAGGTGGGCTTGTCCCGGGACAAGGTCTATGAGGGCGTCGAATCCGTGGAGTCCGGTGTGGTCCAGGTCGCGGAACTCCAGAGC
This sequence comes from Halofilum sp. (in: g-proteobacteria), assembly GCA_033721835.1. GTDB lineage: Bacteria > Pseudomonadota > Gammaproteobacteria > XJ16 > Halofilaceae > Halofilum. Next base: position 2,911 of record JAWWAE010000099.1, on the reverse strand, counting down.
AAGGGCTTCGCCTACATCAAGATCGAGTGATCGGTCACGTTGCAGGACACTGAATGGATGCGGCGGCCAGTGGGCCGCCGCATCCGTTTCCACCATCCTGTCGGCAATCGGTCAGCCGTCGCCGGGACCGCGGCTGCCGGTCTTCTTCGCGCTGGACTTCTTGCTGCTCGTCTTGCGGCCGGCGCTCGAACCCGCGTTGGTACGGGCGCTGCCCGGCCGGTCGCCGGCCATCGCGCCGGGGATGCTGAGGATGCCTCGCATCAGGTCGATGACCAGGAAGTAGAAGATGAAGGCGATGTAGGCCAGGAACGGCGACAATGCCGCCCACAGCAGGATCGGCGCGCTCAGCTCCGCGCGCATGACTGCATTGATCAGCTCGGCCTGCGAATCACCGATCATGCCGAGCAGGATGATGACCGCCTGCACGGCCCCCACGATCAGCGTGACGCCGTAGAAGATCGGCACCAGCCGCACCCCCGTCTTGACGAAGAACGAGAGCACCCCGAGGGCGTCCTCGCCGGCGGTCGACTGCCGGTCGACGCGGATGGAGAGCAGATCCGGGTTCAACGCGAGCCAGGCGGTCGCCAGCGCCAGCGCCGTCAGCGCAAGCCCGAACAGGAAGATCTGGAAGCTGCCGGCATCCAGGCCCCACCCGATCGCCCCGACCAGGGCCAGGATGGCGACCACCAGCGCCACCAGCGCGTAGCAGCGCAGGAAGGCCTCGGAGCCGAGGGTGGTCCGGTTCGAGGTCACCAGCGAGCGGGTAGCGCCGAGGAACTGCACGGCGGTGTACTGGAGCAGAGGCAGCGCGACCAGCCAGCCCACGCCCCACAGGACCGCCGAGCCGTTGCCGGCCATCGCGGCGATCAGCTCGATCACCAGGCCGAGCACCGCCACCAGCAGCAGCGACCAGTGGCCCGCCGTCGTGACGCGGTCGACGATGTCGTCGAACCGCTGCGCCTTGAGCACCCCCGGCACGGAGTCGATCAACTCACCCACGCGGTCGGCGACCAGCGTGGACGACAAGGAAGCCTTATTCGACTGGTTTTCTGCCATGACATTCCCCCCATATCTGAGTGGATTCGCCGATGCGAATCGCGGGCACCACGCGCAACCAGGTGCTGCGCGCGCCGGGACGGAGATGCCGTGTGGCGAGGCAAATGCCGAACCGGCGCCTGTTGCGCGCGGTTTCGACTTGCTGCCCCTATCCTAGACGGACTGGCGCCCGGTTCCAACCGTGACGCGCGGCGGGGCGGTCCGCGCGGCCACGGCGACAGGCACGGACGGGACTCGGCGCCGCGGTCGTCGGCGCCCGGCGGCGGCCGCGCTCACTTGCGAATGATGTTGTGCTCGGGTCCGTAGGGGAAGCCGGTGATGTTCTCGGCCCCGTCCTCGGTCACGACGAGGATGTCGTGCTCGCGGTAACCGCCCGCCCCCGGACGGCCCTCGGGGATCATGATCATCGGCTCCATCGACAGCACCATCCCCGGCTCGAGGACCGTCTCGATGTCCTCGCGCAGTTCCAGCCCCGCCTCGCGGCCGTAGTAGTGGCACAGCACGCCGAACGAGTGACCGTAGCCGAAGGTGCGCTGCTCGAGCAGGCCGTAGCCGCGATAGATGTCATTCAGCGCGTCGGCGATGTCGCAACAGCGGGCGCCGGGGCGGATCAGCGCCTGGCCGGCCTCGTGGACCTCGATGTTGATGCGCCACAGCCGCAGGTGCTCGTCGGAACACTCTTCGGCAAACAGGGTTCGCTCGAGGGCGGTGTAGTAGCCGGCGGGCATGGGAAAGCAGTTGAGGCTGAGGATGTCGCCGCGCTCGATCCGCCGGGTGGTGAGCGGGTTGTGCGCGCCGTCGGTGTTGACGCCGGACTGGAACCACGTCCAGGTGTCCATCAGCTCCCCGTGCGGGAAGCGCCGTGCGATCTCGCGCACCATGGCGCGCGTGGAATGGAGTGCGACCTCGTACTCGGGCACGCCGACCTCGATCGCCTCCACACAGGCGTGGCCGCCGATGTCGGCGATGCGGGCACTCTCGCGGATGTGCTCGATCTCCTCGGCCGACTTGCGCATGCGCTGCTGCATGATCGCCTGGCTGATGTCCACGAGTTCGGAGCCGGGCAGCGCCCCCTGCAGCTTGCGCAGGTTCTCCAGGTTGATGTGATCGTATTCGACGCCGACCCGCATGCCGTCCCGGACCAGGCGCCGGACCGCGACGAAGAAATTGTCGCGGTGCCAGTCCGTGTAGACGATGTTGTCGCCGAATGAGCGGCGCCAGGGCTGGGCGCCGTCGATGTTGGCGGAAATGGTCGTCGAGGCCTCCTGGGTGACGACCAGCCCGTAATTGCGGCCAAAGGCACAATAGAGGAAGTCGCTGTAGTAATTGATGTTGTGATAGGAGGTGAACAGCACGGCGTCCACGGCGCGCTCCGCCATGACCGCGCGCAGGCGGTCGAGCCGACGCTGCATCTCGTGGTCGGAGAAGGTGCCCGGCACGGGCTGCCCGTTCTCGATCCTCAGGGTCTGTGGAAGGTCCATGATTGCGCCTCGAAGCGGTCGGGCCCGCGGCCCCGGCGGAGCGGACGGGAGGGGAATCCGCCCAGCCTAGCGGATCGGTACTGCGCCGCGCACCCGGATCCGCTGCCGGGAGCGACGAATCCGACCACCGGGGCCGAGACAGGCCCGAATCGTGCAGGGAAACGCCCCGCAGCCACGGCCGCGCCATCCCGGCGAGGCCGCGATGCGGCACATGACGCGCGCGCGCGGGCCCGCTATGGTTACGCGCAGGGAGAAGGGGGAACAGCCACTGATGCATCGACTCGAGACCATGGCCGTGGTGGCGCTGCTGGCGCTGCTGGCACCGTTGGCGGCGCCCGGCGCCGAGATCTACCGCTGGGTGGACGACGAGGGCG
>JAWWAE010000098.1:0-8352 GCA_033721835.1 Halofilum sp. (in: g-proteobacteria) | reverse complement strand
GGCGGGCGCCGCTTGCGTGGGTGCCGCCTGTTTGCTCCCATTTTGGGGCCCTTCCGCCCCCCCCCCCCCCCCTTTGGTGGGGGGGGGGTTTTTGGTGCCCGGCTTCGCCCCGGCGAAGGCTCGTGGCACGGGGTTGCACGATGGGTTCGCGGCCGGGGGCCGCTCCTGCAGACCCTCGATGAGTGGTCTACCAAACTGCAGGAGCGGGCTCCGCCCGCGAACCGACCGGGCAATGTGCCTCCGCTCCCGCTACTCCGGCTGCAGCAGGTTGCTGAACGGCACCGGCGGGTCCAGGGCGCGCAGGAACCAGTCCAGCGCGCGGCCGTCGTGACTGCCGCGCCAGCCCATCCAGGTGGCGTAGGGCGGCCGCGGGTTCAGCAGCTCGACCTCGACCAGCCGGCCCTCGGCCAGCGCCGCGCGCACGAGATGGCGCGGCAGGAAGCCGACCCCGAGCCCGGCGACCTGGGCCTCGACCTTGGCCGCCATCGAATCGACCGTGAGCGTCAGCTGGTCGTCGAGCAGCCCCGCCGACAGCGGTGGCGAGGCGCGCGAGCTGTCCGCCACCGCGACCGCGCGGTGGGCACGGATGCGTTCCGGCGGCACCGGGCCGGTCTCGCCGGCGAGCGGGTGGCCGGGCGCGCAGCAGAACACGGACTCGACCTCGCCGATCGACCGCGTGCGCACGTCCGGCAGGCTGGGTCGGCTGACCGCGCCGATGACCAGGTCGGCGCGGCCGAGGCGCAGCGACTCCCAGGTCCCGCCGAGTACCTCCTGGCGCAGGGTGATCCGGGTCGGCCGGTCCTCGTGGTGGAAGCGGTCGATCAGCGGGTACAACGGGTGCAGCGGGAACAACGCGTCGACCGCGATCCGCAGCTCCGGCTCCCAGCCGCGCTGGATCTCGCGCACGTCGCGGGCCAGCCGGTTGCCGGCCCGCAGCAGCTCGCGCCCGCGCTCCAGCAGGTGGCGCCCGGCCGGGGTCAGCCGTGCGCGCTGGTGGCTGCGGTCGAAGATCTCGATGTCGAGCCGCTCCTCGAGTTTCTGCACGGTGTAGGAGATGGCCGAGGGTACCCGGTGCAGTTCCTCGCCGGCGGCGGCGAAACTGCCCTGGCGGTCGATGGCGTCGAGCACCTCGAGGGCATCGAGCGAGAGGGGACTGGTCATGGGGGATCCAGGCCGATGATCAGGAAAACTGAACGCTGTTGCCGAAATTCTCTGCTTCCGCTGCGGGAAATACCACCCGCAAGGGCCGCCTCCGGTTCGGCAAACATGGACCGAACATCCCGTTGATCGCGCTGTCCCGTTCGGCCGCCCGGCCCGTTGTCTCGCCGGCCCGGCGCCGGGGAGGGTTGCAGCGAGAGGTGGATTGCGACCCGCAGGCCGCGGGCGCGGACCGCGCCCAACTGGTCAGGTGCGCGGCGGGTCGGGCACAATGCCGGGATGGCAAACCGTTTTCCGCAGCAGGCCGGCCGCGTGTTCGCGGTCCTGGTCCCGGCGGGCGTGCGCGCCCGCTGGAATGCGCTCGACCCCCGCGAGGCGCGGTTGCTGCGCTATCTGCTCCCGCTCGGGCTGCTGTACGCGCTGGCGATCGCCTGGGCCGTCTACGACCGCCTGAGCGAGACGGCACCGGGGCGGGTCGATCTCCCCGACTTCAACGCCATCGAGGACGCCGCGGAGCGCAAGCAGGCCTTCATCGAGTTCCTGGAGCCGATCGTCGAGCACGAGAACGAGCGCGTGATCGTGCAGCGGGAACAGCTGCTGGAGATCCTCGAGGAACTCGAGTCCGGTGGCACTGCCTCCGGCCTCGAGCAGGCCTGGCTGGCCGGTCAGGCCAGGGCCTACCGGGTCAAGGCGAACGGCGACCTCGTCCGCGCGCGCAAGCTGCGCACGCGGATCGACGTCGTGCCGGTGTCGCTGGCGGTCGCGCAGGCGGCACTCGAGTCGGCCTGGGGAACGTCGCGCTTCGCCCGTCAGGGCAACAACCTGTTCGGCCAGTGGTGTTCGACGCCCGGCTGCGGGATCGTGCCCAGAAAACGCCCGGAGGGCGCCACCTACGAGGTGCAGGCGTTCGATACCGTGCGCGCCGCGGTCCGCACCTACATCCACAAGCTCAATTCCCACCCGGCCTATGCGCCCGTTCGCAGCATCCGCGCGGAGGCACGAGCCGCGGGACGGGATCCCAGCGGCACCGGACTGGCGGCGGGCTTGGTGAATTACGCCGCGATTGGAGAAGCCTATGTCGAGCGCGTTCGCGCGGTCATTCGCCGCAACGATCTGGAAAATCTCGACAGCTAGCGCCGTGTTGCTGGCGGCGCTGCTGCCGGCGCCCGCGGGCGCGGCCAGCAGCGCGGTGGTGCTCACGTACCATCACGTCGCCGAGGACACCCCGCCCTCGACCAGTGTCACGCCCGAGACCTTCCGCAGGCACGTGGACCATCTCGCCGACAGCGGCTTCCACGTCTGGCCGCTGCCGAAACTGGTCGCGACCCTGCGTGCGGGCGGCGAGGTCCCGGAGCGCACCGTCGCGCTGACCTTCGACGACGGCTACCGCTCGGTCTACGAGACCGCCTTCCCGCTGTTGCGGCGGCGCGGGTGGCCGTTCACGGTTTTCGTGACCACGGAGTACGTCGATGGCGGCGACGACAACTTTGCGACCTGGGACCAGCTGCGCGAGATGGAGGCGGCCGGCGCCACGATCGCCAACCACAGCGTGAGTCATCCGCACATGATCCGGCGCCGGCAGGGCGAGAGCGAGTCGGCCTGGCGCCAGCGCATGCGCGGCGAGATCACGCGCGCGCAGGCGCGGCTCGAGCAGGAGGTCAAGGATCCACCGCTGCTGTTTGCCTATCCGTTCGGCGAGTTCTCGCCGGCGGTCGCGGCGATGGTGACCGATCTCGGCTACGTCGGCTTCGGCCAGCAATCGGGCGCGTTCGGACCGGGCAGCGATTTCGCCGCCCTGCCGCGTTTCCCCGTCGCCACGGGCTTCGCCTCGATGGAGACGTTCAAGCTGAAGGTCCGGTCACGGCCGCTCCCGGTGAAACACACGCGCCCGGAGAGCGGTGTGCTGGGGCCGGACGACGCGCGCCCGACGCTGCGCATTGCCCTCGCCGCCGGGCCGTACCGGCCGGATTCCGTGCGCTGCTACCTGCGGGGCGAGAGCGTACCGCTGGAATTCGAGGGTGGCGATCCGCCGGTGCTCAAGGTGCGGCCGTCGACGCCGATCGGGGCCGGCCGCACCAAGGTCAACTGTACCGCGCCGGTGCAGGGCAGCGATGACTGGTTCTGGTACAGCTTCCTGTGGATGAAACCACTGGCCGACGGCAGCTGGTACCGGGAGTGATACAGATGGCGTCGACCAACTGGCAATCGCTGCTCGACTACTTCTGGCGCACCTTCCTGGCGGGACTCGCGACCCTGTTGCCGATCGCGATCACGCTGTACGCGGTCTGGTGGCTGGCGCGCTGGGGCGAGCGCTTTTTCGGCGGCATGGCCATGGCCGTGCTGCCACAGGGCTGGTACATCCCGGGTATCGGCGTGGTGCTGGCGATCGGTGTCGTATTCCTGTTCGGCATGTTCCTCAACGCCTGGCTGTTCAGCTATCTGGTGGCCGCGGGCGAGCAGTTGCTGGAACGCATTCCCCTGGTGAAGACGCTGTACGCCGGCCTGCGGGACCTGTTGCGATTCCTGTCGCGCACCGGCGAGGGCGGCGACCTCAAGCACGTGGTATCGCTGGAGATCCAGCCGGACGTCCACGTGATCGGGTTCGTCACCGACAAGAACGCGGGCCGCTCGTTCCCGGAGCTGCGCCGGGGGGACGACGACCCGCTGGTCGCGGTGTACGTGCCGCTGGGCTACCAGGTCGGCGGTCATACCCTGTATCTGCCGACCAGTCGCCTGACCCCGCTCGACCTGTCGATCGAGGAGGCGATGCGGGTCGTGCTGACCGCCGGCGTGAACCGGCCGCAACGGGCGGGGAATGCCTGAAGCCGCGCGGGCGCGCGCCTACATCCCGTAGAACTTCAGTTCGCTCTGCTGCTCGAGCTGCGAGTCGGTGACCGCGATCGCGGTCATGTTGACGATGCCGCGCGCGGTGACCGACTGGGTGACGATGTGTGCCGGCTTGGCGCACCCGATCAGCATCGGCCCCACCGAGAGGCTCGCGGTGAGCTGCTTGACCAGGTTGTAGGCGATGTTCGCCGCGTCCAGCGACGGCATCAGCAGCAGATTGGCCTGCCCCTTGAGTTGTGCATCCGGCAGCAGGCGCTTGCGGATCTGCTCGTCGAGCGCCGTGTCGGCCTGCATTTCGCCCTCGACCTCCAGCTCCGGGTGGTGGCGCCGCAGTGCCGCCACCGCCCGGCGCATCCGCTCGGCCGACTCGGTGCTCGAGGTGCCGAAATTCGAGTGCGACAGCATGGCGATCTTCGGCTCGATGCCGAACCGCCGCACCTGGTGCGCCGACATCACGGCCAGCTCGGCCATCTCGTCCGCGGTCGGCTCCGGGCTGACGTGGGTGTCGGCGAGGAACAGGGTGCCCTTGGGCATGATCAGCATGGTCAGCGCGGACAGATCGCGCACCTGCGGGTGACGCCCGAGGATGTCCTCGATGTGCTTCAGGTGTGTCTGAAAGACGCCGGTGTAGCCGCAGATCATCGCGTCGGCTTCCTCGCGCTTGAGCATCAGCGCGGCGATCACCGTGGTATCGGTCCGCACCACTGTCTTCGCGGTCTCCGGCGAGCAGCCCTTGCGGCCCATGATCTGGTGATACAGCGTCCAGTAGTCGCGGTAGCGCGGATCGTCCTCCGGGTCGCACAGTTCGAAGTCGCGGTCGAACTCCAATCGCAGGTCGAGCTGCTCGATGCGACGCTGCACGACTCCGCGGCGGCCGATCAGGATCGGCTTCGCCAGCTGCTCGTCGACCACCACCTGGACGGCGCGCAGTACCCGCTCGGCCTCGCCCTCGGCGTAGACCACGCGCCGCGGGTCCTTGCGTGCCTTCTCGAACACCGGCTTCATCACCATCGTCGAGCGATAGACGAAGGCCGAAAGCCGCTCGTGGTAGGCGTCGTAGTCCTCGATCGGCCGCGCGGCCACACCGGTCTCCTCGGCCGCCCGGGCCACGGCGGGGGCGATCTCGAGGATCAGCCGCGAGTCGAACGGCTTGGGGATGAAGAAGTCGCGTCCGTACGACAGCTTCTGGTCCTCGTAGGCGGAGGCCACGACCTCGGTCGCCTCCTGTCGGGCGAGTTCCGCGATCGCCTGGGCACAGGCGACCTTCATCTCCTCGTTGATGCTGGTCGCACCGCAGTCGAGCGCGCCGCGGAACAGGAACGGAAAGCACAGCACGTTGTTGATCTGGTTCGGGTAGTCCGAGCGCCCGGTGGCGATCAGCGCATCCTCGCGCGCACCCTTTGCATCCTCGGGCCAGATCTCGGGCACGGGGTTGGCGAGGGCGAAGATCAGCGGGTCGCGTGCCATCTTCTTGACGTATTCCGGGTCGAGCACACCGGGTGCGGACAGACCGAGGAAGATGTCGGCGCCATCCAGCGCCTGCTCCAGCGTGAACTTCGAGTCCACGTCGTCGCGCGCGTACGCCCCCTTGTACTGGTCCATGTGCTCTTCGCGGCCGCTGTAGACCACGCCCTGAAGGTCGAATACGGTGATGTTCGACCGCTTGGCCCCGACCGCCTGCAGCATGTTCAGGCAGGCCAGCGCCGCGGCGCCGGCGCCCGAACAGACGATCCTGCATTCCTCGACCTTCTTGTCGATGATCCCCATCGCATTCAGCACGCCGGCGGCGACGCAGATCGCCGTGCCGTGCTGGTCGTCGTGGAACACCGGGATGTTCATGCGCTCGCGCAGCTCGCGCTCGATCTCGAAGCACTCCGGCGCCTTGATGTCCTCGAGGTTGATGCCGCCGAAGGTCGGCTCGAGCGCGGCGACCGCATTGCAGAAGCGCTCGACGTCGGTCTCGTTGACCTCGATGTCGAACACGTCGATGTTGGAGAACGCCTTGAACAGCACCGCCTTGCCTTCCATGACCGGCTTCGAGGCCAGCGCGCCGATGTTGCCGAGTCCGAGCACCGCCGTACCGTTGGTGACCACGCCGACCAGGTTGGCACGCGCGGTGACGGTGGAGGCCTCGAGCGGGTCGTCGACGATCGCGCGGCAGGCCGCGGCCACCCCGGGCGAGTAGGCGAGGCTGAGATCGCGCTGGTTCGCCAGCGGCTTGGTGGCGACCACCCCCAGCTTCCCGGGCGGGTGCATCCGGTGATAGATGAGCGCCTGCTTGTCGAACTCGTCGCGGTCGGCCTTGCGCGGGTCGGGCTTTTCCTTGTTTTCTTTCTTGTCGGTCATGGAAGGCGGTCCCGGTGGCGGGTCTGGTCGCTTGTTGTCAGCGGCAACTTAGCATGGATCGATCATGCGGCAGAAAGCGAAGGCGGGTGTCGAGTGCCGGCTCGGGTGCTCGCGGCGTCCCTCGACGCTGTGCCCGGCGCGGCGCGACCGTCCCGCCGGGGCATCAGGCCTGGCGGGCGTCCCTGCGCATGCGCTCGAACGCGTCCAGCGCCCGCTGGCGGCTGCCCTTGAGATCGACGATCGGCTCGGGGTAGTCGTGCCCGAGCCGCACCCCCGCCGCCGCCAGCACCTCGGCCGGCGCCTGCCACGGTGCATGGATGTGTCGGTCCGGCAGCCCGGCCAGCTCGGGCACCCACTGGCGCACGTAGGCGCCGTCGGGATCGAAGCGCTCGCCCTGGCGCACCGGGTTGAAGATGCGGAAGAAGGGGGCGGCGTCGGCGCCACAGCCGGCCGTCCACTGCCAGCCGAGCGTGTTGCTGGCGAGATCCGCGTCCACCAGCGTGTCCCAGAACCAGCGCGCGCCCTCGCGCCAGTGGATGCGCAGGTTCTTGGTCAGCAGCGAGGCCACGACCATGCGCACACGGTTGTGCATCCAGCCGCTGTGCCATAGCTGCCGCATGCCGGCGTCGACCAGCGGGATGCCGGTGCGGCCGGCCTGCCAGGCGGTCAGTTCCGCGCCCGGTCGCTGCCAGGGAAAGGCGGCGAACTTCGGGTCGAGCGGCTCGCCGGGGGTGTGCGGGTAGTGGTACAGCAGGTGGTGGGCGAACTCGCGCCAGCCGAGTTCGGCCAGGAAGCGCCGGCCGTCGCTGGTATCGGCGAGTCCGGCGTTTTCCACTGCCACGACCACCTGGCGTGGGCCGATCTCTCCGCAGTGCAGCCAGGGCGACAGGCCCGAGGTGCCGTCCTCGGCCGGGGCGTCGCGGCCGGCGTCGTAGGCCGCCAGGGCCTCTTCGACGAACCAGTCGAGGCGGTTCTGCGCGCCGGCCTCGCCCGGCTGCCAGGTCTGCTCCAGCCCCGCGTCCCAGCGCACCCTTGGCAGCAGCCCGAGCTCGGCGACGCGCTCGCCGCGCGGCGGTCGCGCCAGGCCCGGCAATCGCCGCGGTCGCGGCTGCAGCCGGTGCGGCAGGCCACGGCGCTCGAGGGCCCGCCAGAACGGGGTGAATACCCGGTACGGCTCGCCCTGGCCGGTGGCGACCTCCCAGGGCTCGAACAGCAGCGCGGCGTTGTGGCTGCGGGCGATCACGCCACGCTCCTCGCGCAGCCAGTGCTTCAGTGCCCGGTCGCGCTCGATCAGAGCCGGCTCGTAGAGCCGGTTCCAGAGCACCGCGGCGGCGCCCGTCTCGTCCAGCAGCCTGCCCAGCGCCTCGCGGGTCGGCCCGCCCCGGATCACCAGCGGCGCGCCGCAGGCGGCCAGGTCCTCGGCCAGCGCCTGCAGGCTGTGGTGCAGCCACCAGCGCTGCGCGCCGCCCGGGGCCCACTCGCCTTCCTCCTCCGGCGCATGGACGTAGACCGGCAGTACCCGGTCGAAGCTGCCGAGCGCGTCGCGCAGCGCCGGGTTGTCGCTCAGGCGCAGGTCACGGCGGAACCAGACGATCGCGGTAGACATGCCGGTCGTTTCGGCCGGCGCGGGCTTCAGGATTCGTCGAGCCGCGGGCGCAGTTCGACCAGGTTGCAGGGCCGGGTGCGGTAGTCGAGCTGGGCGGAGATGAGCCGGTCCCAGGCGGTGCGGCAGGCGCCGGACGAGCCCGGCAGCACGAACACGAAGGTGCGGTTCGCGACCCCGGCGAGCGCGCGCGACTGCAGGGTCGAGGTGCCGATCTCCTCGAACGAGAGCACCCGGAACATCTCGCCGAAGCCGTCGATGACCTTGTCGAGCAGTGGCGTCACCGCCTCGGGCGTGCCGTCGCGGCCGGTGATGCCGGTGCCACCGGTGGTGATCACGACATCGACGGCGTCGTCGGCGATCCATTGCGAGACCGCTGCGCGGATGGCGTAGACGTC
>JAWWAE010000097.1:0-8478 GCA_033721835.1 Halofilum sp. (in: g-proteobacteria) | reverse complement strand
CGAGCATGGTGGAGACGACCCCGGGTTCCCACGCCTGTGCGATCAGCGCCTCCTTCGCCTCGGCCGGATTCGGCGAGGCCTTGATCAACGCGATCACCGGGTCGATGTTCGCCAGCGCGACCGCCAGGCCCTCCAGCACGTGGGCCCGCTCGCGGGCCTTGCGCAGCTCGTACACGCTGCGGCGGGTCACCACCTCGCGCCGGTGGCGGATGAACGCCTCGAGCACCTCGCGCAGCGTCATCTGCCGCGGCTGGCCCTCGACCAGGGCGACCATGTTGATCCCGAACACGTTGGCGAGCTGCGTGTGCTTGTACAGATTGTTCAGCACCACGTCGGTGATCTCGCCGCGCTTGAGTTCGATCACCACGCGCATGCCGTCCTTGTCGGACTCGTCGCGCAGCTCGGAGATGCCCTCGATGCGCTTCTCCTTGACCAGCTCGGCGATCTTCTCCAGCAGCCGGGCCTTGTTGACCTGGTACGGCAGTTCGGTGACCACGATGGTGTCGCGGCCGTTCCGCTCGTCCGTCTCGATGTGCGTGAGTCCGCGAATCTCGATCCGCCCACGCCCGGTCCGGTAGGCATCACGGATACCGCGCGAACCGTTGATCACGCCCGCGGTCGGGAAGTCAGGACCCGGTACGTGCTCCATGAGCTCGGGCAGCTCGATGTCCGGATTGTCGATCAGGGCGATGCAGGCGCTCACGATCTCGGTAAGGTTGTGCGGCGGGATGTTGGTCGCCATGCCGACCGCGATACCGGCCGAGCCGTTGACCAGCAGGTTGGGCACGCGCGTCGGCAGGACCGCCGGCTCGCTCTCGCTCTCGTCGTAGTTGGCGACGAAGTCGACCGTCTCCTTGTCGATATCCGCCAGCAGCTCGTGCGCGATCCGCGCCATCCGCACCTCGGTGTAGCGCATGGCCGCGGCGGCGTCGCCGTCGATGGAGCCGAAGTTGCCCTGCCCGTCCACCAGCGGGTAGCGCATGGTGAAGTCCTGGGCCATGCGCACGATGGTGTCGTAGACGGCGGTATCGCCGTGGGGGTGGTATTTGCCGATGACGTCGCCCACGATGCGGGCCGACTTCTTGTAGGCCTTGTTCCAGTCGACGCCGAGCTCGTGCATGGCGTACAGGGCCCGGCGGTGGACCGGCTTGAGGCCGTCGCGGGCGTCCGGCAGGGCCCGCCCGACGATCACGCTCATGGCGTAGTCCAGGTAGGACTGACGCATCTCCTCTTCGAGGTTGACCGGGAAGATTTCCCTGGCGAATTCGGTCATCGGCGGTCGGTTTCCGGGGCCTGCACGGTGCGGCTGTCAAAAGCGCAATTCTAGCACGCCGAGGGCCCGCGCCGAGCCCCGGCGTGCCCTCCCGCAATGCCCTGCGGGGACCGCCCCGCCGTCGCCGGGCGGGTATCGACTGGGCAGCCCTGCGGCCACCACGCGAGTCGGGGCTGGAGGGCCCACGGGAGGAACACCGAAAGCACCGAACACACCGAAGACACCGAAGGAATCGAGGCAACCACCGGCGGGCCTGCCGCGCGGGCATCGAGCCATCGTTCCGGCAGGCCCTTTAGCGCCTTTCGTCCTTTTCGGTGAACTCGGTGCGTTCGGTGTCTTCGGTGGTTCCTCCGGATGTCCATCACGTCCTGACGCGCACCGTGGCCGGGATGCGTTCCGGCTGGCGGCTCAGGAACCGGTAGCCCGCAGCTCGTGCAGGTGCACGTCCCGCTGCGGGAACGGGATGGTGATGCCGGCGCGGTCGAGCGCCTGCTTGGCGGCCTTGCGCAGCTCGAACTGCGCCGGCCAGAAGTCGTCGACCGAGGTCCAGAAGCGCAGGCCCAGGTTGACCGACGAGTCCGCCAGTTCGCGGACCAGCACCTGGGGGGCGGTCACGCCCTCGCCCTCGGGCAGGATGCGGGTATCCCCCTGCAGGACCTCCAGCAGCACGGCCTGGGCCTGGTCGATGTCGTCCCGATAGGAAATGCCGACAATGATGTCGTGGCGACGGACCGGGTTGCGGCTGTAGTTGATGATCCGTCCGCCCCAGATGGCCGAGTTCGGAACCGACTGGTAGATGCCGTCGAAGGTGGTCATCTCGGTGGTGAACAGGGTCACCTCCTCGACCGTGCCCGCGTGGCCGTTGGCGTCGACGTAGTCGCCCACCCGGAACGGCCGCAGGAACAGCAGCATCACCCCGGCAGCGATGTTGGCCAGGGTGCCCTGCAGGGCCAGACCGATGGCAAGGCCGATCGCACCGAGGGCGGCCAGGATACTCGCTGTCTGAACGCCGAAGCGGGCGAGCACCATGATCAGGACCGTGACCAGGATGAAGTAGCGCGCCGAATTGGCGAACACGCCGATCAGCGTCCGGTCCATTTCCTTGAAGCGCCCAAACGAGCGCCGGATACCGCGCTGTGCCCAACCGGACAGGATCCAGCCGACAATGATCAGGACCAGGGCGCTGATCAGGTTGATACCGAGGTCGATCGCGACCGGGGCGAACTGGGCCCATAACTGTTGTGGATCTGTTTCCATCAGGGATCTCCGAACAATGAGTACGGCGCCGAGGCGCGCCGGATCAGCGGTTCTTCCAGCGCACCGAGTAGAGGTCGAAGCGCCGGTTCTTCAGGTTCTGCACCGTCCCCTGGTTGCGCGACGAGACCAGCGTCTCGAGCCGGAGGTCGGCGAACGACACCATCTCCGCGTTGGGCGTGGTATCCGCGGCAATGCCGTCACGCGCGAAGCCGAAGTCGCACGGGGTCAGGATGCAACTCTGCGCATACTGGATATCCAGGTTCTCGACATTCGGCAGATTGCCGACATTGCCCGCCATGACCACGTAGCACTGGTTCTCCACCGCACGCGCCTGCGCACAGTAGCGCACCCGCAGGTAGCTCTGGCGCTCGTCGGTGCAAAACGGCACGAACATGATTTGTGCGCCCTGGTTGGTCAGGTGGCGTGCCATCTCGGGGAATTCGCAGTCATAGCAGATCATGACTCCGATGGGGCCGCAGTCGGTCATGATGGTAGACACCTCGGAAGCGCCGGTGATGTTCCACCAGTAGACCTCGTTCGGTGTCGGGTGAATCTTCGCCTGCTCGTGGATCGATCCGTCACGCAGGAAGACGTAGCAGATGTTGTGAATCTCGCCATGATCGACCTTGGTCGGATGCGAGCCGCCGATGATGTTGATGTTGTAGCGCACCGACAGGTGCGTCATGAACTCCTTGAAGCGCTCCGTGTAGCCCGTGAGATAGTCGATCGAGTCGGCCGGTGCCAGCGGTTTCTCCTCCAGCGACAGCAGCTGCAGCGTGAACAGCTCGGGGAACACGACGAAGTCGGCACCGTAGTCCGCGGTGACGTCGACGAAGTACTCGACGTGGCGAGTGAACTCCTCGAATGACTTCACCCGCCGCAGCTCGTACTGGACGCTCGCGACCCGCACCGTGTCCGGCAGCCGGTTGGTCTTTTCTTCGGGCGCGTCCGCCTCGTCCTGCGTGACCTGGGGATTGCGCCACACCAGGTGCGCGGCATGGCCACGCGAGTCGGTGTCCTCGGGGAGGTAGTCGTGGAGAATGCCGAGGACCTCGAAGCCGTTGCGCAACTGGAACGACAGCACCGGGTCCCGGATCTTCTTGTTCTCGACCTGCTCGACATACTCCTCGGGAGACAACTGCTTCTTGCGCCGCTTCCCGAGTCCCGGCAGGCGGCCGCCGAAGACGATGCCCTTGAGCCGGAGGTACTGGCACAGCTTCTTGCGCTCGTTGTACAGGCGCTGGCCGATCCGCAGGTTGCGGAACTCGGGGTCGATGAAGACCTCCATGCCGTACAGCCATTCGCCGTCGGGCTCGTGGCGCGAGGCGAAGCCGTGCCCGGTGATCTCGTCCCAGCGGTGATCGGCGAGCGCCAGCTCGCCCGAGACCAGGAAGGTCGCGCAGTAGCCGACCACCTGCTGCTCGTACTCGGCGACGAACTGACCCTCGGGGAAATTCGTGATCTGGCCGCGGATCATCTCGGGCGGATAGGCCGCCCCCTCGCCGTAGACCTTGCCCGACAGCCGCGCGATGGCACGGGCGTCGCCGACCCGCGCGTTGCGCACCACCAGGGACGGACGCTGTTCCTTCTTGCTCGCCATTGGAGACACCCTGCAGAAAAGTCGCACATTGTAACCAAAGCGGCGGCCGGTACACGCGCCCGCTGCGGTGAAGTGCCATAATCGCGCGCCATGTCCGCGCGCACGCTCATCCCCGTGCTGGCTGCCATCGCCCTCGCCGGCGTGCTGCTGGCGCTCGGCGTCGGCTCGGTCCCCGTCGCCCCGGGCGAGGTCTGGGCCGCCCTCACCGGGACCGGCGAGGGCACGGCCGTGCGCATCGTCACCGAACTGCGCCTGCCGCGCACGCTCGCCGGCTTCATCGTCGGCGGCCTGCTGGCGCTGGCCGGGGCGCTGATGCAGGTGCTGCTGCGCAACCCGCTGGCCGAGCCCTACGTGCTCGGCATCTCCGGCGGGGCCGCCGTCGGCGCGCTGACCAGCATCCTGTTCGGGCTGGGGGCGTTCTGGATGTCTGCCAACGCCTTCGCCGGCGCGCTCGGGACGATGCTGCTGGTGTTCGCGGTGGCGCACGGCCGCGGCGGCTGGACGCCGACCCGGCTGCTGCTTACCGGCGTGGTGATCGCCGCCGGCTGGGGCGCGGTGATCAGCTTCCTGCTGGCGGTCAGCCCGGATCGCAACCTGCGCGGCATGCTCTACTGGCTGATGGGCGACCTGGCCCACGCCGACCTGCCCGGTTTCAGCGCCCTGGTACTGGGCGTCGGCCTGGCCGCGGCGCTCGCCATCGCTCGGCCGCTGAACCTGCTCGGCCGAGGCGACCTGCAGGCCCGGGCGCTGGGGGTGGCGGTCGGCCCGCTGCGGATCGGCGTCTACGTGCTGGCCTCGATGCTGACCGCGGCCGCGGTCACGGTCGGGGGCAGCATCGGCTTCGTCGGCCTGATCGTCCCGCACGCGGTACGCCTGGTCGCCGGCCCCGACCACCGGCTGCTGCTGCCCGCCTCGGTGCTTGCCGGCGGCACCCTGCTGGTGCTGGCCGATACCCTCGCGCGGATCCTGATCGCCCCGCAGCAGCTGCCGGTGGGCGTGCTCACCGCGATGATCGGCGTGCCGATCTTCCTGGTCCTGCTGCACCGCGGCACCCGGGGGCGGCCGGCATGAGCCTGCTCGCCTGCGAGGGCCTCACGGTCGAGATCGGGGGTCAGCGGATCGCCGAGGGGCTCGACCTGGCCGTGGGTGCGGGCACCAGTTGGGCGGTGCTCGGCGCCAATGGCGCCGGCAAGACCACCCTGCTGCACACCCTCGCCGGCCTGCGACCGCCGACCGCCGGCCGCGTGCTGCTGGACGGCCGGCCGCTGCGCGGCCTCCGCCGGCGCGAGATTGCCCGCCGGCTCGGCGTGCTGCTGCAGGACAGCGAGGACCCGTTTCCGGCCACGGTGCTGGAGACCGCGCTGATCGGGCGCCACCCGCACATCGGTCCCTGGCGCTGGGAGTCGCCCGACGATCATGCCCGCGCCCGCGCCGCACTGGACGAGGTCGGCCTCTCGGAACTGGCGACGCGCGCCGTCGACACCCTCTCCGGCGGTGAGCGCCGGCGGCTGGCGCTGGCCACCCTGCTGGCCCAGGACCCTGCCGTGCAGCTGCTCGACGAGCCGAGCAACCACCTCGACCTGCACCACCAGATCGCCCTGCTCGGCCACCTGCGCGAGCGCGTGACCGGCGCCGGCGGGGCGCTGGTCATGGCCCTGCACGACGTCAACCTCGCCGCCCGCTTCTGCGACCATGCGGTGCTGCTGTTCACCGACGGCAGCGTCGCCCACGGCCCGGCCACGGAACTGCTGCAGCCCGAGCGGCTGTCGCGCCTGTACCACCACCCCATCCGCGAACTCGAGGCCGACGGCCACCGCTTCTTCGTGCCGGCCTGACGCCCGCTGGCCGATCGCTGCCTCCCCGATTCGCGGCCGGAGGCCGCTCCTACAGCCCACCGGCCGACGCAGCGCGGAAATACAGGAGCGGCCCGGCCGCGAACCGTCGCGGAACGCCCGCCGACAACGGATTTTCGACGCGCGTGTGGCATCCGCGCGCCCGCCGGATGTATGCTTCCCGGACCTGCGCCAGGTAGCCCGTCGGTATTCAGCCGGCGGGCGCAACGGGAAGCCGGTGCGTGCCGCGCAACGCGTGCACCAGTCCGGCGCTGCCCCCGCAACGGTAGGCGAGCGCAGGGTGGATATCCACGCCACTGTGTCGACTGACATGGGAAGGCATCCACCCCGGGGACCATCCCCGCTCGCGAGCCCGGAGACCGACCCGGCGCATGCATGCCGACCCGCCGCCCGCGGCGGACTCGGTCTCGTTCCGGATGGTGCGTGGGGCGCCAGTCTCGGGAGACAGCAGGGGCTTCCCCGCCAGCACTCTCCCCCGCCCTCCGGCGACAAACCACAAGAAATCCGTGGCGCGGGTGAGCGCCCGGGGGGAGTCCGACAATGCACCACCGCATCCCGACGCGGCTGGCCGTGGCCGCCGCATGCCTGTTTTCGTCGTCCGCCTTTCCCGAGGAGCACGTCACCGTGGCACCAGTGGTGGTGACCGCCACTCGGACCGCTCAGACCGCCAATGAAACAGTGGCCCCAGTCACGGTGATAACTCGCCAGGAAATCGACGCCTCTGGCGCGCAGACACTGCCGGAAATCCTGGTCGGCCGGCCCGGAATCGACATATCGGGTAACGGCCGATTTGGCAAGAGCACCACCGTAAACCTGCGGGGTCTCGGTGGTGGCGACCTACTCTTTCTCGTCAATGGAAATCGAATCGCCGCGCCAGGTTCGATCGAGGGCGCACCCTCGATTGAGCACATACCGGCAGCACAGATTGAGCGTATAGAGATTGTACGCGGCCCACGATCAGCCCTTTATGGATCAAATGCGCTGGGCGGGGTGATCAACATCATTACGCGACGGCCCGACCAGCGCCGTATCGATGCTTCGGCCGCATACGGCACCTATTCGAGCAAGCGGGGCGAAGCTGTCCTCAGTGGAGGTAACGAAAATTTTGATTACAACCTATCGGTCGCTGGATTCGAGACCGATGGCTACGACGTCCGTGATGATTCGTTTGATGATGACGATGGATACAAAAACACTTCAGCTGGCGGACGACTCGACTGGGCTGCGACTGAACGCCTAGACATCAATGTCGATTTTCTCGTCAATCAAGGAACGACGGAGTTTGACAATTGCTTCGATGCAGAAACTTTCGCCGGACCATTTGGCGATTGCCATACGGATTTTCTCCAACACAATTTCAGTGTTGGCGGTAATTACCGCATCACCAACAAATGGGACAGCAGTCTCGCGTTCAGTAGAAACAGCGAAGAGCGTCGTAATTTCTATCAGGACACCTTCAACAACGAGTTCGAGGGAGCCACATCCCTGTTGTCCTGGCAGAATGATATACAAGTTGGCACCAGCAATCTGCTGACTGCCGGTTTAGATGCCACTCGAGATACCGTCGAGCAACCCGACGATTTTGCCGAAGAGAGCAGAGACCGCGTGGCCCTCTTCGGCCAATGGCAGGCTCATCGTAACGCCCACGATCTAGTGTTTGGACTACGCACTATTGATGACGAGCAATTTGGACAAGAAACGGTCGGCAATATCGACTATGGATTTCAGGTGGTCGAGGGACTGAGGCTTTTGGCATCTGCCGGAACGGCGTTCAAGGCGCCGAGCCTGTTCCAACTTTATTCACCCCAATTCGGAAATGAGAATCTGGAAGCAGAGACATCGACTTCTGTGGAGTTTGGCATTTCCGGAGATGCTAAATGGGGTCGTTGGAGCATGCGCACGTACCGAACTTATGTGCGTAATCTGATTGAGTTCGTCAGCGCTACGAATAGCTATGGCAACGTTGATTCCGAAGTGGAGATCAATGGACTTGAAGTTGAAGCCAATGCCGACCTCCGCGGATGGAACACAAATGTCAGCTATTCTTGGAATGAACCAGTCAATAAAGAAACCGGCTCTGTTCTCGCAAATCGGGCAGAAAGGAGCTTTCGTATCGGGATGAACCGTTCATTCGATAAGCTACATGTGGGAGGCAGTATAGAAGCCCAGAGTGATCGAACTGGAAGTTCATTCACTGACCCGGTTGCGGGGTACGGAATTCTTAATTTGAACGCCCGCTACTCCTTACGAAAGAACTGGAAACTCAGGGCAACCATGGAGAACGTGTTCGATAAGACATACCAAACAAACGACCAGTTCTTCGGTGCCGGACGCACGACGTTCGTATATCTAGATTATGGGGTTGGACGCGACAATTGACGCTTTAAGTAACCGAGCGAGCCGGATTGTTACCTGCCTTGCCGTCTCCACGGCATTGCACGCGGTGGTACTTCTGGTTACTCCAGATCCGCTAACGATCGCGGCCGCGCCCCCGG
>JAWWAE010000096.1:0-8484 GCA_033721835.1 Halofilum sp. (in: g-proteobacteria) | reverse complement strand
TTGCACCGATTCACGGGAGGGACCGCGGCCGCTCAGGCGGTCGGCACCTTGCGCAGGCCGAACTCGGCACCCGCGATCTCGGCCGGGTTGATACCGGCGCTGGCCGGGTCCAGCCCGCGCACGATCCGGTGCCCGAATTTCTCCCCCGCCCCGCCGGTGCTCGCCGCGAGATTGACCAGCAGCCGCTTCTCGAATGGCTTGCCGTCCGGCGTGCGCAACAGCAGCAGGGTCGGCTGCAGCTGCGCGTTCGGGTTGGTGGCGACCACCACCCCGAGCACGCCGGTGTCGAGCTCCACCAGACTGCCGACCGGATAGATGCCGATACAGCGGATGAACTGCTCGACCAGCCCCTCGTCGAAGCGCTCGGCCCGCTCCTCGTAGAGGATCCGCAGTGCGGTGTCGGGCGAACGCGCGTCCTGGTAGGAGCGGTCGCTGGTCATGGCGTCGTAGGCATCGGCGATGGCAACGATGCGGACCGGCCGCGGGATCTGCCGCCCCCTCACCCCGAGCGGATAGCCGCCGCCACGCATGCGTTCGTGGTGCAGCCGGATGATGTCGAGCGCCGTCTTCGGCACATGCCGGGCCTTCGAGATCATGCGGTAGCCATCCTCGGGGTGACGCTTGACGATCTCGAACTCCTCCTTCGTGAGCGCGCCGGGCTTCTCCAGGATCTCGAGCGGCGTGCGCGCCTTGCCGACGTCGTGCAGCAGCGCGCCGAGCCCGATGGTGCGCAGCTCCGACTCCTCCAGTTCCAGGTGGCGGCCGAACGCCAGCGACAGGATGCAGACGTTCAGGCAGTGGATGGCGGTGTACTCGCTGCGGTCCTTGAGGGTGGTCAGCCAGAGCGCGGCGCTGGCATTGCCGACCACGGAGCGCGTCATCTTGCCGACCGCGTCGCGCAGCGACGGCAGATAGACCGCGTGGCCGAGCCGCGTGTCGTGCAACGCCGCGTCGACCGCATTGCGGGCGTGCGAGCGCGCCTCGTGCGCCACCCGCACCATCTCGCGGAAGCGCTGCCGCCGCGGGAACGGGGAATCGCCGAAGGCCCGCGCCCGATCACGGGCCGTCGGGGCCTGGGCCGCCTCGCGTGCGCCTGCCAGGTGAGTGCGCAGTCGGGCCACGGCCGAGCCCTCGGAGCGCTCGACGTCGACCGTCACCCGCTCGCAGAACTTGCGCAGCGTCGCCAGTTCCTTCTCGCTCCCGATCCGGAACCCCTGGAATATGAAGGGGGTATCGGTCCACGGGCGATCGAGCGCCACCACGTAGAGCCCACGTCGCAGCGCGTCCACGGGCACTTCGAGGCTTCCTTGGCTCATGCGGGCTCCGCTGCAGCGATCGAGAAAACGGGTTCGAGCACGGCGGCCGGGGCGGGTTCCCCGGCGCACGCCAGGCCCGCCACGACCGTGGCGACCGTGATAGTCGCGGAATTGACATTCAACATGCGTGCCGAACCGCTGTCGGCGCCGCCGCTGGCGGACCGGCGGGCCCGGCGCCGTCGGTGGATGCGTATACTGGGCCCAGGCCGCCGGCCGCGGCCGGTCGCCCCGTGGCGCGGTCGGCCGGCGCGGCAGTGCCGATCCGCAGCACGAGTCGCCGCCGATGAGCCAGCCCGAGCCCCGGGAATTCCTGCGAGCCCTGTTCGAGCATGCGCTGGAGGCCGCCCGGCCCGGACCGGCGCTGGCCGCCGCGCTGCCGCCCCCGCCGCGGGGGCGCACGGTCGTGGTCGGCGCCGGCAAGGCCTCGGCCGCGATGGCCCGCGCCCTGGAGGCGGAGCGCAGGCCGCGGCTCGAGGGCGCCATCGCCGTGCCGGCCGGCACCGACTGCGGCTGCCGCGCCATCGAGTGCCTCGAGGCCGGCCACCCGGTGCCGGATGCGCGCAGCGTGGCCGCGGCCGCGCGCATGCGCGAACTGGTGGTGGGACTCGACAACGACGACCAGGTGATCGCGCTGGTCTCGGGCGGCGGCTCGGCGCTGCTGTGCGACCCGGTGCCGGGGCTGACGCTCGCCGACAAGCAGGCGCTCACCGAGGCGCTGCTGAAGAGCGGCGCCGCCATCGGCGAGATCAACTGCGTCCGCCAGGCGCTGTCGCGCGTCAAGGGCGGGCGGCTGGCCCGGCTCGCCGCGCCGGCCCCGGTGCACACCTTCCTGGTCTCCGACGTGCCCGGCGACGACCCCGCCCTGATCGCCTCCGGTCCCACCGTCGCCTCGCCATTCCGCCCCGGCGCGGCCGCGGCGGTGCTCGAGCGGTACGGGATCGCCGTGCCCGCGGCCCTGGCGGCCGCGGAGCGCGAGTCGCCGCCACCGACCCCGGATGCACTCGGCGACCGCTGCCGACAGCGGGTCCTGTGCTCGCCACTGCAAAGCCTCGAGGCGGCGGCCGCCGCCGCCCGCGCGCAGGGCGTCGCGCCCCTGATCCTCGGCGACGCGCTCGAGGGCGAGGCGGCGGAGATGGGCCGCGTGTGCGCCGGGATCGCGCTGGCGGCGGCCCGCCATGGCCATCCCCTGCCCGCGCCGGCCGTGCTGCTGAGCGGGGGCGAGTCGAGCGTCACCATCCGCGGTCCGGCGGGCCGCGGCGGCCGCAACACCGAGCTTGCCCTGGCGCTGGCCGTGGCGTTGGCCGGCCACCCGCGCATCCACGCCATCGCCTGCGACACCGACGGCATCGACGGCAGCGAGGACAATGCCGGCGCGGTAGTGGGACCGGACACCCTGGAGCGGGCCCGCACCGCCGGTCGCGACCCGCTGGAGCACCTCGCCCGACATGATGCCCACGCCTTCTTTGCGGCCCTCGACGACCTCGTGATCACCGGCCCGACCGGCACCAACGTCAACGACTTCCGGGCGATCCTGATCCTCTGAGTCCCGACGGCGTGCGAATCGGCCGTCGCCATTCCGGGCATGCAGCGCGCGCAAGCTCGCTCCCACCCGTATCCGCGCGGCCCTGGTGGAGTTGACCCAGGCATCGGCAGCATGCCCGGGCTCGGCACAATCCGCGCGAACCGCTACAGTGCGACCATCCGCAGGGAGATCTCCGACATGGCCGTGATCGGATTCGATGTCTTCGGCACCCTGGTCGACCCGGCCGGGATCGCCGACGCCGTGCGCCCGCATGCCGGCGAGCGCACGCCGGCCTTCCTCGCCGAGTGGCGCCGCAGCCAGCTCGAATTCGCCTTCCGCCGCGCGGCCATGGGCCGCTTCCGGCCGTTCGACGAGGTGACCCGGGCGGCGCTCGAACGCGCGGTCGCGGTCACCGGGATCGAGGTTCCGGAGGCGGCCCGGCCGGAGCTGGTCGCGGGCTGGACCCGGCTGCCCGCCTTCGCCGAGGCCGCCGACGCCCTGGACGTCCTGCGCGCGGCCGGGCACCGCTGCCTCGCCTTCTCCAATGGCACCCCCGGCGGGCTGCAGACGCTGTTGTCCGACAACGGCCTCGACGCCCATCTCGACGGGGTCCTGAGCGTGGAACCGGTCGGGACCTACAAGCCCGCGCCGGCCGTGTACGCCTACCTGGTCGAGCGCGGGGGCGCGGACGCGGCCGCGACCTGGCTGGTGTCGGGCAATGCCTGGGACGTGATCGGCGCACGCGCCGCCGGCCTCCGCGCGGCGTGGGTCCGGCGCGCCCCCGAGACGGCGTTCGACCCCTGGGAGGAGGCCCCGGATGTGGTGGTCGCCGACCTCTCCGAGCTGGCGGCCGACGCGTCGTTCGCCCCCGGCGGCCGCTGAATGCCGGCGGCCGGCTCCATGTCGCTGCTGTGGCCCGTCGCCCTGCTGTCACTCGCCGTCGCGGGCGGCGTGCTGCTCGGTGTGCTGCATGCCCGCGGCCGCCCCGTGCCGTTCGCGGCCGGCATCGGTCACGCCCTCCTGGCGCTGACCGGGACCGTGGTGCTCGCCGTCGCGGTCTGGCAGCAGCCGCGGCCCCTCGCCGCCAACGCCGCGCTGCTGCTGTTCGCGCTCGCGCTGGTCGGCGGTGTCTTCAATCTGCTGTTCCGGCTGCAGGGCGAGCGGGCGCCGGGGTTCATGATCGTGCTGCACGGCGCCACCGCCACCGTCGCGCTCGCGGTCCTCTGGGCCGGGATCGCATACGCGTACTGAGCACGCCGCGGCGGCCGCCCCGGGTACCTGCATGCACTACATCCTGCTCGGCCTGATCCTCCTCGCCATCGTGTTCGGCCCCGGCCTCTGGGTACAGCGGGTGATGCGCCGCTACAGCGAACCCGCAGACCGCTACCCCGGCACCGGCGCGCAACTGGTGCGGCACCTGGCGGGGGAACTGGGCCTGGATGGCCTGCGGGTGGAGCAGACCGAGGCGGGCGACCACTACGACCCGCAGGACAAGGTGATCCGGCTCACCCCCGACAAGTACAACGGCCGCTCGCTCACCGCCATCACCGTGGCCGCGCACGAGGTGGGCCACGCGCTGCAGGACCGCGACGGTTACGGCCCGCTGCGGTGGCGAACCCGGCTGGTGAAATCGACGCGCAACGCCGAGCGTGTGGGCGCGGCACTGCTGATGGCGTCGCCGTTCCTCGGCATGCTGAGCCGGGCACCATCGGTCGGCGTGCTGATGTTCGTGGGCGGCCTGCTGACTCTCGGCTCGTCGGTGCTGGTGCACATGGTGACGCTCCCGACCGAGCTCGACGCGAGCTTCAACCGCGCGCTGCCGATCCTGAACCGGGGCCGGATCCTGAAGCCGGTCGACCGGCCGCACGCGCGCCGGCTGCTGACCGCGGCCGCGCTGACCTACGTGGCCGCTTCCCTCATGAGCCTGCTGAACGTGGCCCGCTGGTGGGCGCTGCTGCGACGCTAGCCTGCCGGGGCATGACAGGGCGCCCTGCTTGCGTATAGTGACGCCCCGGGCCCCTGCTCGATGGCGGACATGAACTCGATCACCCTGCTTGCTGCCCTGCGTCTGCTGCTGACCGTGGCCTGCGTCGTCGGCTTCGGCGCGGCGGCCACACTGACCACCTGCCGCAGCCGCATCCTTGCCGACCCGGAACAGGCACGGACCTACACCAACCCGATTCCGCCGCGCCGGATGCTGAGTGGCTTCGGCCGCCTGATCCACACCATCCTGCTCTCCTCGGCCGCGCTGGCGCTGCTGGCCGTCGTCGCGATCGCGATGCTCGGCTGAGCCTTCGCTGGATCGGCTACCGGCTCTGGGTTACAGTCGATCCCGCGTCAGCCGGGCGGGTCCGGAAGCAGCCGCCCCGAAAATCAAGAATCCAGTCCTGTCCAACTACGAGGGGGTATCCATCGTGGAAGCATCGCTTACTGCCGCAACCTGGTTCTGGTTGCTCGTACCCATGCCGCTGTGCGTGCTTCTGGCGGTCATCACCTACTTCCGCGAGCGCTAGGAGCCAAGTCATGGAACAAGTCCCGATGAACATGCCGACGATCATCACGTTCGTCATCTACCTGATCGCGATGCTCGGCATCGGTGTCGTCGCCTACCGCGCCACCAAGGATCTCTCCGACTACGTGCTCGGTGGGCGCAGTCTCGGCCCGGGCGTGGGCGCGCTGTCCGCGGGTGCCTCCGACATGAGCGGCTGGCTGCTGCTGGGCCTGCCCGGCGCGGTGTACGCCGCGGGGATGAACCAGATCTGGATCGCGGTCGGCCTCACCGTCGGTGCCTACCTCAACTGGCAGTTCGTCGCCAAGCGACTGCGCGTGTACACCGAGGTGGCCAATGACTCGATCACCGTGCCCGACTACCTCGAGAACCGCTTCGCTGACCGCAGCAAGGTGCTGCGCGTGATCTCGGCGCTGGTGATCCTGCTGTTCTTCGCCTTCTACACCTCCTCCGGCCTGGTCGCCGGGGCCAAGCTGTTCGAGGCCAGCTTCGGGATGACCTATACGACCTCGCTCTGGGTCGGTGGCCTGGTCATCATCTCGTACACCTTCCTCGGCGGCTTTCTCGCGGTCTCCTGGACCGACTTCGTGCAGGGCATCCTGATGTTCCTGGCGCTGATCCTGGTCCCGATGATCGGCATCAACGTGATGGGCCAGATGAACGACATGGGCGGCTGGGCCGCGACCGTGCAGACCGTCGGCGAGATCGACCCGAGCTACAACGACGCCATGAGCGGCATGACGATATTCGGGATCGTCTCGCTGATGGCCTGGGGGCTGGGCTACTTCGGCCAGCCGCACATCATCGTGCGCTTCATGGCGCTGCGCTCTGCGCGCGACGTGCCGAAGGCACGGCTGATCGGCATCACCTGGATGGTGCTGGCGCTGTTCGGCTCGATCTTCACCGGCTACGTCGGCTTCGCGTACTTCGCCGACAACCCGCTGCCCGACGGCGAGAAGGTCTTTATCGCGCTGTCGACCACGCTGGCCAACCCGTGGATCGCGGGTGCGCTGCTGGCCGCGATCCTGTCCGCGATCATGTCGACCATCGACTCGCAGCTGCTGGTGTCCTCCAGTGCGCTCGCCGAGGACGTCTACAAGCCGTTCATCCGGCCGGGTGCCTCGCAGAACGAGCTGGTCTGGGTCGGCCGTGGTGCGGTCATCGGTATCGCCTTGATCGCGCTGCTGATCGCGGGCGATCCCGACGCCAAGGTGCTCGGGCTTGTGTCCTACGCCTGGGGCGGCTTCGGCGCCGCGTTCGGGCCGGTGATCATCCTGTCGCTGTTCTGGCGCGGCATGACCCGCAACGGTGCACTCGCCGGCATCATCGCCGGCGCTGCGACGGTGGTGATCTGGAAGCAGCTCTCGGGCGGCATGTTCGACATGTACGAGATCCTGCCGGGCTTCATCATCGGCGCGATCGCGATCGTCGTGGTCAGCAAGCTGGGGCAGCCGTCCCACGAGATCACCGACGACTTCGACAAGGCCGCACGCGAGTGGGCCTGATCCACGCCTGAACGGGCCCGCCCGGCCGCATGGCCGGGCGGGCTTCTTCCTGCACTCGGTGGTGCACGCGCGGGCTGCCTGCAACCGCCAACGGGTTCTCCCCATCGGCCCGTGCCGCCGGTCGCCGCCCGTGACCGGCCCCTCCGGGGCAAGCCCATGCGCCCCGCGATCCTCGTGCTCGACCGGCTGACCGGGGCCGCCATCGCCAGCGACTGAGGCCGGGTCCCGCCGGCGTCAGTCGGGCACCGCGTCGACCACGGCCCACATGTAGAGGGCCAGCCAGGAGCGCTCCGGCGCGAAGCGGGCGGCCCACTTCGACGGTTTGCGGCGCGCCCCGATCAGGCGCGAGAAGGTCTTCCGGACCGTGACGTCGCCCTCCGGCCAGACGTCCGGGCAGCGGCAGTAGAACAGCGCGGCCATGTCGCAGGTCCACGGCCCCACACCCCAGAGTGCACCCAGCTCCGCCTTGATCGCGGCGTGATCGAACTCCCGCAGGCGCGTGCCGTCGAGCCGCCCCTCGAGCTGAGCGGCCCGGATGGCGCCGAGCGCGCGGGCCTTGTTGCGCGACAGCCCGCAGGCCTGCAGCAGCGGCTGCCGCTCCGCGCACCCCAGCTCGAGCACGTCCACCCCCGCCTCCGCGGCGGCGCCTTCGACGCGAGACCAGATCGAGCGGGCGGCGTGCGTGGACAACTGCTGGCCGACCACGGCGCGCGCCAGGAATCGCGCGAGGGACTGGTCGCTGCGGTCGGGGAAGCGGCGCGGACCCACCGCTGCGAGGGCCTCCGCCAGCGGCGCGGAGACGTCGGCGGCAATGGCGAGGAAGCGGCGGTGCACGTCCGCGCCGGCGGCCTCGTCGAGCGCGGGTTCGCTGCTGCTCATGATCGCTCGTGACGTGCCCGTTGCAGACCGGCCGTGGCCGCGAACTCAGCGCCGCTCGATGGTGATACCGCGGAACTCGACGAAGTAGCTCGGCTCGCGGCAGGTCCGGCGCCATGCGGGGTCGACATGGAACTGCGCCGGGTCCAGGGTGAACGGGCCGATGCGGGTCTCGATCCGCCGGCCCTCGCCCCTGACCTCGCTGCCGCACCAGATCAGGGCCCGCTGCACCCGAATCGCGACCGGGTAGTCGTTGGTGTTGCGGAAGCCGATCCGCACGACCCCGGTCGGCGTCTGTGCCGACCAGGCCGCGACGCCATGGGCACGGCCGATCGGCTGCCAGCCGGGTTCCGCGCTCGCCGGCAGCACCGGCAGCAGCGCGAGCACCAGCGCCAGGGCGGTCGCCAGCGGCCGGCGGCGGCTGTCGTGACGGGCCCCGTGCCCGCGCGTGGCCGGGCGCCGCGGCGCCCGCTCGTTCTGCCCTGCCATTGCCTCGCCCCGCGGTCGGTCCGCCGTGGCGACACCACGGCACGTTCCGGCGGACGGTACCACAGGGTCACGGCGGGGCCGATCCCGCCCGGCGCCCGCGAGGACACGCTGCGTCCGCGCGGGCAGGGTGTTCTATACTGGCGGCCTGGTCGCCCGGTCCGTCGGTCCGCGACACCGGCCTGCAGCCACCACCCGCGAGCCGCCATGCGCCGACGTGACAAGGCCTTCCTCGGTTTCTCCCTGTCCGCACTCGCCGGCACGACGGTC
>JAWWAE010000095.1:0-8828 GCA_033721835.1 Halofilum sp. (in: g-proteobacteria) | reverse complement strand
TTCGAACGGGGGTTCTCACCATGGACCCCGGGCACGCCGCGGGGGCCACTAGCTCGGGGTACTCCCGCGTGTCGGGCGTTGCGGGAGGATTGATGCGCGCCATCCCTGGCGCGCACCCCTTCGGGGCACCTCGCTGCGCTCGGTGTCCAGATCGGCAATCCTGCCGATCTGTCGAACCGCGGGGTCCTCATCGAGCCCCCGGGAGACACCGGGACACAAAAAAGGCCGGCGCGAGGCCGGCCTTTTTCGTGTCGTGGCGCGCCCGGGAGGATTCGAACCCCCGACCGCCTGGTTCGTAGCCAGGTACTCTATCCAGCTGAGCTACGGGCGCGAAGAGGGCGCGATTATCCGGGCGGGCCGTGGTGGCGTCAAGGCGGGGCCGGGCCGGCGCTCAGTAGCCGTGGGCGGCCTCCCAGCCGCGGGGTGGATGGGCCAGGGTCACGTGGTGGGTGCCCTCTTCGAAGTCGTCGATCGCCAGGTCCCAGTCGAGGCCCGGCCAGCGATAGCGGGCAGCGCGCTTGTCCGGCCAGTAGACCGCGCAATACAGGGTGCCGAAACCTCGATCGTAATCGGTGTTGTACAGCGGCGGCTGCAGGAAGGCATCGATGAAGTCGTCGGGCTGCTCGTCGAGATCGGCCAGCAGCTGGTTCAGGAAGCGCTCGCGCTCGAGGGTAGCGCTGATGCGGGCATGGCGTTCCCACTCGACCCGGCCCTGGTGGTTGGTCGTGACGGGGATCTGGCGCACGACGGCCTGCCGGTCCGGTGCCACGAACACGGTCGTGAAGTGGCCGCTGGCATCGAGCAGGGTGATGTTGTACGACATGTGCGATGGCACTCGGCGCAGCACCTGCACCGCCTGGCTCGTGGTCTCGCAGACCTCCAGTATGTATCGCAGGATCAGCGGCATGCCGAAACCGTCGCCGACGACCTGACGACCGCCGAAGGTCAGCGACACCACCAGCCCGTCCTCGTTGATGCCGTCGACCACACCCCAGAGGCAGTCGAGCATCGCCAGCACCTGCTTGCCGCACCACGCGCTGCGCAGAATGGAGCCCTCGAACAGATACGGGCTGTAGTCGTAATTGCGGACCAGGAACGGTCGCTCACCGGGCCACACGCTCTGCGAGCAGCCGTGCACGTAGGCCGGTGGCCGGTACAGGGACAGCGCCCGTGCGGCCACGTCGCTGCCGCCCGCCAGCTCGCACAGGCGCTCGTAGGTCCGGACCAGCTCCGGCATGTGCGCGTCGAGCTGGCGGCGGCATTCGAGGTAGCTCGGGCGCGCGGCGTCGCCCTCGCTCAGGTACCAGCGCCGGAACGGCTTCCAATGGCGTTCGAACAATCGTTGCCAGCGCGTCCCCGGGCGCCGTTCCGACACTGCCCGCAGCGTCGTCCGGTGCCCGGGCCTGCGCCCGTGGATGCCACCGCCGCCCACCGTTACAGGATCTTGAAGGCGCCGGCCTCGAGCGAGACCGAGGGTTCGGCGTCCTTGGGGGCCTCGTTGAAATCAACTGCGCTGTAATGCCCGACCACACCCTTGATCCAGGCCCGCGCGCGGTCGTTCAGCTCGAAGTCGTCCGTCATCAGGCGGCCGCGGGTGATCAGGATGCCGAGGTCGGCGCCCTCGTAGCGGTAGTCACCGGGGCCGCTGATGCGCAGGAAGAAGGCCTCCTGCTCGGTCTCGACCGCGCGCCGGTGATAGTCGAAGCGGTCGTAGCTGACCGTGCCGTCCTCGCCGAGCTGGTAGATCCCGGTTTCCGGTGCCGCGGTGATGTAGTCGACGCTGTCCTTGGTGTGCTTGATGACCAGCTGGCTCCATGAGTCGATGTTGTCGGGATCGGCCCAGCGGCTGTTCAGGTCCTCGAGATCGAAGTCGAACTCCGCCCCACTGAACTCGAGCAGGTGGAACAGGAACAGCGGAGCGTCCGCGTGGGCGAACGCGGCATGGTTGGTCATCGAGCTGGCGCCGGTGACGCGCGGATTCAGCTCGCCGAGGTACAGGTCCCCGGTGTCCTTGTCGATCAGGAAGTCGAGCTCGAAGTAACCACGGTAGCCCTCGTCGCGCAGGGCCTCGCCGAACTTGAAGGTGAGCTCCCGGGCCTGTTCACGGATCTCGGGGGTGAACGAGTCGGCGAACACCTCGTTGCCGCACCAGCCGCCCTTGTATGGGGTGAGCTCGGGAAAACCGACCAGCTCTGTCATCAGGGGCCCCACAATCGTTCCACGCTTCGTGGTGCAAGCCTCGATCGCCGAGCCGCGCACGTTGACGCGTTTCATGATCTTGATCTCGCCCTGCCCGATGATCTCGTCGGCATGACGATCGAAGTCCTTCTCCTCGGAGATGAAGAACGTGGTGTGGCCCGAGTCGCCGTAGGCGCTCTGCAGGACCAGGTCCTGGCCCAGTTCGGCGGACACCTCCCGCAGCTGCTTGTAGCTCTCGACCTCGGACAACACGTTGGGCACGCTGGGCACACCGGCCTTGTCGCCGATCCGCACGGTCTCGATCTTGTTGTCAACGCGACTGCGCAGCTTCGCCGGCGGGAACCACACCTCGATCCCGAGCTCCTTGCAAAGCTCTTCGGTACGCTCGTCGAACATCAGGAACACGGCCTTGGGTTCCCCGCCCCGCTGCTTTATGAAATCGATGACCTCCTTGTGTTCCAGCAGGTAGTTGTTGATGTCCTCGATGCTCTCGAATTCCCTGTGCGGCGCCTCGCTCGGCACGAACACATTCGGATGGCGGCCGTCATAGCAGTCGATGTAGCTGATGTAACGGAAATTCCGTACCCATTCGCTGATGCCGAGCAGATTGAAGTTGGTTGCAGAAATGAAATAGATCGGCGTCTCGTTGCGGTGGAAAAAGCGACGGATCTCGGAAATGTTCCTGAGTTTCATTGCGAATCCCCCTTGCCGCTAAGGCACAGTCACTTTGTTGATTGGTTCAGGAGCGGCCGCCGGCCGCGGTATCCCTGGCCGTCGCCGGATCCGCCACGGCCTCCAGCGCCTCCTCGCAAAAGACCTGCAGTCCCAGCTCCGGGCGGTAGCCGTGAATCTCCTTCACGTCCAGAACGCGCATGAAGCGAAGGATGTCCTCGCTGATCACCTGGCCGGGCACGAGGATCGGGAAGCCCGGCGGGTACGGGATCACGAAGCTCGCGGACACGACCTCCCGGCCCCGCTCCATTTCCGCGTCCACGCTGCCGTCGTCGATGCGCAGGTACTCGCAGTTCGGGCTGTGGTAGGCGAGGAAGAACGCCTTGCGGAGGTCGCCTTCCGGAGTGGCGGCCTGCGGCCGCGGGCGGAAGGCCTTGTGGAAATAGCTGAAATCCGGGAGCGGCGGCTGCTCCTTCGTCAGGGACCGTACCCTCGCCTCGTGGATACGTCGTTCCGCCGGACTGGCGTCCTCGAGTTCCCGCTCGAGGGCGGTGGCGATCTTGACCAGCACCTCGATCAGGTAGGCAACCGAGCTGCGCGTCGTCCCGATGTTGGTCATGAACAATACGGTATTGCGCGATGTCTTGTTGATCTGGATACCGTACTTGTCCATCAGGTATTCGTTCTTGAAGGTGTCGCCATCAATGCCGGTCTCACCCACGTACAGCGTCAGTCGCGTCGGGTCGACCACGAAGTCGTCGATCGCCCATGCCTCTTCCATGTTGTTGTTGCGCCAGCCGGTCTCGGGATCGTAGTAGGCCTCGATGCCCGACGGTCGGAACTCGGGAGGCACCATGTCGCTGGCAACCAGGAAGCGGAAGAAGCGACGCAGCAGCGGATGCGATGCGACCCGTTCACGCAGCGACATCGCGCGCTCGAGCTGTTTCTGCACCAGCTCGAACCCCTCCAGCTCCACCTGCCGCCGCCCGAGGTCGAGAGAAGCGAGGATCTGGTAGTTCGGCGAGGTCGAGGTATGCGTCATGTAGGCCTCGTCGAACGGCTCCTCGACATGCCGGCGGAAATCCTGGTCGTACACGTGGATCATCGACCCCTGGCGCAGCGAGGTCAGCGACTTGTGGGTGGAATGGGTCGCATACACGCGGACACGGACCTGATCGGGGTCGGGCATCAGCCGCGCATCCAGCAGCGCCTCGTCGTCGTCGTCCTTGCCGTCCATGGTCTCCTTCCAGGCCGCATAGCGGTCCCGGTAGGCCTGGCTGCGGTAGCGCTCGGTGAGCCGCTGCGCGGTCGCCATCGCGGTCCGTTGCCGGTAGACCGGCGTGAAGCTCGCGAAGGCGAACCAGGCCTCGTCCCAGAGGAAGGCCAGGTCGGGCTTGATGGCCAGGCACTCCTCCATCACCCGCTCGACGTTGTAGACGACACCGTCGAACGTGCAGTTGGTCAGCAGCAGCATCTTCACCCGGTGCAGCTGGCCGGCCCGCTTGTACTCGAGCAGTCGATGCTTGATCTCGCGTAATGGAACCGCGCCGTACATCGAGTATTCGTGCAGCGGATACGAGTCGAGGTAGCAGACGTCGGCGCCGGCGAGCACCATGCCGTAGTGATGCGACTTGTGACAGTCGCGGTCGACGAGCACGATGTCGCCCGGACGGACCAGCGCCTGGACGACGATCTTGTTCGCGGTCGAGGTGCCATTGGTGACGAAGTACGTGCGTCCCGCTCCGAACGCGCGGGCCGCCAGCTCCTGCGCCTTTTTCAGCGGCCCGTGCGGCTGCAGCAGGGAATCGAGGCCACCGGAGGTGGCGGACGTCTCCGCGAGGAAAATGTTCGTCCCGTAGAACTGGGCCATGTCCTGGATCCAGTGCGAACGGGTCACGGACTTGCCGCGCGAGATCGGCATGGCATGGAACACGCCCGTCGGCTGACGGCTGTACTCCTTCAGCGCCGTGAAGAACGGCGTCTGGTAGCGGTCCTGGATGCCTCGCTGGATGCTCAGATGCAGCTCCAGGTAGTCCTCCTGCTGGTAGAAGATCCGCCTCAACGTCTGCGTGATGCTGCCGGCAATGTTCTCGACCGCGAGGTCAGTGACCATGTACAGGTCGAGCTCGGGGCGCAGTTTGCTCAGGCACGCCGCGAGCAGCGGGCTGCGTTCATGCTCGGAGGCATTGGCGTACTCCGAGGCATCGATGTTGCGCAGCAGCCGATGCAGGACGTGCAGGTGATTCTTCGACTCGAACGGGAAGCCGTAACGGATGACGACGGCCTGGATGTTGTAGTTGAACAGCGCGGCGATCAGCGCGTCTTCGAAGCTCGGCACGACCACGACGTCGTAGACGAACCGGTCCTCTGGACGGCGGATCTTGCGCAAGCCCTCGCGGAGCAGGGACACCTCGTCGTCGCTGATGTCGTCGACCACCAGCAGCTCGAAATAGGGCTTGTGGAGGGTGGTCTCGCGGTCTCGCTCGATCTCCATGCCCTCGGTGTCGTCGTCGATGTCGAGGTTGCGACCGAGCTCGATGTGGCGGGTGCGATAGGTATCGCTCGACAGGGCGCGGACGATTCGTGCAACGACACGAACCAGCAGTTCATACTCGCCCCGCTGATACAGCCGCCACAGCAGTGTGAAATCCTCGCGTGACGGGAACGCGGTGTAGTCCTCGATCGACTGGAGCCAGCTGAGACCGGTATGGATCTCCTCGGTGAGCTTTTCGGCGTCGTCCCGATGATGCCGCGCGACCAGCCGCTCGAGCAGGTCCTCCACGTGATGCCAGGTATCGAAGCGCATCTGGTGAGCGCTGTGATAGAAGTCGAGCGTGCGGCGTTGCGGCCCACTCGGCTTCAGGGACTTGCCCAGTTCGTTCATGCGTGTCAGCCCCCCGATTCCAGGTAGTGGCCGGTGTCTCCGTCGCCGGACGGACTGCTGCGCTGTGGAGGATGCAGTGGTCCGAGGCTGCGCAGGTAATCGCTGCCGCCCGGCTCCTGGTAGACCGGAAACTGGATGTTGTGATCGCGGAAGCTCTTCAGCGGCTGGCCAAGGCCGTTGAGCCCGATCTCGCGTTCGTGACGGACCCGGTCGAGGTATACGTGCACCGGCATGATCTCCTCGCCTTGCCCCGCCTGGTGTATCACGTCACCGGCCGGGCCGAGGATGATCGAGCGGCCATTGCCGCCGCCACCGAGCCCGTTGATGTCGAAAAAATAGCACTGGTTCGTTACGGCGCTGGCCCGCGCGATCGACAGTTCGACGTCGCGATCCAGGGTGTCGGTCAGGGTCGGGTGCAGGATCACCTCCGCGCCCTGCGCGACCATGCTGCGGGTGGTCTCCGGGAACCACATGTCGTAGCAGATCGAGACGCCGAACCGCGCCACGCCGGGTACGTCGAAAACCAGGAACTGATCGCCGGCGCTGACCCCCGTCTCGTAGGGACGGAAGGGGAACATCTTGCGGTAGCGGCCAACCACTTCGCCGTGCGGGGAGATCACCGGCGCGGTATTGAAGGTGTGGCCGTCGTAGTGCTCGAACAGGCTCCCGGGCACCAGCCAGATGTGGTGCCGCATGGCCCATTCGCGAAACCGCTCCTCCGCATCGCCCGGAAGCGGCTGGGCGTGCGCGGGTGAAGGCCCGAATGGGGCCAGCTCGCTGAACACGACCATCTGGACCCACGAAAATCGCGTCATCAGCAGGTCGAGCCGCTGTCGCATCGCATCGAGGTTGTCGTGCCCGGCATGGACGTGCATCTGCACGCCGGCGATCGCAAAGGTTCTCAAGGCGGATGCTCCCCCGGGCTGATCCGATGGCGCCGGCACCCCGGCGGGGGCCGGCTGCGGGCGGGCGGGCTGTGCCCGGCGCCGGCGGCGCGCGTCGGTGAAGAATGGAATGTGCACGTTAGGACCCGGGGCGTCCGTGCGCCCTGGTTGGTCTCCGCATTGCTGCCGATCGCTCGGCCGGACGAAAGTATAAGCCGGTTGCCACGCACGATCACGCCGGACTCCGCGCCCTGCCCGCCGGGGTTGGCGGGCCGTGGCCGCGGCCGGGCCCGGGACCGTATCGGCCCCCGGCGGCAATCCGGGTCCCCCGGAAACCGGGCCCCGGCGGCAACCCGGAGAGGATAGCACGGCGCCGCTCCGCGGCGCGCCGGCGGGCGGGCCAGCGCAGGGGCCGATGCGTGACGAGCGGTTTGGGCTTACAATAACCGCGTTTCGGCCGCCACTCGCGGCCCCGTTCCCCACGTACGTCGGAGTCTCTCATGAACAATGCCGAGCTCAACGAGCTCAAGAGGAAATACGTCGCCAGCGGCGCCGCCAGCCCCGCAACGGCCTTTGCCGAGCGCGCCGAGAATGCGGAACTGTGGGATGCCGACGGCAATCGATTCATCGATTTTGCCGGCGGCATCGGTGTGCTCAATCTCGGCCATCGCCACCCGAAGGTCGTGGCCGCGATCAAGGATCAGCTTGACCGGCTGATGCACACCTGCCAGACGGTCATCCCCTACCCGCCCTACGTGCAGCTCGCCGAGCGGCTCTGCAAGCTGACGCCGGTGCGCGGCGAGCGCAAGGCGATGCTGGTCAACTCGGGTGCCGAGGCGCTGGAAAACGCGGTCAAGATCGCCCGCGCGGCGACCGGCCGCGACGGCATCATCACATTCGACGGCGCGTTTCACGGCCGCACGATGATGACGCTGGCGATGACCGGCAAGGTGCTGCCGTACAAGAACGATTTCGGTGCGATGCCGGGCGACGTCTTCCGCGCGCCCTTCCCCAACCCCTATTACGGCATCAGCGAGGAGGACTCGCTCAAGGCCATCAAGACGCTGTTCAAGACCGACATCGCCCCGCACCGGGTGGCGGCGATCGTGATCGAGCCGGTCCAGGGCGAGGGTGGCTTCTACATCGCCTCGAAGTCCTTCCTGGAGCGGCTGCGCGCGCTCTGCGACGAGCACGGTATCCTGCTGGTCGCCGACGAGGTGCAATGCGGATTCGGCCGCACCGGCAAGCTGTTCGCGATCGAGCACAGCGGCGTCGAGCCCGACCTGGTCACGAT
Source organism: Halofilum sp. (in: g-proteobacteria) (assembly GCA_033721835.1). GTDB lineage: Bacteria > Pseudomonadota > Gammaproteobacteria > XJ16 > Halofilaceae > Halofilum. The sequence continues at coordinate 895 of JAWWAE010000095.1, read as the reverse complement.
GGCCAAGAGCCTGGCGGACGGTATGCCGCTGTCGGCGGTCGTCGGCCGTGCCGAGGCGATGGACGCCTCGGGCCCGAACTCGCTCGGCGGTACCTACAGCGGCAACCCGGTCTCCTGTGCCGCCGCGCTGGCGGTACTCGACGTGATCAAGGAGGAAGGACTGCTCGAGCGCAGCACCGCGCTCGGCGAGCAGCTCGGCTCCCGCTTCGCGCAGTGGGAGGAGAAGTTCGACTGCGTCGCCCACTCGCGCCACCTCGGAGCCATGGCCGCGTTCGACCTGGTCGCCGACCGCGAATCGGCCACGCCGAACCCGCAGCTGACGCAGGCATTGTGCAACCGCGCCCGCGAGCGGGGCCTGATCCTCCTGTCCTGCGGCTTCCACGGCAATGCCATCCGCTGTCTCATGCCGCTGACGATCCAGCCCGAGGTGCTGGAGGAGGGGCTCGGCATCATCGAGGAGTCGCTGGCCGAGCTGACGACGACGAAGGTCGCGGCGACGGGGTGATCGGCGCCGTTTCCGGGACTGAAGAACCCCGCCCTGTGCGGGGTTTTTCTTTTGTGGGGGTGAAAGATTTCCCCGCCTGGGGATCACGCGGCCCATCCCCGGGCCGGGCTCTAGGGCGCGCTTCGCTCGTGCCGAATCGCTCCCGGTGATTTGGTCGCACCGGGGGGTTCGTCCACGCTTCTCCCGGCCCCCATACATGCGAAAGGCCCCGTGAAGGGGCCTTCGATTCGGCGGCGCATGGGTGAGTAGCGGCGTGCGGGAGAGGGATTGATGCGCGCCATCCCTGGCGCGCACCCCTTCGGTGCGCCTCGCTGCGCTCGGCGTCCAAATCGGCTTTCCTGCCGATTTGTACGGGACACATCCCTGCCCCCGCCCTTCGGGCTGCGGCCG
>JAWWAE010000094.1:0-8885 GCA_033721835.1 Halofilum sp. (in: g-proteobacteria) | reverse complement strand
GGCGAAGCCCTCGTCGGGCTTGTGCGGGTACGGCGGCAGGCCGAGGTCGACCAGCGCCAGCGCCGGCGCCGGCGACAGCTGCTGCAGGATGTCGTTCGCCTCGCGGCGGGTCTCGGCGAGATGCACGTCGAAGTCCGGGCGCAGCACGTAGGACAGGCTGTCGCGGATCAGCGGATCGTCGTCAACCAGCAGCAGGCCCGGGCGGGCCTCGTCTCGGGCGGCTTCTTGGGACATGGCTTGGCGTCACCCTGTGCCGATTCGCGGAACCGGTCGGTGGCAAAGGAATGCGCGCGTAGTGACGCGCGCCGGCAGCGTCGATTATTCGACGTTTTTCCCCGCGCGGCAAGCCCCTTGCTGTCGAAAGCTCGACACGGTCACAGATTTTTCGGCTCGGCCGTTGACCCGAGAAATGGGGCAGGGCGAGCTCGCTCGCACTAGCCACAGAGCCGGCGCTCGCTGCGCGAAATCCGGCTTACTGGGTACGGCGGAAGTGGATCCAGTTCGGGTTGCCGGCATAGATGCCAAAGGTGACCCGGCCCGCCGGCAGGTCATCATGGGAACCGTCTTCGTCCCAGTCGTGGCGCAGCCAGGGGCGGTTAGCCGTCAGGGTGAGGGTGGTATCGACCCAGCCGGTATTGCCGCTGCCGGGCGCAGCGAACGTCAGTGCCGCCTGGCCGCCAGCCAGCTGGACCGGGTCGGCCGTGGTCAGGCCGGTGGTGCCGCCATCGACGTCGATGGGTTGGTCGCCGGCGACGGGGCTGTCCGGGTCATCGTTGTTGGCGAGTTGGACCTCGCTCGCGAGAGCGAGCGTTGTACAGTCGTCGTCGGCATTGGTCTGCCAGGTGTCGTCGAGCCAGTACTCCGCGCGCACGGGCTGGTCGATCGGCGCCAGCTCGGAGCCGATCGCCCCGTCCACGACCAGCCGGCCGAAGCGGATCTCGTGGGTCGCGGCCGGGGTGAGCGTCAGCGGCAGCACGCCCGGGTCGGCGGCGACCGCGTCGCTGTCGGTGACCCCGGTGACGTCGAGGTTCAGGTCCGGCGTGAACGGCTCGATGCGGGCATTGTCGACCTTGTCGTAGGTGAACGCGTCGCTGCTGCTGAAGGTGTGCACGAGCGTGCCGTCCCCGTTCGCGACCAGGGTTCCGGCCGCCAGGCTGGCAGTCACGCCGACCGGATTCCCGTCGCGGCCGGTCTGGCTGGCGTCCTCGGTAGGCGCGCCGAGCACGACGTCGCCCGCCACCAGGCGGGCATAGTCGCCCCTGTAGTTGGCCGTCGTGTTGCCGGCGCTGTTGCGCGCCGTGATGCGCAGCTCCGGCTCCATCGCGGCGGCATAGCCGAACGGCTCGCCGGTGTAGGTGAAGGCGAAGGTGACATTGCAGGTGGCCTCGAGGTCGCCGTTGTCGACGATCTCCACCAGGAAATCCGCCGGCACGAAGCGGCCGACATCGACCGCGACGTCGGAGCGGACGAAACGCTCGGCCTCGCTGGAATCGGCCTGGTCGATGGCGGCGAAATCACGATCCACCAGCGACAGCGAGAAGGCGCCGACCTCGTCGTAGACGGCCGTGTCGGTCTGGATTGTGCCGCTGCTCGCGTTCCAGGTGCCCGGCGCCAGGTTGCCGTCGACGCAGCTCGCGCCCGCCGGGACGCAGGTCAGCTCGACTTCCGGGCTGCCGGCATAGTTCGTGGTGGTGTTGCCGGTGCCGTTCACGGCCCGCGCCCGCAGGGTGAATGACGCGCCCGCGACATGGACCGGGCCGTTCGCGGGATCGGTGTTGTCGAGCATCCGGGTCGTGCCCGGCGTCACGCGATCCGCATCGGAGGCCTGGACCTCGACCAGGTTGTCCGGACGAATCGCGAAGGCGTCATTCGAACAGCCCACCACCCCCGCCTGCCCGGGAGGGAACGTGCGCTCGATCCGTACGCGGACCTGGCGCCAGCTCTCGTTCTCCTGGATGCCCGCCAGCGTGGTCCGTCCGTCACTGCTGCCATCGTTGAAATCGAATGCGCCGAGATCCTGGATGAGCGTCCAGGAATCGCGGCAGTTGACGCCATCGAGAGTTCCACTGTTGTCACTCGCATCGAGCAGGGCCGCGGCGAAATCTTCATTGTTGTCCGGCTGCGAGGGCACACCATTCTCGATCGCGACGACGTCCAGGTCGAAGGCAACGCCGGCCACCTTGGTGCCGATCGTCCCGACCACCTCGCCGGCGGGCGTGTCGGTGTCGAACGCATTGGCGTCCTGGCTCGGCGCCACGATGTTGAACGGATCGCTGATGTCCGGATTGAGCCCCGTTGCGCTGGCGCGCAGGGTGTAACCGTTACCCACGTTGTCGATGGACAGGTCGCTGAACGTCGCGACACCGTTGACGGCGTTGACGGTGGTGGTCCCGCTCAGGGTCCCGCCGGCCGGGTTGTTCTCAATCGCGACGGTGATGGCCGCCGTGCTATCGCTGACGAGGTTGCCGCTGGCGTCCTCGACACGCACCTCCACCGCGGGCGAGATGACCTGGCCGGCAACCGTATCCGAGGGCTGTATGGAGAAACGGACCTGGGCGGGCGCGCCGGCCGGGGCAGGTCGCAGGGCGATCAATTGACCGATGTGCGCCGCATTCGTGCCGGCGTCGGCGGTACGGGTGCCGGTAGCGCCCGCCGTGCCAAGCGGCTCGTCGGCCAGCAGCCCGCGTATTCCATTGGGCCCGCCTCCGGTGCCCGAATTGGCCCGCGTTGTCATGCTTGCGGGGCCGGCGGAAAAGGCACCGCCACGAGCTGCCGAGAACAGGCCCACCAGGCGCGCATTGTCCACGCTAGTGGTGACGGACGGTGCGGTCACGCTGGATCCCGTGCCCGTCTGCCCGCCATGCACGTCGACCGGACTGCTGGTGTCTACACCGCGATAGGCGGAAATGACCGCTACCGTGAATCGCTGGCCATCCATGGACCAGGTGTAGTCGGCGGGCTCGGACGTGCCGGCGACGCGAAGATAGGCGATCTGCACGATGTCGCTGCCATCATCCCGACGAGTCTCGGTCCAGCCGGACGGCGGCGTGGGGGAAACGCCACTGCCGCCACGGAAGGACAGCTGGGCGACCATGACGTCGTTTTCAGCGACACCAGCCGGGCGGGTGACGGTAATCGCGGTCGTGTTGTCAGCGCTCGATTCACTGCCGACAAAGGTTATGGCCCGGGCGGGCAGCGGTACTGTGAGCAGGGCAAGCAACGCCGATACAGCGATCGCACGAAGCCAGTCGCGGTCGATCAACCCCTGTGTCACCCTGGATGCCAGCATGCTCACTGCCCGATGTAGATGATCGGATCCTCGTCGTCCTGTGACCTGCTGTTCCCTTCGCCCTGCTCACCGGCATCCTCGCCTGCACCGGATGTCTCGACCGGGCGGTCGTCGTACGTCCGCACCGGCGATTCGTCGGCACCCGCGGCGCCGGTCCCGCCAGGGCGCGCGTACCATCCCAAGTACGCCGAGGCCGCACCGGCGGCCAGTCCCAGTCCGAGGACGGCCCACCACCAGGGATGCGTGCGCCGGCGGGGCTGTCGCGCGAGCAGTTGCTGCTCGATCCGCGCCATCCGTCCGCGATCGGGCCCCTCGAGACTCTCGACTGCGGCGACGAGGGCACGGCGGATGCGTCCCTCGTCGTGGTCTTCAGTCGTCATCGAGGCCTGCCCTCAGTCGATGCAAGATCCCGGCCGTTTCCCGCCGTACGGTGCCCTCGGGCCGGCCCACCACGGACGCCGTCTCGCGGTGCGTCAGCCCGACCCAGTAACGCAGCAACAGCAAGTTCTGTTCATCGTGGCTGAGGCCGCCGAGCAGGTGCTCGACGTCGTGGACGAGGCCGCGGTCGTCCGGTGCTGCCGCCAGGGCCTCGGGATCGGCGGGGGCGGCCGGCTCCCGCACCCGCCGTCGGCGGAACAGGTCGGTGGCCCGGTTCAGGGCGATGCGGTAGAGCAGGGCGACCGGTGCCCGTGGGTCGCGGCAAACGCTCTTCAACCAGCGTTCGAAGGCGTCGGCGACGACGTCGTAGGCGCTCTCGGGCTCGACCCCGCGGGCGACCAGGAAGCGCCACAGCCGTTCCGCGTGTGCGCGATAGAACTCGCCGAACGCCGTCTCGTCGCGCCTCCGGCACCAGCGGCGAACGAGCGCGGCCGGATCGTCCATCGCCCCGGGGCTCCCTAGAGATCCGTGATCTGCACGCGCAGCCGCCGCCGCACCCGGGTGCCGCCGTCGCGGTCGCCGCGGAAGGCGGTCACGGTCATGGTGAGGACGTTGTAACTGCTGCCGCCCTCCTGCACGGCGACGATGCTGCAGGTGAACCTCGTGGTGAATCCCTGTGTGGTCTGGTCGCCATTGCCGGAACAGCCGCCGGGCCCGTCCACCGCGAAGTCGATCTCCTGCTCCAGTCGCGCTCGCGCGGCGTAGTAGGCCCGCGTGGCGTCCAGCCCCTGGGCCGAAGAGATCTGCTGGGTGCCCGTGATCACGCCGACGGTGATGCCGACCGCGGCCAGCACCACGATCAGGAAGATCGCGGTGAACAGCGCTGCCCCGCTGTTGCGTGCGCGGTTCATGGTGCGTTCATCACGTGGACCTGCTGCAGCAGTTGGACCGTCTCGCCGTCGCGGCTGATGGTGATGTTCAGAGTGACCAGCCCGGCCCGGCTGGAGCTGCCCTGGTCGTAGGTGAAGCTGCAGCCGGTGACGTCTCGCGCCATCAGGGCCGTGGTGCCGCCCGGTGTCAAATCCTGGGTGCCATTGAGGCCGTAGCGGGAGTGCCGGTTCATCCGGTCGCTGCCCGTATCGCAGACGAAGCTCACGACGTCGTCGATCACGAAGAAGCGCTGCTGGGGCGAATGCTGGCGGAATGCGGGCGTCGCACCTCCATTGTCGTAGCCCAAACTGTTGGCACCGGCCGATACCACCTTGGCGATGTTGTCGCCCGCATAGACGTCGAAGTTTGTCTGACCGGTGTTGTAGATGCTTATGCAGTCGCCGTTGCCCGAGACACAGTTGGTCCCGGCCGAACCGCTGGTATCGACCGCCGCAGCATCAATCAGGCCACCGAGCACGTCGAAGGTGTCGCTCGACTGCGTGCGGTTGAGCCGGTCGCCGCCGCCACCACCGGGTGCGAGCAGGCGGCGGTAGCGCCCGCCGGTCCGCGTCGACACGAGTTCGATCCCGGTCAGGCTGCCGCTGCTGTCGACGCGCACACTGTTCGGCAGCGCGGTGCGGATCTCGCGCGCCATGCGTTCGATGATCAGCTGCGCCTCGTCGACCAGCTCCGCGCGCCGGCGCATGTCCTCCACCGCCTGGAACGGCTGCACGATGAAGATGCTCGCGACTGCAGCCAGCGCGCCGATCAGCACGATCACCGTGATCAGCTCGATGATCGTGAACCCGGATTGATTCCTATACTTCATGGGCATATCCGGTCACCGCCTCGATCTCGATATCCGGGTCGGTGGCGAAATCGATCATGAGACCGTTGTCAGGGTCCCCGTACCCGTCGAAAACGACCGTGCCGCCGCTGGTGATGTCTACGCCCGAGGGGGCATTCAGCACGAAAGGGCCGCTGCTGCCAGGATTCTGCACCGGCTCGGTGAAGGCATTGGTGCTGGGGCCGCAGTCCCTGTCGTCACCACCAGAACGGTAATTGAGTGCGACGCTGTCGGCTGCGGCGTCGGCAAATAGTTGGACCTCGCAGCCGGAGGCCATCGCCGTCTTCTGCGCATAACGCGCGGCACTCAATACCTCCTGGCGGAAGCCATAGCGATCGAAGCCCTCCGGGTTCAGCCGCGGCACCACGAACACGGCCAGCGCCCCCACGATGACCAGCACCGTGACCAGCTCGATGATCGTGAAGCCACGGGCGCGCATCAGTAGTCCTCACGTTCGCTGACGAGTTCGTAGTTCACCCGGGCGGAATCGTGAGTGACCGTCACCGTGACGACCGCCGGAGGGCCGCCGGTGACAGTCACGTCGACGCTGTAGTCGTTCAGTGCGCCGATCGGGTTGCCGTCGCGAGCGGTCGGCACCTCGCCGTTGATGGTGTCGTAGTCCCAGACGTCATCGAAGGTCGATCGGGTCTCCCCGGCCTCGGCACCGCCGGTTTCCCCCCCATCGGGATCGTCGTAAGACTGCAGCAGGATCTCGTCCATGTAGCCGATCGCGATCGACTGCGCCTGCGCCCGCAGCATCGGATCGGCCGAGCGCGAGGTGGCCTCCGCATAGATCAGGAGCACGCCCGTAGCCGCGGCGGCTATCACGACCAGCGCGATGATCGACTCGATCAGCGAAAAGCCCCGCGGCCGGATATTTGCCGCCTGCAGGGACGCGGTTGGGATTGATATTGCGCAGGTTTGGTAGTACATCACCAGCCCTCGGGGTCTGCTCCGTGATGTTCCATATAACGCTTTACTTTCGCTGCCTGTTCAATATCGCCACCCGCGGTCAGCATCTGGTAGATCAGTGACCATGCGGCCCAATTCTGCGGATCGAGATCCACGATTCGCCGATACTCCGTCATTGCCGCCTCGGGCTGATCAAGTGCACGCAGGAGATGTGCCACGTGCAGGCGCAACATGGCTTCCTGGGCCGCTGATTGCGAAGGATGCGTCTCGATATAGGCCCGGAGCCTTTCTACTCCCTCTGCCGGCTCACCTCGATTGAGCGCCAGTATCGCCTCCAATGCCTCGATGAACGGACCTTCGGTCCTGCCTCGCATGCGTGCGGCCAGGGAGTCGGCTCGCTGGATGTCACCAAGCTGCAGGTATGCCTGGGCGAGGAAATAAGCCGGGCGGCCCGCATCGGGCGCCCTCTCCCGGATGGCTTCGAAGAGCTCGACTGCCTGCCCGTACTCTCCCATGCCGAACAACACCTCGCCCCTGACCTGCCGCAGACGCAATCCGTCCATGCCCTCGAGCGGGCCATCGTAACGACGGATCAACTCCATTGCTTCCACGTAACGGCCGGCGCGACTCAACCTCCCCGAAGCGTTGATGGTTGCCCGCAACGGCGATGCACCGCGCTCGATCTCCTCCGCCCAGAACGCCGTGAAGTCCTGCCATTGCGAGTTGCGCTCGAGCGTGCCCCACGCGAGCGCGCCGACCAAGGCCATGACGGGTATCGTTACTACGGCTCTAGTCGACGGGAACGGGATGGATGCCAACAAGCCGGCAGCGAGAAACAAGCAGGGCAGGTAGATCCTGTGCTCGAACACTAGCTCGAGATTCAGAAATGATGCCTCGATCGAGGATGCGCCTATGAAGAACAGCCAGGCGAAACACGGCCAGGGGAATCGCCGGGCGAACCGAAATGCGATACAGGTGAGCAGGGCGATCGCAGACCATGCAATGAACGTCGTCGCCGGCTGCAGCCAACCCCGCGAAATGGAAAATTCGTAGTCGAGTTGCAGTCGATCCGGGAGGGGGAATGCATAGAGCGACAAGTAATGCCACAGAACGCGACCCTCGGTCAGCACGCGCTCGTAGGCCGAGAATTCGCGGCCCGGGAGACTGCTGAACGCACTGCCCAGGGGGTTGCCGACCAGCGCAAGCACGAGCAGTGGCACGGCGAGCGCCAGCGAGACCAGTGCAATGCGATGCCAGCGCCCGAAACGATCGAAGAACACCCAATCGATCAGCAGCAACATCGCCGGGAGCGTGATGACTATGGCCTTCGACCCCATGCCGGCCGCGAATGCGATCGCAATCGAAACTGCGGCTACCCAACCCCCGACCCGGCCGTTGCGCCACAGCACGAAGGCCAGCATGGCGACCAGGTAGAACAAGGTCGCGAGCGAAGTCATGCGCTGCACGATATAGGTCACGGCCTGGGTGTTGACCGGGTGCAATGCCCAGATCAAGGCTGCAAAGATGGCGAGGGACGAAGCCGGAACGCCGTTCGCCGGCGGACGCGAGCGCGCAAGGCTCGCGAGCAGAAGCAGGAGGAGCAGGCCGTTGATTACATGGATGGCGAGATTGACGAGATGGTAGCCAAACGGGTCGAGGCCATCCGCCAGGTAATTCAGGGCAAATGACAACATGGCCACAGGCCGGTCGCGGGCGCCACGGGCATCGAGCGCGCGGGGCAACTCGGCCGGGCCGTCTGGCTGGACTCGCGGATTCTCGACGATGTTCGGCAGATCGTCGAATACGAATGGGACGTCGAACGAGGGTAGGTAGGAAAAAACCGAAAACAGAACCAGCAGGACGGCACCCACCGCCAGTTCCATACGCGATGAAGTGTTGACGGGTGTCATCGAGGCACCCCGAATTCAAGCAAGCCGGCCCGCCCCCGAGAGGGCGGGCCCGGACAATTGCCTTTCGCCTGCTGCGTCAGTAGCTCGCGTAATAGCCGCGGAACGTGACGCTGACCGTCGGGCTGATGTTGGTGTTGTCGAGACCGCAGTCGGCGGTGTCGCCGTTGCTGGTTCCGAGCGACTGAGCAGGGTTCCCGATGGCGTAGCCAGTCGGGAGGGTGCCTGCGTTCAGGGTGCCGGGCACATCTCCGCAGGTGGTGACGACCGTTGCGGCGGCGGTGTTGCCCGCCAATACACCAGCCAGATTGGTCGCAGCGCCGGCCGCCAGGGATCCGGCCACGCCCTCGGTGGCCGCGGTCTCCGCCTCCGTCTGCAGGTCGATGTAGCGCGGCAGCGCGATGACCGCCAGCGCGCCGAGGATCACGATGACCGTGATCAGCTCGATCAGGGTGAAACCCTTCTGTCTGCTGTTCATGTGCTTCTCCACTCTTTATTGGGCCGCAGCCCGGGTTGCGCTCGTGGCGCGGCGCCACCGCCGCAGCGGGGCACCTGGATCCGGCCGACCGTTTCCGGCCTGCACGGAGTGTAAACGATGCGGCGGGCGATTTCGTTCAACCCG
>JAWWAE010000093.1:0-8920 GCA_033721835.1 Halofilum sp. (in: g-proteobacteria) | reverse complement strand
CGGGGCGCGAGAAGCTGTTCTCGGCCGACCTGTTCCAGGCCAGCTCGGCCGACTTCAAGAGCTGGATGACGCCGCGCGGCAGCCTGCGCTGACGCGCGCTGCGGCAGCAGTGAGGACCCGCTGGGCCATGAAGCTTTTCCTCGGCTTTCGCGAGCAGGTGGCTTGATCTCGCAGAGGGCGCGGGGACCGCGGAGGCCGCAGGGAGGGCGAGCAGCAGATTGCATCCGCATCCCCGGCGTGCTCTGCGGACTCTGCGAGAGCCCGGTCTTTGCCTTGCCTCCGGACAAGAGCTGACGCGTACCTGCCCGCCGCCGGCGCTGTGATAACCTCGGCGCCGTTCCCGATCGGCCCCGCGAGACCCCATGGACGCACAGGAATACGCCCGTCGCCGGCGCGCGCTCATGCGCATGATGGACGACGACGCGATCGCCATCCTCCCCGCCGCGCCGGAGGCGATCCGCAACCGGGACGTGGCCTATCCCTACCGCCAGGATTCCGACCTGCTGTACCTGACCGGCTTTCCCGAACCCGAGGCGATCGCGGTGATCTGTCCGGGCCGCGAGCACGGCGAGTTCGTGCTGTTCTGCCGCGAGCGCGATCCCGAGCGCGAGGTCTGGAACGGCCGCCGGGCCGGGGTCGAGGGCGCGGTCGCCGAATACGGTGCCGACGACGCCTTCCCGATCGGCGACGCCGACGAGATCCTGCCCGGCATGATCGAGGGCCGCGAGCAGCTCTACTGCACCATGGGCCGCTACGCCGACTTCGACCGGCACGTGATGAGCTGGGTGAACGAGGTCCGCGGCCAGGTCCGGGCGGGCGGCCACGCGCCCACCGAGTTCATCGCGCTCGACCACGTGCTGCACGACATGCGGCTGTTCAAGACGCGCGACGAGATGCGCGCCATGCGCCGGGCCGCGCGCATCTCGGTGGCCGCCCACCAGCGCGCGATGCGCGCCTGTCGCCCGGGCATGCACGAGTACGAGCTGGAGGCCGAGTTCTGGCACGAGTTCCGCCGCAACGGCGCCGAGCCCGCCTACGGCCTGATCGTGGGTGGTGGCGCCAACGGCTGCGTGCTGCACTACGTGACCAATGCCGATCCCCTTAACGAGGGTGACCTGGTGCTGATCGACGCGGGTGCCGAGTACGACGGCTATGCCGCCGACATCACCCGCACCTTCCCCGTCAATGGCCGCTTCAGCGGGCCGCAGCGCGAGGTCTACGAGATCGTGCTGGCGGCGCAGAAGGCGGCCATCGAGGCGGCGGTCGCCGGCCGCCACTGGAACGACCCGCACGAGACGGCGCGCGCGATCCTCGTGCAGGGCCTGATCGATCTCGGCCTGCTCGGCGGGACGGTCGAGGAGTGCATCGAGCAGGAGAGCTACCGCCGCTTCTTCATGCACCGCACCGGCCACTGGCTGGGCATGGACGTGCACGACGTCGGCGACTACAAGGTGGACGACGACTGGCGCCAGCTCGAGACGGGCATGTGCCTGACCATCGAGCCGGGGCTGTACATCGCGGCCGGCGAGGACATCCCGCCGCAGCTGCAGAACATCGGCATCCGCATCGAGGACGATGTCGCGATCACCCGCGGCGGCAACGAGGTCCTCACCCGCGAGCTGGTCAAGGAGGCCGACGACATCGAGGCCCTGATGCGCGAGGGGCGCTGAGCGGGGACCGGCGGCGAACCGAGTGCAGACCGATCGGTTCGGCACCGCAGCGGGTGCGAGTGAGCTCGCTCACGGTTCACACGAGAAAGTGCCCCACCGGATTGGTCGCGGCCATGGGCCGCTCCTACAATCCTCGTGGACGCCTGCAGCGGACTGCAGGCGGGCCCCGCCCGCGCATCAGTCCGGCGCGGCCACCCCCACAACCGACGACGAACGGCTGACGTGACGACCGACTGCGACATCCTGATCTCCGGCGGCGGGCCCGCGGGGGCGGCGCTGGCCCTGGCACTGGCCGACGGGCGGCGGCGCATCGTCGTGGTCGAGCCGCGCGCCGAGCCGCCCACGGGCGATGCGCGCGCGACCGCCCTGGCGGAGGGCTCGATCCGGCTGCTCGACGCGCTCGGTGCCTGGGCGCCGCTCGCGCCGGATTCGGTCGCCGTCCGCCGGGTCGAGGTCTCGCAGCGCGGCCACTTCGGCCGCACCCGCATCGACGCCGCCGAGGAGGGTGTGACCGCGCTGGGTCGGGTCGTGGCCTACGACGCGCTGGCACGGGTGCTGGCCGGGCTCGCGCGCGCGGCCCCCGGCGTCGAGTGGCTGGCCCCGCGCGCGGTCGCCGACGCCCGCGGCGAGCCCGAGGCCATGGCGGTGCGGATCGAGCACCCGGACGGCGGCGCCGCCGAAGAGCGGCGGGCCCGGCTCGTGGTCGCCGCCGATGGCACCGACTCGCCCCTGCGCCGCGCGCTGGCGATCGACACCCGGGTCCACGACTACGGCCAGACGGCGCTGCTGGTCGCGCTCGAGGCCGGCGGCGACCCGCACACCGCGCACGAGCGCTTTACCGACGAGGGTCCACTGGCGCTGCTGCCGGCCGGCGGTCGCCGCCGCACCCTGATCTGGACCGTCGCCCCGGAGCGCGCGGACGAGCTGCTCGCGCTGTCACCCGCCGACTTCGCCGCCGCGGTCGAGGGCCGTCTCGGCCGCGGCCAGGCCCCGGTGCGCATGCTGGGCACGCCGGCCCGGTTTCCCCTGCGCCGAGTCGAGGCGCAGTACGCCAGTGGCTACCGCGCCTGCCTGGTCGGCAACGCCGCGCGCACCCTGCACCCGGTGGCCGCGCAGGGATTCAATCTCGCGCTGCGCGACGTCTGCGGGCTGGCCGCGGCGCTGGCCGAGGTCGACGACCCGGGCGACGAGTCGGCGCGCGAGGCCTGGCTCGAGCGCCGCGAGGCCGACCAGTGGCGCACCCGCGCCTTCACCGACCTGCTGGCCGAGCGCTTCGCCGAGCGCGGGGCCGCGCCGGGGGCAGTCCGCGCCGGTGCCCTGCTGGGGCTGGACCTGTGCCCCGCCGGGCGTCACGCCCTCGCGGCCCAGAACATGGGCCTGGCCGACGGCCTGCCGCGGGTCGGGCGCTGGCGCCTGGGGCCGCGGCCGTGAACGGGCGCCGCCACCACGACGTCACCATCGTCGGCGCCGGCGCGGTCGGGGCGACGCTGGCACTGGCGCTGGCACGTCAGCAGTGCCGCGTCCTGCTGCTCGACGCCCGCCCCGGCCCGGCCGCCTTTCCCGGCGCCGACTACGCCGACTTCGCGGTCTCGCTCAACCGCGCCAGCAGCGCCATCCTGGCGCGGCTCGGTGTCTGGGAGCGGATCGCCGGGCAGCGGGTGAGCCCGTACGGGGCGATGGAGCTCTGGGACGCGACCGGCTCCGGCCGCATCCGGTTCGACAGCGCCGACATCGGCGAGCCGATGCTGGGTCACTTCGTCGAGCCGGCGCTGGTCGAGGCGGCGCTGCACGAGGCGCTGGCGGCCAGCCCGCAGGTCGAGCTGCGCTGGTCGTCGCGGCCGGCCGCGATCGAGCGTGAGCGCGACCGGGTGCGGCTCGACCTGGAGGACGGCAGCGATGTCCACTCCGCGCTGCTGGTGGGTGCCGACGGCGGCCGCTCGCGGCTGCGCGAGCTCGCCGGTATCGAGGTGCGCGAGTACGACTACGGCCAGCAGGCGCTGGTGTGCCATTTCGCGACCGAGCTCTCCCATGGCGCGGTCGCGCGCCAGCGCTTCCAGCCCGGCGGGCCGGTGGCGATGCTGCCGCTTGCCGACGGTCGCTGCCACCTGGCCTGGTTCCGCCCGCCGCAGGAGGCGGAGGAGCTGCTGGCGCTGGACGACGCGGCCTTCGCCCAGGCCCTGTCCCGGGCCACCGACTATGCGCTCGGCGCGGTCACCGAGGTCACGCCGCGGCGCGGCTTCCCGGTCGCGCGCCGCCACGCCGTGCAGTACGTCGATCGGCGGCTGGCGCTGATCGGCGACGCGGCGCACACCATCCACCCGCTCGCCGGCCAGGGGCTCAATCTGGGGCTGCTCGACGCCGCCGCGCTGGCGCATGCGCTCGGCGCCCGTGGCGACGTCGGCGCCTGGTCGCGGCTGCGCCGCTATGCCCGCTGGCGGCGGGCGCACAACACGGCGGTGATGAGCGCGATGGACCTGTTCCACTTCGGTTTTGCGCATGGCGGCGCGCTGCGGGCAACGGCGCGCAACCTCGGGCTGCGGCTGGCCGACCGCTCGGGGATCGCGAAGCGCATGGTGACCCGGCACGGCTGCGGCCTGGCCGGCGACCTGCCGCCCCTTGCCCGCCCGCCCGCGGTTGGAACCGGTGATGGCGATCCTCTATAGTGCGAATCCCGGTGAACGGGATGTGCCGGTCCGGGCGCCCGCACGAAGCGGCGCCGCCGGCCCGGCCAACCGACATCTGCTGCGGGAGAGACCTCTCCACGAAGAGGTCGCCGAAGGCGTAACGGCCCGGAAACGCTCAGGCACCCGGACCGTGGCAGACCCGCCCCGTGAGGGACGGCACCGGCTCTGGAGAGTGGCGGCCGCATCGGCCGCCCACCGAAGGGGGCAGGGCGCGCAGCGTCCTCGATCTCTCAGGTGCATGGACAGAGGGGCTCGGATCCCGAGACATCAGGAACGCGCGTCCGTGTCTCCGGCCGCGCCCTGGAGGAGTCCATGACAAGCCTGCATTTCTCACCATCGTTCGTCGCGAGGTCGCCGAGGCGCCGCCGTGAGGTGGCGCACGGACCGGAAGCCTGCGCCGGCGTAGCCGACACTACGTCAAGCAGGCTGGAGGGAGTACGCCGCGTCACGGCGAGCGGATCGGTGACCGCAGCAGGAGGATGGTGAGATATGCAGGCTAAACGTACTGCCCTGTACGAATCCCACCGCGCCGCCGGCGCCCGGCTGGTCGATTTCGCCGGCTGGCAGATGCCGGTCAACTACGGCTCCCAGCTCGCCGAGCACCATGCCGTCCGCCGCGACGCCGGCATGTTCGACGTCTCGCACATGAACCAGATCGACCTCGCCGGCCCCGGCGCCGCCGACTTCCTGCGCCGCGTGTTCGCCAACGACGTCGGCCGCATGAGCGACGGCCAGGCGCTCTACGGCTGCCTGCTGAACGAGAACGCCGGCGTGATCGACGACGGCATCGTCTACCGCGTCGACGACAGCCATTTCCGCTTCGTGCTCAACGCCGCCACCCGCGACAAGGACCTCGCCTGGCTGCGCGACCACGCCGGCGACTTCGATCTCGAGCTGAGCGAGCGCGACGACCTGGCGATGATCGCGGTCCAGGGGCCGAAGGCGCGCGAGCGTGTTCACCAGGTGCTGGAGCAAGAACTGGCAGCGGCGGCCGAGGGCCTGAAGCGCTTCCGCTTCGCGGTGGCCGGCGAGACCTGGGCCGCGCGCACCGGTTACACCGGTGAGGACGGCTACGAGCTCATGCTCCCGAACGACGACGCCCCGGGCGTCTGGAGCGCGCTGGTCGAGGCCGGCGTGCAGCCGGCCGGGCTCGGCTCGCGGGACACCCTGCGGCTGGAGGCCGGCATGGCGCTGTACGGCCACGAGATGGACGAGGAGACGACGCCGCTGGAGGCGGGGCTCGGCTGGACCGTCGCCTGGGAGCCGGAGGACCGCGACTTCATCGGCCGCGAGCGCCTCGCCGAGCAGCGCGAGCGCGGGGCCGAGGTCACGCTCACCGGCCTGCTGCTGTCCGGGCGTGGCATCGCCCGCGAGCAGCAGCAGGTGGTTACCGACGCCGGCGACGGCGTCGTCACCAGTGGTGGCTTCTCGCCGACGCTGGAACGCTCGATCGCACTCGCGCGGGTGCCGCTCGGTGCCGGCGCGAAATGCGAGGTCATGATCCGCAACCGGGCCATAGAGGCCCGCATGGTCGATTACCCGTTCGTCCGCAATGGCAAGCCGCGCATCGACGTGGCGACCGACGGGGACAGCTGAGGAGCATCGAGGATGAACCAGGTACCGAGTGAACTGAAATACACGCGCGACCATGAGTGGGTGCGCGTCGACGACGACGGCACCGTCACCATCGGCATCACCGATCACGCCCAGCAGGAGCTGGGCGATCTCGTGTTCGTCGAGGTGCCGGAGGTCGGCACCACCTTCGCCGCCGGCGACGCCGCGGCGGTGGTCGAATCGGTCAAGGCCGCATCCGACGTCTACGCGCCGCTGTCGGGCGAGGTGGTCGAGGCCAACGACGAGCTGGCCGACGCCCCGGAGACGATCAACAACGACGCCTTCGGCGAGGGCTGGATCTTCCGCCTCAAGATCGAGGACGGCGACTCGATGGACGAGCTGATGTCGGCCGACGAGTACGAGGAGTTCATCAACTCCGACGACGATTGAAAAGACAGGGTTCTCGCAGAGGCGCAGAGAACGCAGAGAAAGCAACAGATGCAGGCCGGTGTTTGCGCCGCGCCACGGCGCGGCGCGAATGCCGGCAATACGATGCGCCGGCATTCGCTGCGCGAACACCGGCCTACGGTTGATCAATTCCGTCTTTCCTCTGCGTCCTCTGCGCCTCTGCGAGAGATCATTTTTTCTGAAACCATGAACGACTGACCCTCCGGGGAGGACACGTGCCGTTCATTCCGCATACCGATGACGACGTGCGCGACATGCTCGCCGCGATCGGCGTCGACGACATCGAGGGGCTGTTCGACGAGATCGCGCCGGAGTTGCGCGCCGGCGAGCTCGAGGGCGTGCCCGACGGGCTGTCCGAGATGGAGCTCGGGCGCATGATGGAGCGCCGCGCGGCGGCCGAGGGCCGGCCGCTGTGCTTCCTCGGCGCCGGCGCCTACCCGCACCACATCCCGCGCGCGGTGTGGCAGATCGTCACCCGCGGCGAGTTCTACAGCGCCTACACCCCGTACCAGGCCGAGGCCAGCCAGGGCACGCTGCAGGTCATCTACGAGTTCCAGTCGATGATGGCGGAACTCACCGGCATGGAGGTCGCCAACGCCTCGCTCTACGACGGCGGCTCGGCGCTGGGCGAGGCCGTGCTGATGGCCGTGCGCGCGAACCGCAAGGCGAAGTCGAAGCGGATCATCATGCCGAGCGCGGTGCACCCGCATTACCGCGACGCCACCCGCGCCATCGTCGGCAACCAGGGCCTGGAGTTCGTCGAGGTCGAACTCGATGCCGACAGCGGCACCACGTCGGCGAAGGCCCTGGACGCGGCGATCGGCGACGACCCCGTGGCCGCGGTCGTGATCCCGCACCCGAACTTCCTCGGCCGGCTGGAGGACGTCGACGCGCTCACCGACCGCGCGCACGCCGCCGGCGCGCTGGTGATCGCGGTCACCAACCCGACCTCGCTGGCGCTGCTGCGGCCGCCGAGCGAGTGGGGCGAGCAGGGCGCCGACATCGTGATCGGCGAGGGCCAGCCGCTGGGCATCCCGATGTCCGCGGGCGGGCCGTACTTCGGCTTCCTCTGCACGCGCAAGTCGATGGCCCGGCAGATGCCGGGCCGCGTGGTCGGCAAGACGGTCGATGCCGAGGACCGCACCGGCTACGTCATGACCCTGCGCGCACGCGAGCAGGACATCCGCCGCTCCAAGGCGACCTCGAACATCTGCACCAACCAGGGCCTGATGGTGACGGCGGCGACGCTGTACATGTCGATCATGGGCCCGGAGGGGCTGGAGCGCGTCGCCGGCCACTGCCACGCCAATGCGCGCTCGCTGCGCGACGCGCTGACGAAGCTCGACGGCGTCGAGGCCGCCTGCGACGGGCCGTTCTTCCACGAGTTCGTGCTGAAGCTGAATGGCCGGCCCGCGACCGAGGTGCTGGGCACGCTCGCCAACGAACACGACATCCTCGGCGGCCTGGCCCTGGAGCCCTACTACCCCGAGCTCGGCAACGCCCTGCTCGTGTGCGCGACCGAGATCCACACCGAGGAAGACCGCGACACCTTCGTCCGGGCCTTCGAGCAGGCGCTCGGCGCATGACACGGAACAGGAAAAAGACGGTATCTCGCAGAGGCGCAGAGAACGCAGAGAGATCAAAAGCGTGATGCTTCATCGTACCCGGAGCACGTTGCCGGAGCGGGTAGCCGGACATCGTCAACCTGACTTGTCTCCGCTGTTGCTCTGCGTTCTCTGCGCCTCTGCGAGAGAAAACCCTGCTCGCGAACGCATTTCCAATTTCGAATGAACGAGGCTGAACCATGCCCGAACTGATCTTCGAACAGGGCCGCGAAGGCCGCGCCGCCTGGGCCCAGCTGCCGCCGGAGGCGCCGGCCGCCGACGACCTGCCGAAGGAGCTGCGGCGCAAGTCGCGCCCGGCGCTGCCCGAGGTGTCGGAGCTGCAGGCCGTGCGTCACTACACGCGCCTCTCGCAGCTCAACTTCTCGATCGACACCAACGTCTACCCGCTCGGCTCCTGCACCATGAAATACAACCCGCGGGCCTGCAACGCGCTGGCGATGCTGCCCGCGTTCCTCGAGCGCCATCCACTGGCGCCGCCGGAGGCGGGCCAGGGCTTCATGCGCTGCATGTACGACCTGCAGGAGATCCTGGCCGAGGTCACCGGCATGCAGCAGGTGTCGCTGGTGCCGGCCGCCGGTGCCCAGGGCGAGTTCGCCGGCGTGTCGATGATCCGGGCCTACCACGATGCCCGCGGTGACACCGAGCGCAGCGAGATCCTGGTGCCGGACGCCGCGCACGGCACCAACCCGGCCTCGGCCGTGATGTGCGGCTACAAGGCGCGCGAGATCCCGACCGACGCCGATGGCGACGTCGACATCGAGGCCCTGCGCGAGGCCTGCGGCCCGCAGACCGCGGGCATCATGCTGACCAACCCGTCGACGGTCGGCGTGTTCGAGCGCCACATCAAGGACATCGCCGAGGTCGTGCACGAGGCCGGCGGCCTGCTCTACTACGACGGCGCCAACCTCAACGCGATCCT
>JAWWAE010000092.1:0-8953 GCA_033721835.1 Halofilum sp. (in: g-proteobacteria) | reverse complement strand
GCATCCCGGTCACCGTCTTCTCCGATTACATCTGCCCGTTCTGCTACGTGGGCAGCCACCGGCTGCTCGCGCTCGCCGACGAGTTCGACCTGGACATCGTCTGGGCCAACATCGAGATCCACCCGGACAACCCGCCCGAGGGCAAGCCGGTGACGGAACTCGGCTACCCGCCCGCGCAGTGGCGGCGCATGATGGCGGCGCTCGAGCGAATGGCCACGGCGGAGGGCCTGCCCATCGCCGAGCGCGACTTCACCACCAATTCGCGGCGCGCACTGTTGCTGGCCGAGGCCGCCAAGGAGGCCGGGCGCGAGACCTTCGCCTGCCTGCACCGGCGCCTGTTCGAGGGCTATTTCGGCGAGCGCCGCAACATCGGCGACGCGGAGGTCCTGCGCGAACTGGCCGCCGAGTGCGGCATGGATGCGGCACGGGTCGAAGCCGCCTGGACCGAGCCGCGCTTCGCCGAGCGGCTGCGCGACTACCACGAGGCGGCGGCACGGGTCGGTGTCACCGGGACGCCCACCTACATCATCGACAACGAGCGCGCCCTGGTCGGGGCGGTCGAGACCGACGACCTGCGCCGGGCGCTGGCCATGGCGTCCGGTTGAGGCGCGCGGCCGGCCGGTTGCCGCGTTCGGCGCCCACTTGAAACGCGCCCGCCCGGCTCCATCTGACAAGGCAAGTACCGACGGAGGAGGGGCGAATGTTCAAGCGTCTGGCGTTGTTCCTGGGCGTCAACCTCGCCGTGCTGCTAGTGCTCGGCACGGTGCTCGCCCTGCTCGGCTTCAGCGGCACGCTCGATGAGCAGCAGATCGGGATCGACTACCGCGCCCTGCTGGTGCTCGCGCTGGTGATCGGCTTCGGCGGCTCGCTGATCTCGCTCGCGCTGTCGAAGACCATGGCCACCCGCATGACCGGGGCCCGCGTCATCGAGCGGCCGCGCAACGAGACCGAGCGCTGGCTGCTCGAGACCGTGCGCCGGCAGGCCCGGGCCGCCGGCATCGGCATGCCCGACGTGGCGGTGTACGAGGCGCCCGAGATCAATGCCTTCGCCACCGGGGCGCGGCGCAACAGCGCACTGGTAGCGGTCAGCACGGGACTGCTCGCCGGCATGACGCGGGCCGAGGCCGAGGCAGTGGTCGGCCACGAGGTCAGCCACATCGCCAACGGTGACATGGTGACGCTCACGCTGATTCAGGGCGTGGTCAACACCTTCGTCGTGTTCCTTTCCCACCTGGTCGGGCACTTCATCGATCGCGTGGTGCTGCGCAACGAACGCGGCCATGGGCCGGGCTTCTGGATCGCCACCCTGGTCGCCCAGCTGGTCCTCGGCATCCTCGCCTCGATCATCGTGATGTGGTTCTCGCGCTGGCGCGAGTTCGGTGCCGACCGCGGCGGCGCGGCCCTGTCCTCGCCGCGGCAGATGATCGCCGCGCTGAAACGGCTCAAGTCGAATCGGGTGCCCTCGACCCTTCCGGACGAGGTCGAGGCCTTCGGGATCAGCGGCGGCATGGGGCGCGGCTTCAAGCGGCTGTTCCTCTCGCACCCGCCGCTCGAGGAGCGGATCGCGGCGCTCGAGGCGGCGATCTCGGGCGGTCGTCGCTAGCCTGCCCCGGTCGGCGCCGGTGCGGGCGCCGAGCCCCCGGCCGGCGGGATCTCGCCGGCGTGCACCACCTGCAGGAAGGCGTGGGTGATCTCGCTCTCCAGGGCGGCCGCCTCCGGGGTCGGACAGAACAGTCGCAGCCGGAACCGCTGGGCCCCGAGGTCGGTGGTCTCGAGCCAGGCGAGCGGCTCGGGCCCCGGGACATCCACCCCGAGCCGGCGGTCCATCTTCTCGTTCGCCTCCGCCGCCGCCTCCCGGTACGGTTCGAACGCCCGCTCCGCCTCGCGCTGCAATCGCTCGAGGCCCGCGGCCGGATCGACCGGCAGGGCCAGCGCGATCGAGAACCGGTGGAGCACGAACTGGCGCGAGAACGGCGAGCTGATGACGGGGTGGCTGAGGAACAGGCTGTTCGGCAGCTGCAGGGTGCGACCGGTGTAGCCATAGCCACGCTCGGGCGGTTCGAGCTCGAGCAGCGTGGTCGACAGCAGCGTGTGATCGGTGACCTCGCCGCGCAAGCCGTTGCATTCGATCCAGTCGCCGACCGAGAACAGCCGCCCCGTCGCCCGCATCAGGAACCCGCCGAGACACATCAGCAGTTCCTTGGTCGCGATCACCACGGCGACCATCACCGCGGTCAGCGACAGCAGCAGGTTCTGCAACGCGCCGGCCCAGATCACGACCAGCCCGACCAGCAGGGCGACGGTCAGCGCGCTGCGCAGGTAGAAGAGCTGGCGACGATGTGATTTCTCGAGGATATGCGCGCCGCCGATGATGCGGCGCATCGCGACGTAGCGTACACCCGCGATCACGAGCAGCAGCAGCGCGGTGGCGACCACGCGGATGATGGCGGGTTCTCGCAGCAGTTCCAGCATGGCGTTCGGCACCCTGGCACGGCCCGTTGGGGGCGGGGCCGGAGGCCGCTACGTTACCCGAGTGCCGAGCAGGGTGTGAAGCCGCGCGCCGGCGGCCGGGCCGAAACTCCCGGCGACGTCCGCTCCCGACAGGCGCTACACTGCTCGCCCTACCTCACGGAGGCCGCCCATGCCGACCCGCAAAGCGAACGAGCCCTTGCACGTGGGGGTCGTGTTCGGCGATCCACGAATGCCCTACCTCTACTCGGTCGACGGCCGCTTCGGCGCCGAGGAGATCGAGGGTGCCGAGAAGGCGCGCGCGGCACTGGAGACACTGGCCGGCTACCGTTTCACCTGGTTCGACGACCACGAGCGCCTGATCGACGACCTGCGTGCCGAGCCGCCGGAACTGGTGCTGAATCTCTGCGACACCGGCTACCGCAACGACTGGGAGCTCGAGCGCAACATCCCCGCCTTCCTGGAGATGCTGGGGATCCCCTACACCGGCGCCGACCCGATGTCGATCAGCGTCTCGACCGACAAGGCGCTGGTGTCGATGGCAGCCGCCCGGCTCGGGATCCTGGTGCCGAACGAGACCTTCGTCGACCTGTCGGCCGACCCGCTGGCGTTGCCGGCCACCTACCCCGCCCTGATCAAGCCCAACGCCAGCGGCGGCAGCTTCGGCATCACCGATGCCTGCGTGGTCCATGACGCGGCCGCGGCCGAGGCCTACCTGCGCTGGCTCGCGGGCGAGCTGCAGCCACCCGAGGCGGTGATCCAGGACTTCCTGACCGGCGCCGAGTTCACCGTCGGCGTGATCGGCAACCCGGCCCAGGGCTTCACGGTGCTGCCGCCGCTCGAGGTCGACTACAGCCGGCTCGACCCGGACCTGCCGCCGGTACTGACCTACGGCTCCAAGGCGGACCCCGAGTCGCCCTACTGGAACAAGCTCTCGTTCCGGCAGGCCGAGGTCGACGAGGTCGTGCGCGGGCAACTGGTCGACGGCTGCGCCAAGCTGTTCAAGCGGCTGGCCTTCCGCGACTACGCCCGTTTCGATTTCCGCAACGGCGCCGACGGCCAGCCCCGGCTGCTGGACGCCAACACCAACCCGACCTGGTACTGGGACGGCAAGATGGCAATGATGGCCGGCTGGGCGGGCTACAGCTACGCCGACCTGCTGCGCCTGATCCTGGAGGCGGCCGAGGCGCGCTACGGCCTGCGGGCGCACTGACGCCGGCCGGGGACCCTACACCAGCCGGCGCGGCAGGGTCTCGCGCCACTCGCGCCGCACCAGCTCGGTCTCCCCCTCGCTGGCGGTCATGGTCGCCTCGAGATGGAAGTTATCGCCGTCGGCGGTCAACCGCGTGCTGCATTGCAGCCGGGTCGACCAGTCCTCGCGCCGGTGCTCGACCTCCTGTTCCACCGTGACCTCGGCCGTGGACGGATCGTACTCGTGGATGCGGTAGGTCTTGGCGATGGTATAGCCGACGGTCAGGTCGATGTCCTCGATCCGCGCCACCGCGGCGCCGCCGAATTCGCCGCTGTCTGCGGTCACGCGGTAGACCGTCGTGCCGGTGGTCAGGTCGCGCTCCACGAGGCGCCGCAGCGGGGCCGCCCGCAGCGCGGTCGCCTCCGGCATCGGCCCGCGCTCCGGCGGCTCGAACGGCCGCAGCCCGGCGTCGGCCTCGTGCGGCGGCCGCTCCGGCAGCTCGAGCACGCTGCTGCCCGTGAACAGGGTCAGCTGGGCCGCCTCCGGCGCCGGCCAGATGACCGGCCAGTAGCAGGTCGACACCGCCAGGCGCACGGTGTGGCCGGGGTCGAAACCGTAGGCGGTGTCGTTGAGCGCGATCCGCACCCGGTAGCGGCGGCCGGGCTCGAGCGGCTCGGGATATTCGTGGCTGTCGCGGTGCGCGAGGTTGAGCAGGCCGTAGGTCACGCGCGTCGAGGCCCCGTCGGGCGCGACATCGTTCAGGCGCAGCACGCAGTAGGCGACCGGCCGGTCGGCCGCCAGCTCCAGCTCGACCACCGGCGCGCCGAGGATCTCGAGCCGCTCGGCCAGCGGGTCGGAATCGAACACGATCGACTTGCCGTCGTCCTCGCGCTGGTCGATCGGCGACTCGCCCTCGGCGCCGAAGCCGTACCAGTCGCCGGCGGCCAGGCCGGCCGTCTGCGGCGAGCGCACGTAGACCTGGTCCTCGGGGTCCGCCCGCTCGCCGAGCGACAGCACGTTCAGGTACCAGCGGCGCGGGCGGATGCGCGGCGACGGCCACTGGTGCTCGGCCACCCAGCGCCCGGGCCGCAGCTCGTAGTTCGGGGCCGGGCGCACGTAGTCCTCGAGCCAGACCCGGATCGGCGGCTCGTCCATGATCCCGGTATCGATCCCCTTCAGCCAGTGGTCCCACCAGCGCAGCATCTCCTGGAAGAAGCCGATGCTGGGACCGGGCGCGCCGACATGGGGAAAGGCATGCGACCAGGGACCGATCAGCGCCTTCTTCGGCGCCGACAGCCCGGCCATCAGGCGCGGGATCGCGTTCGAGTAGCCGTCGGCCCAGCCGCCCACCGCGTAGACGGCGCACTCGATGGCATCGAAGTCCTCGCACACCGAGCCGTGCTTCCAGTAGTCGTCGCGATGGGGATGCGCCATCCACAGCGCCGGGTAGAGCTCGCTGTTCTCGAGCCGGTGGCGCCACTGCTCGCGCCAGGCCGGCCCGACGATGTCGGGGTCCGGCGGCGCGTTCGCCGAGGACAGCAGCACCGAGCCCCAGTTGAGGTTCTCGTTGAGCAGACAACCGCCCTTGTAGTGCGCGTCGTCGGCATAGCGGTCGTCGGTCGAGCACATGGTGACGATCGCCTTGAGCTGCGGCGGCCGCCGCGCGGCCACCTGCAGCGAGTTGAAGCCGCCCCAGGAGATGCCGAACATGCCGACGTCGCCGGTGGCCCAGTCCTGGCGCTCGATCCACTCCAGGGTCGCGATGATGTCGTCGTGCTCCTGGCGCGAGTACTCGTCGTCGAGCAGCCCCTCGGAGTCGCCCGAGCCACGCAGGTCGAGCCGGATCGAGGCGTACCCATGTCCGGCGAGGTAGGCGTGCAGCGGCTCGTCACGCAGGCGGGTGAAGTCGCGCTTGCGGTAGGGCATGCACTCGAGCAGCGCCGGC
Source organism: Halofilum sp. (in: g-proteobacteria) (assembly GCA_033721835.1). Classification (GTDB taxonomy): domain Bacteria; phylum Pseudomonadota; class Gammaproteobacteria; order XJ16; family Halofilaceae; genus Halofilum. The sequence goes on along the minus strand of JAWWAE010000092.1, from coordinate 3,347 downwards.
ACCGGGTCCTGCTCCGCGTCCTCCGGCAGCCAGACGCGCGCCGCCAGGCGCACGCCGTCGGCCATCGGGATCCAGACGTTCTCGATGACGCGGATCGGGCGGGGAAACTCCTCGACGACTCTCACGGGCGCTTGCGCCTCCGCCGGGACCGGGAATCAGGGTCGTGCAGTGTAACCGGTCGCGCCGCCGCCGCGGCATCGGGGCGTGGCACGGGCGCGCCCTGGCCGGGCGTCGGCGGCGGCCAGCGGGTAGAGTAGCGGCTGGCGTGGCGGGGAGACGGTGATGGAGGCAGCGGACGGTCTGCACGCGGTGGAGGTCGTGGACACGGCCTGGATTCCCATGGCCGATGGTGCGCGCCTCGCCGCCCGCCTGTGGCTGCCGGCGGGCGCCCGCGACGCACCAGTCCCGGCCATCCTCGAGTACATCCCCTACCGGCTGCGCGACGGCCGCGCGGTGCGCGATCAGCAGAACCAGGCCTTCTTCGCCGCTCACGGTTACGCCGGGGTGCGGGTGGATCTGCGGGGCTCGGGCGACTCCGACGGGGTGCTTGCCGACGAGTACCTGCAGCAGGAACTCGACGACGGACTCGAGGTGCTGCGCTGGATCGCGGCCCAGCCCTGGTGCAACGGCCGGGTCGGCATGTTCGGCCTGTCCTGGGGCGGCTTCAACGGGCTGCAGCTCGCCGCCCTGCAGCCACCCGAGCTGCAGGCGGTGATCACCGTCTGCTCATCCGACGACCGCTATGCCGACGACGTCCACTACATGGGCGGCTGCCTGCTGACCGACAACCTGTCGTGGGCCGCGGTCATGGCCTCGTACAACGCCTGCCCCCCGGACCCGGCGGTGGTCGGCGAGCGCTGGCGCGACCAGTGGATCGAGCGCCTGCACGGCAGCGGCGTGTGGCTGACCAAGTGGCTGCAGCACCAGCGACGCGACGCCTACTGGCAACACGCCTCGGTGTGCGAGGACTACGCCCGGATCCGCTGCCCGGTGTTCGCCGTCAGCGGCTACGCCGACGGCTACTGCAACACGGTGTTCCGGTTGCTGCGTAACCTCGAGGTGCCGCGCAAGGGCCTGGTCGGGCCCTGGAACCACAAGTTCCCGCACCTCGGCGGCCCCGGACCGGCGATCGACTTCCTCGGCCAGTGCCTGCGCTGGTGGGACCGCTGGCTGGCCGGGGTCGAAAACGGCGTCGAGCGCGAGCCGATGCTGCGCGCCTGGATGCAGGACAGCGTCTCGCCGCACAGCGACGACCGCCCGGGCCGCTGGGTGGCCGAACCCGTGTGGCCCGCGGACACGATCCGCTGGAGCGCCTGCCCGCTGCAGCCGGGTCGGCTGCTGCTGGACGGCGAACCGGACCGTGACCACGCGCTGACGATCCAGAGTCCCCTCACCGTGGGCCTGTTCGCCGGCAAGTGGTGCAGCTACTCGGAGAGCACCGACCTGCCGACCGATCAACGGATGGAGGACGGCGGCTCGCTGGTGTTCGACAGCCCGCCGCTGGAGCAGGACCTCGAGATCCTCGGCGCCGCCGTGGCCGAGCTGGAACTCGCCGCCGATCGCCCGCAGGCCATGGTCGCGGTACGGCTGGCCGACGTCGCGCCCGACGGCAAGGCGACGCTGGTCACCTACGGCCTGCTCAATCTCAGCCACCGCGCCAGCCACGCGCAGCCCGAGCCGCTCGTGCCCGGCGAGCGCTACCGGGTGCAGGTGCGGCTGAACGACGTCGGCCAGCGCTTTCCGCGCGGCAACCGCCTCCGGCTCGCCGTGTCGTCGTCGTACTGGCCGCTGGCCTGGCCCGCGCCCGAGCCGGCGACGCTCACGCTCCACACCGCGGGCAGTAGGCTGACCCTGCCGGTGCGCCCGGCGCGCGCCGACGATGCCGCGCTGCCCGACCTCGGCACGCCGCGCATGGCCGAACCCCTGCCGACGACCGTGCTCGGCGCGGCCACCCGCGAGTGGAACGTGCTGTTCAACCTGGCGACCAACGAGGCGGCACTGCGGGTCACCGACGACGACGCGCCCTACCGGCTCGAGACGACCGGCACGACGCTCGGTTACGAGGTGAGCGAGCGCTACGTCTCGGCCAATGACGACTACGCGACGCTGCGCGCGGAGGTCTCCAACCGGCGCCTGTTCGAGCGCGGCGACTGGCGCATCACCGTCACCACCCGCACGGTACTGACCTCGACCCCCGGACACTTCCGGGTACGCGCCACCGTCGACGCCTGGGAGGGCGACACGCGGGTGTTCTCCGGCGACTGGGACGATCACGTGCCGCGGGACCTGGTCTGAGTCCGGCCGTGCCCGTCAGCGCAGGAAGCGGGCGATCAGGTTGACCACCAGGGTGAGCACCAGCGAGACCACGATCATCGACGTGATCGGGATGTAGACGCGGCTGTCGCCCTGCTCGATGCGGATGTCGCCGGGCAGGTGACCGAACCAGGCAAACGCGCCCGTCATCACGGCCAACCCCACGCCGGCGATGGCGAGACCCACGACCACCAGCCACAACCCGGGCGACATGCCCATCGACTCTCCTCGCGCTGCCGGGACGTCCCCACGATGGCGGGTTCGCGGCTGCCGGTCCAGCGGGCCCGGAACCCCCGGGGGCGCGGCCTGATCGCGGCACGGCCCCGCCGCGGTTTGTCGCGCGCAGTGCCCGCGGTAAGGTAGCGCCATGGCCGCGTGCGGCGATGCATCGACGCATCCGCCGCGAACCCACACCGTCAACGGAGCGCAAGGGAGGTCCTCGATGTCGAACAAGGCCGCCACACCCGACCAGATCGCGAAGATCTGGGGCGAGCTGCACGCCTACCGCATCATGCTGCGCGACCTCTACGGCCTCGTGCTGCAGGACTCCGACGACCCCGACGACATCACGCCGATCAAGCAGCGTGTCTATCGGCTGGCCGACGAGATCCAGTTTCCGCCCGGCGACGAGGACCTGCGGTCGGCGGCGAAGGTGTCGCTCGACGAGTTCTGGAAGGACTTCGAGCACGCGCTGCGCGGCGACCGCGGTTGAGCGACGCGGGGCCGGCAACGGACGGGCCCGGCCCGTTCAGGCGAACAGCTGCCCGGCGACGTCGCGGAAGGCCTTGAACTCGATCGCGTTGCCGCTGGGATCGAGCAGGAACATCGTGGCCTGTTCGCCCGGCTGGCCCTCGAAGCGGGTGTACGGTTCGATCACGAACTCGATGCCGGCGGCGCGCAGCTTCTCGGCCAGCGCCTGCCAGGCGTCCATCTCGAGCACGGCGCCGAAGTGCGGGATCGGCACGTCGTGGCCGTCCACCGGATTGCTGCCCGGCGGCCGGCCCGGCGCGTTGCCGGATACGTGGCACACGAGT
>JAWWAE010000091.1:0-8973 GCA_033721835.1 Halofilum sp. (in: g-proteobacteria) | reverse complement strand
CGAAGGCGACGCCGACGTGGATGTCCGAGACACCGAGGAAGCCATAGCGGAAGGCGTTGACCATGTACAGGATCGGGTTCGCCAGCGACAGCTGCTGCCAGACCGGTGCCAGCAGAGAAATCGAGTAGAAGACCCCGCCCAGGTAGGTCAGCGGTGTCAGCACGAAGGTCGGCACGATCGAGATGTCGTCGAAACTCTTGGCGAAGATCGCGTTGATGAATCCGCCGAGCGAGAACACGGTGGCGGTCAGCGCGGCCACCAGGATCACGAGCAGGGGATGCGCGAGCTGCAGCTCGGTGAACAGCGAGGCCACCAGCGTGACCAGCACTCCGACCACCAGCCCGCGGGCGACCCCGCCGCCGACATAGCCGGCCAGAATCAGCCAGTTCGGTACCGGCGCCACCAGCAGTTCCTCGACATGGCGCTGGAACTTGGTGCCGTAGAACGACGACACCACGTTGCCGTACGAGTTGGTGATGATCGACAGCATGATGATGCCGGGCACGATGTAGTCCATGTAGCTGAACCCGTCCATTGGCCCGATCCGTCCGCCGATCAGGCCGCCGAAGATCAGCAGGTACAGTCCCGTGGTGATCGCCGAGGGCAGGATGGTCTGCACCCAGATGCGCGAGAAGCGCGTGATCTCCTTGCTCAGGATGGTCGTGAACGCCACCCAGTTGCGCCACCACCGCTGCTTCATCAGGCGGCCTCGCGGCGCTGGTCCTCGACCAGCCGCATGAAGAATTCCTCGAGCCGGTTGGTCTTGTTGCGCATCGAAAGCACTTCGATCCCCTGGCGCGACAACTCGGCGAACAAGCGGTTCACTCCGAGATCCTTCGGCACCTCCACCTCGAGTGCCCCGTCGGCGCGGACGCGGATCTCGTAACCCTCGATCGGTTCCACGGTGCGCACTTCCCCGGTCACCGACAGCACGAAGGTCTCTCGGTGCAGCTTGTGCAGCAGTTCGCTGACTGTGCCGTACTCGACGATCGCACCGTGGTTGATGACGCCCACCTTGCGGCAGAGCGACTCGGCCTCTTCAAGATAGTGCGTGGTGAGAATGATCGTGGTGCCACGCTGGTTGATCTCCTCGAGGAAACGCCACATCGAACGGCGGATCTCGATGTCGACCCCGGCCGTGGGCTCGTCGAGGATCAGCAGCCGCGGCTCATGCACCAGCGCCCGCGCGATCATCAGTCGCCGCTTCATGCCGCCGGAGAGCTGGCGCGATACGACATCGCGCTTCTCCCACAGCCCGAGCTGCTTCAGATACTTAGCGGCCTGCTGCTGTGCCTGCCGGCGCGGGATGCCGTAGTAGCCCGCCTGATTGCAGACGATCTGCGACACCGTCTCGAACTGGTTGAAGTTGAACTCCTGCGGGACCAGCCCGATGCAGGATTTGGCCGCGGCCGTGTCGCGGTCGAGGTCATGCCCGAACACGGTGACCGTGCCGGCGGTCTTGTTCACCAGCGAGGCGACGATCCCGATCGCGGTCGACTTGCCCGCCCCGTTCGGCCCGAGCAGGGCGAAGAACTCGCCCTCGGCCACGTCGAGGTCGATTCCCCGCAGCGCGGTCACCCCGCCGGGATAGGTCTTTTCGAGCTGACGGATCGAGAGCGCTTGCATGGTCCCGCGAGAAGATCAATGAACTGGAGGGCGCAACCGGTCAATTGTACTGCATCCCGCCACGCCCCGCGAAGCCCCGGACCGGGCGGGGAACAGAAACGGGAACCGCGAATGGACGCGAATGAACGCGAATCAGAACGCGCCGTAGGTGCGCTTTCGCCGTAGTCGAACGCGTACGGCCTGCCCGGGATCCCGATTTCGACGGCGTACGCGTTTGGCCGGCGTGACCACCGGCCAAAAGCGCACCTACGATCCTCGGACCTGGCGCCGCCAGCGAAGCGCCGATACGCCCCGCATCATGACGCGCCAATATTCGCGTTCATTCGCGGTTTGATCTATTGATCCCGCCCCCGCTGCCACAGGACCTCGCCGCCGCCCTCGTGGCGGGCCAGCACGCGGCCGAGGACGAACAGCAGGTCGGACAGGCGGTTGAGGTAGGCCAGGCCGTGCGGGTTGATCTCCTCCGCGCGGCCCAGCGTCAGCACCCGCCGCTCGGCGCGGCGGCAGACGGTGCGGGCGAGGTGGCAGGCGGCCGCGGCCGGGCCCCCGCCGGGCAGGATGAACTCCTTCAGGTGCGGCAATCCCGCGTTGTGCTCGTCGAGCACCTGCTCCAGCCAGGCGACCTTGTCCGCCTCCACCACCGTGTAGCCGGGCACGCACAGTTCCGCCCCCAGGTCGAACAGGTCGTGCTGGACCGCGACCAGGGCCTCGGACACCGGGCCGGGGATGGCCTCGGCCAGCACCATGCCGATGCTGCTGTTGAGCTCGTCGACCGTGCCGTAGGCCTCGACCCGCGGCGAATCCTTGTCGATGCGCGAGCCGTCGCCGAGCCCGGTGGTGCCGGCGTCGCCGGTGCGGGTATAGATCTTCGACAGTCGATGGCCCATCGGGGCGTCCCGGGCGGGTGGCAAGGGGGCGTCATTTTCCATCAGCGGCGCGCGCCGGCACAATACGCCTCCTTTGCCCCGGGGAGGCGGCGGTGCCACGGCTGCGTGTTTTCGTCTTCTTCGTCGGCGGCTTCTTCCTCTCCTACCTCTACCGCACCGTCAACGCCGTGCTCGCCCCCGATCTCGTCGCCGGGTTCGGCCTGCGCGCGGACCAGCTCGGCCTCCTCACCAGCGTGTTCCTGCTCGCCTTCGCCGGCTTTCAACCGGTACTCGGCGTGTTGCTCGACCGCTTCGGTCCGCGCCGGGTCGAGTCGGCGCTGCTGCTGGTGGCGGCCGGGGGCGCCCTGCTGTTCGCCGCCGCCGAGGACGTGACCGACCTGCTGCTGGGCCGCGCACTGATCGGGGTCGGCGTCTCCGCCTGCCTGATGGCCGGGCTGCAGGCCAACGCGCTGTGGTTCTCGGGCCCGCGGCTGGCGCTGATCAACGGCCTGTTCCTGGCGATCGGCGGCCTCGGGGCGGTCAGCGCGGGCGCCCCGGTCGAGCTCGCCCTCACGTTCACCGACTGGCGCGGCGTCCTGCGCGCGGTCGCGGGCATCACGCTCGCCCTCGCCCTGGCCCAGTTCCTGTTCATCCCGGAGCGCACCGCCCACGACCGCCCGACCGGTCTGCGCGAACTGCTCGAGGGCCTGCGGCAGATCTGTACCAGCCGCCTGTTCTGGCAGGTGGCGCCGCTGACGATGCTGTCGCAGGGCAGCGCGCTCGCCTTCCACGGCCTCTGGGCCGGTCCCTGGCTCGCCGACGTCGCCGACCTGGGTCGGCTGGCGATCGCGACCCACCTGTCCACCCTGTCGGCCTCGATGGTGGCCGGGTTCTTTCTTACCGGGGTCGCCACCGAGCGGCTCGGGCGCGTCGGGCTGACGCCGAAGCAGGTGGCCGGCGGCGCCATGGCCCTGTTCATCGTCGTGCAGGTGCTGATCGTCGCCTGGCCGCACGGCCCCACGCTCTGGCTGTGGGCGGCCTACGGCCTGTTCGGCACCGCCGGCATCATCACCTACACCACGCTCACGCAGCACTTCGGCGTGGCCATGGCCGGGCGGGCGAATACCGCCTCGACCCTGACGGTGTTCGGCTGCGCCTTCCTGCTGCAGGCGGGCACCGGCCTGCTGCTGGAGCCGTTCGCGCTCGCGGAGCCCGGACACTACGCCGCCGACGGCCACCGGCTGGCGATGGCGCTGACCATCGCCCTGCAGCTGCTCGCACTGGCCTGGTATGTCGGCTTCCGCGCCGGCGGCCGGCCGGGCCCCCCGGTTGGGGGGGATCCGGCCCCAAGGGTATGATGGTCGAGTGAATTCCTCCCCGCCCCGCGGGGGTTCATCGGAGGCGAGAGCGACCGTGTCGATCGATCGGATCATCACCGCGTTCGAGATGCTGCCGAGCTGGCAGGATCGCTATCGGCTGATCATCGATCAGGGCCGCACCCTGCCCGAGTTGCCCGAGGAGGAGCGGGTGGACGAGAACCTGCTCGACGGCTGCATGAGCAAGGTGTGGCTGACGGCCCATAGCGACGACTCGCAGGATCCTCCGGTCATCCATTTTCATGCCGACAGTGACTCGCAGATCGTGAAGGGTCTGATCGCGATCGTGTTCGAGGTGTTCAACGGGCGCACGCCCGAGGAGATCGTGACCACCGACATCGAGTCGGTGTTCAGCCAGCTGGAGCTGGAGCAGCATCTCTCCAGCGGCCGGCGCAATGGCCTCTCGTCGATGGTGCGCCGCATCCGCGAGCTGGCACAGCAGGAACTGGCCGCCTGAATGCGCGGCGCATGAGGTCCCTCGCCCGCCTGCTCGCGCCCCTGCTGCTGGCCGCGCTGCTGACCACCGGCGCACGCGCGGAGGCCCCCTTGCGCCTCGGCTGGACCGCCTGGTCCGACGCCGCGTTCGTGACCGAGCTCGCGGCGACGCTGGTCGAGGAAAGGCTGGGACAGCCGGTCGAGCGGGTGCGCGCCGGCATCGCGGAGCAGTACCAGGGACTCGTATCCGGGCGCATCGACGCCATGCTGATGTCGTGGCAACCGCGCACGCACGGCCCCTACCTGGAACGGGTCGGCAACCGGGTCGAGGATCTCGGCGTCCTCTACGACGGCGCCCGCCTCGGCTGGGCGGTGCCGGACCATGTCCCGGTCGACCGCGTCGCCACGCTCGCGGACCTGCGCGCGCCCGCGGTGCGTGCGCGCCTCGAGGGCCGGATCATCGGGATCGATCCCGGCGCGGGCCTGACCCGCTTGTCCGGCGTGGCGCTGCGCAAGTACGGGCTCGACGGCTACACGCTGGAGACCGGCAGCGAACGATCCATGACCGAAGCCCTGGCCGCGGCCATCGCGGCGGGTGACTGGATCGTGGTGACGGCGTGGAACCCGCACTGGATGTTCGCCGCCCACGACCTGCGCTACCTGGACGATCCGCAGGGTGCGCTCGGCGGCCGGGAACAGGTGCATGCGCTCGCCCGCCGCGGCCTGTACGCCGAGCGGCCAAGGGTGGCCGGGCTGCTCGGGCGCATGTGGCTGCCGCTGGACGAACTCGAGCGGGCGCTGCTCGACGCCGAGCGCCGCTCGGTGGCGGAGGCGGTCGAGGCCTACATCGCCGCCCACCCGGCGCGGGTGGAATACTGGCTCAGTGGCAGGCCCTGAACGGCCCTGCGGCACCCGCCTTGCCTGCATGCGCCCCCTTCTACCCCGCATGCGTCATCCGAACCGGCCGCCCCGCCGGGCCAGCTTGTGGGTGATTTTCGCCGCGTGACATACTCCCGGCGCCCTGATTCGGTCGGGGGCGACACGCTCGCGCTGCAACCCGGCGCGCCGTCAGTGCGCCGCATCCGTTCATCCAGCACGCGCGTTCCTCGAGAGGACAATCCATGAAGATCCTGTTCGCCGACAAGTTCCAGCAGGCCTACCTCGACGACATTCGCTCCCAGGGCCACGAGTTCGAGCTGCAGCCGGATCTCGGCGCAGAAGACCTGCCCGGCGCCATCGGCGATGCCGAGGTGCTGATCGTGCGCAGCACGAAGGTGACTCGGGAGACCATCGAGGCGGCCACGGCGCTGAAACTGATCATCCGCGCCGGTGCCGGCACCAACACCATCGACAAGGCCGCCGCGGCCGAGCACGACATCCCCGTCTGCAACGTCCCCGGCAAGAACGCACTGGCCGTGGCCGAGCTCGCCTTCGGGCTGCTGCTCGCAATCGACCGCAACATCCCGGACAACGTGATCGAGTTGCGTGCAGGCAAGTGGAACAAGAAGAAGTACTCGAAGGCCGAGGGCATCTGCGGGCGCGACATCGGCATCGTGGGGCTGGGCGGCATCGGGCTGGCACTGGCCGAGCGTGCCGCGGCGTTCGGCATGAACGTGCACGTCATCGGCAAGCCCGGGCGCGACAGCGAGACGACCGAAAAATTGCAGGCGCTCGGAGCGGAGGAAGTGTCCGACCTCGACGAGCTGGTGGGCAAGTGCGATGTCGTCTCTTTCCATGTACCGGCCACGGACGACACCAGGGGCATGGTCAACGACGAGCTGCTGGGGAAGTTCCGCGACGGCGCGATCCTGCTCAACACCTCGCGCGGCGAGATCGTCGACGAGGCCGCCCTGATCCGTGCGCTGGAGACCAAGGGCATGCGCGCCGGCCTCGACGTCTACAACGACGAGCCGGGCGCGGCCCAGGGCGAATTCGATTCGGAGCTGGCGCGCCATCCGAATGTCTACGGCACGCACCACATCGGCGCCTCGACCGAGCAGGCACAGAACGCGATCGCCGCCGAGATCGTGCGCATGCTCGACGAGTTCGGCCGCGGCAACGTGCTGCACTGCGTCAATCTGTAACCGCTATGGAGCGCGGCGCCGCCGCGACAGGGGGAACGCAATGACCAACCGAGTCCACAACTTCTGCGCCGGGCCCTGCACCCTGCCGCTGGAAGTGCTCGAGGAAGCGCAGCAGGAGTTCGTCGACTATCACGGCACCGGCATGTCGCTGATCGAGATGAGCCATCGTGCGCCGGAATACGACGCCGTGCACATGGAGGCCATGCAACTCGCGCGCGAGGTCTACGGCGCCCCCGACGAGTTCGCGGTGCTGTTCCTGCAGGGTGGCGCAACGCTGCAGTTCTCGATGGTGCCGATGAATCTGCTGCGCCCCGGCGAGAAGGGCGCCTACGTCGGCTCCGGCTCCTGGGCGACCGGCGCCTTCAAGGATGGCCAGCGCTACGGTGACGTGTACCTGGCCTGGGATGGCGAGGACGAGGGCTACATGCGCATGCCGCGCACGGAAGAGATCCGGCTGCAGCCCGATACCCGCTATCTGCACGTGACCTCGAACGAGACCATCGGCGGCATCCGCATGACCGAGTGGCCGGAGGTCGACGTGCCGCTGATCGGCGACATGTCGTCCGACTACATGTCGCGCCCGATCCCGTGGGAGAAGTTCGACCTGGTGTACGGCGGGGCGCAGAAGAACCTCGGCCCGGCCGGAGCGGCGATCGTTTTCATCCGCAAGTCGATCCTCGATGGGCTCAACACCGATATCGGCGCCTACCTGCAGTACGGCATCCACGTCGAGAAGGACTCGCTGTTCAACACGCCGCCGGTGTTCACCATCTACATGATCGGCAAGGTATTGAAGTGGATGAAGGACAAGGGCGGGCTGGCCGTCATCGAGCAGGAAGCGGCCGACAAGTCCGGCCGTCTCTATGCCACGATCGACGAGAGTGACGGCTGGTACAGCTGCCCGGTCGCGGTCGAGAACCGCTCGCACATGAACGTCGTGTTCCGGCTGCCGGACGAGGATCTGGAGAAGAAATTCCTCAAGCAGGCCGATGCGGCGGGCCTGAAGAACCTCAAGGGCCACCGCAGTGTCGGTGGCTGCCGCGCGAGCCTGTACAACGCACTGCCAATGGAAAGCGTGGATGCACTGGTCGAGTTCATGCAGCAGTTCCGCCGGGACAACGGCTGACGCCGGTCGCGGCACGGGGTCGACCGCGATGACCACCATCCGCCCGTTCCAGTGCTACCACGCCAGTCCCGACCTGGCGCACGAGGTAGCGTGCCCGGCCTACGACGCCATGACCCCGCGTCAGCGGCACGAGTTCGCGCGCGAACATCCATACAACTATCTGAACGTAATGCGTTCGCCCGAGGAGTACCCGGAAGGTGAGCGTCCGGCGTTCGACGAGAACCTGCAGCTCAACTCCGGTCGGCTGCAGGACCTGATTGCGAAGGGCGTGTTCGTTTTCAACGACACGCCCGGCTTCTACCTCTACCGGCTGGCGGTCGACGATCACGTCCAGACGGGCCTGATCGCGGAACTGCCGGTCGAGGAATTCGATCGCGGCGGCGTGAAGAAGCATGAGCATACGCGCCGCGACAAGGAAGAGGCGCTGATCCGGTATCGCGACAAGGTGCGCGCGAGCTCGACGCCGATCTCGCTGACCTACCCGGCGAGCGACGCGGTCGACCGGCTGGTGGCCGAGGTGCAGCAGCGCGAACCCCTGATCGACTTCACCTCGGAGGACGGCGTCCGCCAGACGCTGTGGTTCGTCGGTGATCCGCGGGAGATCGAACAGCTGCAACGAATCTTTGCCGACTATGACGCCGTATACCTGACCGACGGCCACCACCGGGCGGCGGTGTGCCAGAAGTGGGCCGCGAAACGCCGCAGCGAGAACCCGGACCACGCCGGAGACGAGCCCTACAATTTCGTCCTCACCGCGCTGTTCCCGGACCGGGAGAACCGGATCCTCGAGTACAACCGCGTGGTCAGCGACCGCCACGGCATGTCGCCGGACGAGCTGGTCGCGAAGCTGCGGGAGGACTTCGAGGTCGAGCCGGTCGAGACCGACGATGCGCGCCCCGGGCGCCGGCACGAGTTCGGCATGTACGTCGACGGGCAGTGGTACCGGCTGCGGACCCGCAAGGGCGTGGTCGACGAGGATGACCCGGTCCACTCACTGGACGTCTGCGTGTTGCAGCAACGGATTCTCGAGCCGGTGCTGGGCATCGAGGACCCGCGCCAGGACCCGCGGCTCGACTACCTGCCCGGCTGTTACGGCCTCGATGAGCTCGAGCAACGCGCCGACCAGGGCCCCGGGGCTGCCTTCGTCTGCCATCCGACCTCGGTCGCCGAGCTGATGGCCATTGCCGACGCCGGCGAGGTCATGCCGCCGAAGTCGACCTGGTTCGATCCGAAGGTGCGGTCGGGGCTGTTGGTGCGGTTGCGGTAGCAGGCGGCGAAGCGAAGGGTTCTGCCGAGCCCTGGGGGGCGGCAAACATGAAAAAGCCCGGCACGAGGCCGGGCTTTTTGCTGCGCCCAGGTCAGCCGTTGCGACGTGGAGGTGATGCCACGGGGATTACGGGGCGCATCCCTGCGCCCCGCCCTTCGGGCTCGCCGGCTGCGCCGGCTCGTGCTCGATCGCT
>JAWWAE010000090.1:0-8977 GCA_033721835.1 Halofilum sp. (in: g-proteobacteria) | reverse complement strand
TGGGGCGCATCCCCCCGCCGCGTTCACCCACCCGACGCCCCGCCCGGGGGGCGCGCCGCTGGCGCCCCCGCCCCCCCCTCCCCCCCGCCCCCGCGGGCGCCCCCGCCGCCCCCACGTCCAGCAGCTTGATCAGGTGGTAGCCGTAGGGGCTCCGGACCGGATCACTGACCGCGCCCTCCTCCTCGAGTGAGAACAGCGCCTGCTCGAACGCGTCCACCATGGAGCCGCGCGACACGTAACCGAGGTCGCCGCCCTGCCCGGCCGAGCCCGGGTCATCCGAGTGCTCGCGTGCCAGGGTCTCGAAATCGGCCCCCTCGGCCAGCCGCTCGCGCAGTTCGCGCGCGGTCTGCAGCGCCTCCTGCGCCGGCTCCGAGCCGGATTGTGCATCCGCCTCGATCAGGATGTGGGCCGCTCGGCGCTCCTCCTGGCCGCCGTAGCGGTCCTGGTTGGCGCGATACTCGGCGCGCAGCGTCTCCTCGTCGATCTCGACCTGGGCCCGCAGCGCCGCCATGTCGAGTTCCAGGTAGGCCGCACGGACCTGCGCCGGTCGCTGGAAGGCGTCGCTGTTCTGCTCGTAGTAGGCGCGCAGCGCCTCCTCGTCGAGCGAGACCGCCGCGCCGGCCGCCGTCCGCGGGTGCACCAGCACCGCCAGGTCCCGCTCCTGCCGCTGCAGGCGCGCCATCCGGCGGGCCTCGTCGGCGGTGACGAAGCCGCTGTCGGTGATGCCGCGCCGCAGCTGCTCGATACGATAGCCGGCACGGACGTCGGCCTCGTACTGCTGCGGCGACAGACCCGCCTGCGACAGCAGCCGGCGATAGAGTTCCGCGTCGAACTGCCCGTCGCGACGAAACATGGGCTGCTGGCGGATGTTGCGCCGCAGGGTCTCGTCGGTCACCCGAAAGCCGGCATCGGCGACCGCCTGGCGCAGCAGCTCGCGCTCGATCAGCTGTTCCAGTGCCCGCTCCATGAACAACCGCTCGTCGAGCCCCGCGGGCAGGCTGCCACCGAGCTGCTGGCGCAACCGCTGGCGTTGCTGCGAGGCGATCCGTTGTACCTGGAAGACGGGGATGGGCTCGCCGTTGACCTCGGCAGCCTCGTTGGTGCCGCCACCGCCGACATACGACTGGATACCCCAGAGGGCGAACGGCACGGAGATCACGCCGACAATGACGTAGCCAAGCCAGCGCGAGTTCTTTATCCGATCACTGAATGATTGCAGCATGTCCGGAGCAGCGTGAGCGGGCGGCCGGTCCAGGGGCAACGCCGCCCGGCCGCGGGTAACGAAGTCGATCGAACGAAACGGGGCGCCGTGCGGCGCCCCGTTTCAGTCGATCGGTATTGGCGGAGCGGACGGGACTCGAACCCGCGACCCCCGGCGTGACAGGCCGGTATTCTAACCTGCTGAACTACCGCTCCTGGTGCCTGGTGGGTGCTGAGGGATTTGAACCCCCGACATTCGCCTTGTAAGGGCGACGCTCTCCCAACTGAGCTAAGCACCCGGCAGGGCGCGCTAGTTTACGGTATCCTTCAGGCCCTTGCCAGCCTTGAAGCTCGGTACGCGCGAGGCCTTGATCTGGATGGTTTCGCCGGTACGCGGATTGCGACCCTGACGTGCCTCGCGGTTGCGCGTAAGGAAGGTACCGAAGCCCACGAGGGATACCTGCTCGCCCCGCTTGAGTTCGTTTCCGATCACATCGATCACGGCGTCGACCGCCTTGCTGGCGGTGGCCTTCGGAATGTCGGCATTCTGAGCAACAGCGTCTACGAATTCGGACTTGTTCATTCAGTCATCCCTCAACGGTTGTTCTTGTGACAACAGACCCGCCACAAGCATTGGGAGCGGCCGTCGGGCTGGTGCACCCGATCGTCACGCCGCGTTTCGCTACAAGGCCAGCCTGTTCACGCGAAAGAGTGGTCGCTCACGCCGCCAGTCGCCGCTATCCGGTCCGTGATCACGCCGCTCTGAAAAAGTGCCCCGGTTTTATAGCAAGCACGTTTGAAACCTGTCAATCGACGGCACTCCGGACTGTGACGGCGTGCCGGGGCAGGGCCGAGTATACGCCGCCAGCCCGCCCCGGCAAACCGCAGCGCGCGGGCCGACCGGGCCACCGGCGGCGCCGCCGGCGCGGCCTCAGTGGTGGCGCAGCGGCCCGGTCTGGCCGGGCTCCTCGCGCCGCCCGCCGGCCGGCACCTCGGCCGCACGCTGCTCCGCCGCCGCGAGTTCCTCGTCGGTCAACGGCGTCGGCATGCGCTGCAGCGCGACCTCGAGCACCTCGTCGATCCAGCGCACCGGTCGGATGTCCAGGTTGCCGCGGATGTTCTCCGGGATTTCGGACAGATCCTTGCGGTTTTCTTCCGGTATCACCACGGTCTTGAGACCACCGCGCAACGCCGCAAGCAGTTTCTCCTTCAACCCGCCGATCGGCAGCACCTCGCCGCGCAGCGTGATCTCGCCGGTCATGCCGACATCCGCGCGCACCGGGATGCCGGTGAGCGTGGAGACCAGCGCGGTCGCCATCCCGATGCCGGCACTCGGACCATCCTTCGGCGTCGCGCCCTCGGGCACGTGGATGTGAAAATCGCGCTTCTCGTGGAAGCCGGGCTCCAGGCCAAGCGTCGGCGCCCGACTGCGCACGACCGTCAGCGCCGCCTGCACCGATTCCTGCATGACCTCGCCCAGATGGCCCGTATGGCTCAGCTTGCCCTTGCCGAACGGCATCACGGCCGCCTCGATGTTGAGCAACTCGCCGCCGACCTCGGTCCATGCCAGCCCCGTGACCTGCCCGACCTGGTCGGTTTCCTCGGCCAGGCCGTAGCGGTAGCGGCGCACCCCGAGATAGTCCTCGAGCTGATCCGGGCCGACCTCGACCGTGCCCTCGCGCGAACCCACCTGCACTTCCTTCACGACCTTGCGGCACACCTTCGCGATCTCGCGCTCCAGGTTGCGCACGCCGGCCTCGCGCGTGTAGCGGCGGATGATCTCGCGCACGGCATCCTGCGTGAGCGTCAGCTCGCCCTCTTTCAGGCCATTGTTCTTGATCTGCTTGGGCACCAGGTAGCGCTCGGCGATCGCCAGCTTCTCGTCCTCGGTGTAACCCGGGATGCGAATGATCTCCATCCGGTCGAGCAGCGCCGGCGGGATATCCAGCGTGTTCGAGGTGGCGACGAACATGACCCGTGACAGATCGAAGTCGACCTCGAGATAGTGATCCTGGAACGTGTGATTCTGTTCCGGATCCAGGACCTCGAGCAGGGCCGATGCCGGGTCACCGCGGAAGTCCATCGACATCTTGTCGATCTCGTCCAGCAGGAACAGCGGGTTGTTCTTCTTCACCCGGATCAGGGTCTGCATGATCTTGCCCGGCATCGAGCCGATATAGGTCCGGCGATGGCCGCGGATCTCTGCCTCGTCACGCACGCCGCCGAGCGACATGCGGCCGAACGCGCGCCCGGTCGCCCGCGCGATCGAACGGCCGATCGACGTCTTGCCCACGCCGGGCGGACCGACCAGGCACAGGATCGGCCCCTTCAGCTTCTTCACGCGCTGCTGCACCGCCAGGTACTCGACGATGCGCGACTTGACCTTCTCCAGGCCGTAGTGATCGTCCTCGAGGATCTGCTCGGCCTGCTGCAGGTCGTGCTTGACCCGCGAACGCTTGTTCCACGGCACCGAGACCAGCGTGTCGATGTAGTTGCGCACCACCGAGGCCTCGGCCGACATCGGCGACATCATGCGTAGCTTGGCCAGCTCCGCCTCGGCCTTCTCGCGCGCCTCCTTCGGCATGCGCGCCTTCTGGATCTGCTCGGCCAGCTGGTCGAGATCGTTGCCACCCTCCTCGAGCTCGCCCATCTCCTTCTGCAGGGCCTTCATCTGCTCGTTGAGGTAGTACTCGCGCTGACTCTTCTCCATCTGCTGCTTGACGCGGCCGCGCAGGCGCTTCTCGATCTGCAGCAGTTCCAGCTCGCCCTCGATCAGGGCCATCAGCCGCTCCAGGCGCTGGCGCACGTCGAGGATCTCCAGCAGGTTCTGCTTCTCCTCGAGCTTCAGCGACATGTGCGCGGCGATGGTGTCGGCCAGGCGCGAGGCGCTGTCGATGCTCGACAGCGACGACAGGATTTCCTGCGGCACCTTCTTGTTCAGCTTCACGTACTGCTCGAAGATCTCGGTCACCGAGCGCTGCAGCACCTCGCTCTCGCGCCGGTCCTCGATCTCCTGTTCCTCGTGCGCGACGGCGGAGGCCACAAAGTAGTCGCCATCGACCGGGGTCAGTCCGGTGATGCTCGCCCGATGGCCGCCTTCGACCAGCACCTTGATGGTCCCATCGGGCAGCTTCAGCAGCTGCAGGATGGTGGCCTCGGTACCGAAGTCGTACAGGTCCGCCCGGCCGGGCTCGTCGACCTCCGCGCTTTTCTGCGCCACCAGCAGGATCTGCTTGTTCGATGACATGGCGGCGTCGAGCGCACGGATGGAACTCTCCCGCCCCACGAACAGCGGGATTACCATGTGCGGATACACCACTACGTCACGCAGCGGCAGGACGGGGATGCCCTGCCCCTCGTCGGACACCACCTGCTCGGTTTCGTCGTCGTACGCCAAGGAATTCTCCAGTCGGAAATCGTTCAAACGGTGCCCCATGGCACCGTGCATGCCTGCATCATGGGGTGCGGCGGCGGACCTTTCAAGGTCGACACGGAGGCCTGCGGGCGCCGCCCGATGGGCGGTGGCGACGGCCCGACGGCGGCCGCCCGCGGCGCCGCGGGGGCAATCGGGAATGGGCCGGGATCAGAGGTCGGAGGCGGCGCGACGGTAACTGCCGTCCTCGAGCGCCGCGGGGTCCTCGGCCTCCTGGCCGTCGAACAGGAGATACGGGCGCGAGTCGCCACGGACCACCGCGTCGTCGACCACCACGCGCGTCACGCGTTCCATCGACGGCAGCTCGTACATGGTGTCGAGCAGCACGCTCTCGAGGATGGTGCGCAGGCCCCGGGCACCGGTCTTGCGCGCCATCGCCTTGCGTGCCACCTCGTACAGCGAGGACTCGCGCAGCTCCAGTTCCGCGCCCTCCATCTCGAACAGCTTCGTGTACTGCTTGACGATGGCGTTCTTGGGCTCGGTCAGGATGCGCACCAGCGCGTCGGCGTCGAGCTCCTCGAGCGTGGCCACGACCGGCAGACGCCCGACGAACTCCGGGATCAGGCCGTAGGCGATCAGGTCCTCGGGCTCGACGCCCTGCAGCACCTCGCCCACGTTCGGCCGCTCGTCGCGGGTCTTCACCTCGGCGGAGAAACCGACTCCACCGTGCTCGGAGCGGTCGCGGATGATCTTGTCGAGCCCGGCGAAGGCACCGCCGACAATGAACAGCATGTTCGACGTGTCGACCTGCAGGAATTCCTGCTGCGGATGCTTGCGTCCGCCCTGCGGCGGCACCGAGGCGACGGTGCCCTCCATCAGCTTCAGCAGCGCCTGCTGCACGCCCTCGCCCGAGACGTCGCGGGTGATCGACGGGTTGTCCGACTTGCGCGAGATCTTGTCGATCTCGTCGATGTAGACGATGCCGTTCTGCGCCTTCTCGACATCGTAGTCGCACTTCTGCAGCAGCTTCTGGATGATGTTCTCGACGTCCTCACCGACGTAACCGGCCTCGGTCAGCGTGGTGGCATCGGCGATCGTGAACGGCACGTTCAGCAACCGTGCCAGTGTCTCGGCCAGCAGCGTCTTGCCGGACCCGGTCGGGCCGATCAGCAGGATATTGCTCTTGGCGAGCTCGATCTCGTCCTTGGTCTGGCGGAAGTCGAGGCGCTTGTAGTGGTTGTAGACCGCGACCGAGAGCACCTTCTTGGCACGCGCCTGGCCGATCACGTAATCATTGAGGATATCGTTGATTTCCGAAGGCTTCGGCAGGCGCGTGGTGGATGCACGATTCGCATCCTGCATCTCCTCGCGGATGATGTCGTTGCACAGGTCGACGCACTCGTCGCAGATGAACACCGACGGACCCGCGATCAGCTTGCGGACCTCATGCTGGCTCTTGCCGCAGAACGAGCAGTACAGGAGCTTTCCGGAGTCCTGCTTGTCGTCGTGGTGGTCGCTCATGGTCCCCAGGCTGCGTCGTGGCAGGCATCGGAAAACGGGTTCACAATGCCGATTATACCGGTCTTTTGCAAGCCGGTCCGCCCCCGTCCCGGGGCGCCCGCGAGGCCCGGTTCCTAGCCGTTCACGCCCTGGTCCCGGCTGGCCACCACCCGGTCGACGAGGCCGTACTCGACCGCCGCCTCGGCGGTCATGAAATGGTCGCGCTCGGTGTCCTCGCGGACCTTCTCCAGCGACTGCCCGGTGTGGTGGGCGAGGATCTGGTTCAGCCGGTCGCGGGTCGCCAGGATCTCGCGGGCGTGGATGTCGATGTCGGTCGCCTGGCCCTGGAAACCGCCCAGCGGCTGGTGGATCATCACCCGCGAGTGCGGGAGGATGTGGCGCTTGCCCTCGGTGCCCGCCGCCAGCAGGATGGCGCCCATGCTGGCCGCCTGGCCCACGCAGAGCGTGTTCACGTGCGGCTTGATGAACTGGATGGTGTCGTAGATCGAGAGCCCGGCGGTGACCGAGCCGCCCGGCGAGTTGATGTACAGCGAAATGTCCTTGTCGGGATTCTCCGACTCCAGGTACAGCAACTGCGCCACCACCAGGTTGGCCACCTGGTCCTCGACCGGCCCGACCATGAACACGACCCGCTCCTTGAGCAGCCGCGAGTAGATGTCGTAGGAGCGTTCGCCGCGCGGCGTCTGCTCGACGACGATCGGGACCAGGTTCATCGCGTGCTCGTCGGCCATCGGTGGCTCCTCAGCCCTGCTGCTCGTTTCGCTTGTTCATGATCGCGTCGAAGCTCGACTCGGTCTCGGTGACCTGTGCCTGCTCCAGCACGTGGTCCACCAGCTGCTCCTCGACCGCCATCGCCTCGACACCCTGCATCATCTGCGGGTTCTGCCGGTAGTACTGGATGACCTGTTCCGGCTGTTCGTAGCTCGACGCCAGGTCGTCGAGCTGCGCCTGCACCCGCTCGGGGTCGGGCTTCAGCTCCGCCTGCCGCACCAGCTCCTGCAGGATCAGGCCGAGGTGCGCCCGCTTGTGGGCCTCCTCGTGGAACAGCTCGGCCGGCAGCGCATCGGCGTTCGCCTGGTCGCCGAGCTGCTGCTTCATCTGCTGGCGCAGACGATCGGTCTCCTCCTCCACCAGCGCCTCGGGCACGTCGACCGGGTTCCGGGCGCGCAGGCCGTCCATCACCTGCTGCTTGATCCGCGTGCGCAGCGCCTGCCGCAGCTCCCGCTCCATGTTGCGCCGCAGGCTGTCGCGCAGCTCGTCGAGCGAGCCGCTCTCGATGCCGAAGCCGCGGATGAACTCCTCGTCCACCTCCGGCAGGCGGCCGGCCTGCACCTCCTTCACGGTCACGTCGAACACCGCCTCCCGGCCGGCCAGCTCGCTGCTGCCATAGTCCTCGGGGAAGGTCACGGTGACCTCGCGCGTCTCGCCGGCGGAGGCGCCTTCCAACTGCTCCTCGAAGCCCTCGATCATGCGACCGGCGCCGAGGTCCACCGGGGTGTTCTCGCCCGAGCCACCCTCGAAGGCCTCGCCGTCGATGCGCCCGGCAAAGTCGACCACCACCCGGTCGCCACTGGCGGCCGGCCGCTCGACCGCCTCGAAGACCTGGCGCTGCCGCCGCAGGGTCTCGAGCATGGCGTCGATATCGGCCTCGGTGACCTCCGCCACCGGCCGCTCGATCTGCAGCTCCGACAGCGGCGCCAGCTCGATCTCGGGGAAGACCTCGAACGTCGCCTGGTAGGTGAAATCGCCCTCCTCGAGCGCCTCGTCCTGGGGCTCGATCCGCGGCTGCCCGGCCGGCTGCAGCGACTCCTGGTTCACCGCCTCCTGGAAGGTCGACTGGATCAGCTCGCCCAGCACCTCCTGGCGCACCTGCCGGCCGAACCGGTTGCGGACCACCCGCTGCGGCACCTTGCCCGGGCGGAAGCCGTCCAGCTTCACGCTGCGCTGCAGCCGTTGCAGGCGCTCGGACACCGCGTCGTCGATCCGGCTGGCCGGGATCTCGACCTTGACCGTGCGCTCGAGGCCCTGGTTGCGTTCAACGGTTACCTGCATCGGGTATCACTCCGGGGTGTTTTCCGTGGCGCCACGCGCCCGCCTCCGTGTGCGGCGGGGGAAGCTGGTGCGAAAGGAGAGACTCGAACTCTCAAGGGGTTGCCCCCACCGGGACCTAAACCCGGCGCGTCTACCAATTCCGCCACTTTCGCCGTGCACCGTTCGGTGGCAGCCGCCCATTATACGAAACGGCTGCCCCACCGGGACAGCCGCCGGCGGCCGTCACCTCGGGCGATGACGGCGGTCAGAAGATGGTGGGCCGTGAAGGACTCGAACCTTCAACCAATTGATTAAGAGTCAACTGCTCTACCACTTTAGCTAACGGCCCGTTGTTGATGTCGGCGACCGGGCTCCTGCCCGGCGCCTCCACGCGAACCGAAGACGCGGTCTCCGGTTCGCTTCGCAGCGCCTCTGGCGCTGCGGCGGGCCATCCCTGGCCCGCGGGGTTCGTTGCTGTCGGCGACCGGGCTCCTGCCCGACGCCTCTACGCTTGCGGAAGACGCGGTCTTCCGCAAGCTTCGCAGCGCGGGGCGCTGCGGCCGGCCATCCCTGGCCGGCGGTCGTGTTGTTCGCCGCCAAGGCGATCCGTTCTGCGCCGTCGTGGGCGAAATGGGGTGACCGATGGGACTCGAACCCACGACAACCGGAATCACAATCCGGGGCTCTACCTACTGAGCTACGGTCACCATCGACGACCCGCGAGTCTGGCGCGCCCGGCAGGACTCGAACCTGCTACCCTCGGCTTAGAAGGCCGATGCTCTATCCGCATGAGCTACGGGCGCTTTCCTGCACCCGACCGACTGCCAGGCGAGCGATCAGAGCCTCGATAGT
>JAWWAE010000089.1:0-9120 GCA_033721835.1 Halofilum sp. (in: g-proteobacteria) | reverse complement strand
TCGGTCGATCCGTAACCTTTTATTTCAGATAGTTGCGGTCGGAATCTCGATTCTGAATGAATCCGAGGCCGGGTCCGCGCCGGCGGCCTCGGCGCCGCGCAGATTACACGCCGCCCCGGGACCGCGCCAGCCGTCCGCCGCGGCGCGCTCAGTCATCGCCGAAGCCGGTGCGGGCCAGCAGTTCGCGCGTGATGCCGCCGCCCTCGCCCGCGGCGTCGGCGTCCAGCAGGCGCTCCAGGTAGCGCGCGACCAGGTCGACCTCGATGTTGACGCGGGTGCCCGCCCCCGCCGCGTCCAGCGTCGTGTGCGCCAGCGTGTGCGGCACGATGTTGACCCCGAACACCGCGCCCTCGACCGCGTTCACGGTCAGGCTGATGCCGTCGACGCAGATCGAGCCCTTGGGCGCGACGTAGCGGGCGAGCGACGGCGGGATCGCGATCCGGAACCGCTCGCTGCGCCCGTCCGGGTGCCGCTCGACGATCTCGCCGACGCCGTCGACGTGGCCCGCCACCAGGTGGCCGCCGAGGCGGGTGGTCGGGAGCAGCGCGCGCTCCAGGTTGACCCGGTCGCCGGCCGCCCGTTCGCCGAGCGTGGTATGGGCCAGGGTCTCGGCCGAGACGTCGACCCGGAAACCGGACGCGCACGGCTCCACCGCGGTCAGGCAGGCGCCGTCGACCGCGATGCTCGACCCGGGCGCGAGGTCGCGCATCAGTTCCGGCCCCGGCTCGATCCGCAGCCGCCGGTCGCGCCCCTGCGCCTCGACCGCGGCGACCCGCCCGACCGCCTCGACCAGCCCGGTGAACATCAGGCCGCCCCCGGCTGTGCGAGCGCGAAGCTCTGCAGCGTGAGCGGCAGCGCGCTGCCGGTGTCGAACTCGGCCCCGGCGGCCACGCCGATGCGGGCGATCTCCTCGGCGTCGTCGACCCGGTCCCAGGCGGCGTACATCGCCCCGAGGGCGTACTCGGCACCGGAGCCGGCGGCCCAGAACCGCTGGTAGTCGTACACCTCGCGCAGCGCGTAGACCCCGAAGATGCCGGCCGGGTTGGCGATCAGCGCGTCGATGCGCGACGACTCGTACGGGTCCTTGTCGCCCTCGTCCTCCTTCGGGTTGAGGAAGTAGTGCTCCTTGAGCTCCGCGTGCAGCGCCCGGAACGACTCGAAGATCGACTGCCGATCGCGCAGGTCGAGCCGCACGCGCCGCTCCCGCAGGACACTGTCGAGCACCGGCGCGTGGGCCGCGCTGCCGACGATCGAGATGGCGCCGTCGCCGACCGGCTGGATCTTGTCGCTGGCCCGGTCGTACTGCGGCGGCAGCTTCTGCTCGCCGAAGGTGGTGAGCGAGTCGGCCGCGATGCAGGCCACCCCGCGCTTGCGTACCACGACCACGGTCGTCATGGGGCACCCCGTTCGTGAATGGGATAGGCGCGGATGCGCAGGTCCTCGCCCACCCGGCGGACGTCCTGGATGTGCAGCCCGCGCCGCTCCTGCATCGACGCCAGCGGCGGCAGGGTCAGCAGCCCGCGCGCCCCGTCGCCGAGCAGGTGCGGCGCCATGTAGATCAGCAACTCGTCGAGCAACCCCGCCGCGGCCAGCCGGCCGCACAGCGTCGGCCCCGCCTCGACGTGCACCTCGTTGACCTCGCGCTCGGCCAGCGCGGCGCACAGCGCCGCGGGGTCGACGCCGCCGGTCGCCGCCCCCGGCAGCTGCACGATCTCCGCGCCGCGGGCCTCCAGCGCCGCGGCCCGCGCCTGCGGCCGCTCGCTGCAGAACAGCACCACCCGCGGGTGCAGGTCGAACAACTGCGCCCCGGGCGGGGTGTTCAGCGCCGAATCCGCCACCGCGATCCACGGCCGGCGGCCGTCGACCGCCTCCTCGGCCGGCAGCCGCACCGTCAGCGCCGGGTCGTCGGCCACCACCGTGCCGCGCCCGGTCAGGATGCACGAACTGCGCGCGCGCCACCGGTGCACGTCGGCCCGGGCCGCCTCGCCGGTGATCCAGCGGCTCTCGCCGGAGGCCAGTGCCGTGCGCCCGTCCAGGCTCATTGCCAGCTTGACCCGGATCCAGGGCCGCCCGCTCAGCATGCGCTTGACGAAGCCCACGTTGAGCGCCCGCACCGGCCCCGCCGCGCTGTCGAGGCGCTCGAGGGTAATGCCGGCCGCCTCCAGCTCCGCCAGTCCGCGCCCGGCGACGCGCCGGTCGGGATCGCGCAGCGCCCAGACCACGCGCCCGACGCCCGCCTCGACCAGGGCCTGTGTGCACGGCGGCGTGCGCCCGTGATGACAACAGGGCTCCAGCGTGACATAGGCGGTGGCCCCGCGCGCCTGCTCGCCCGCGGCCTGCAGCGCCAGCACCTCGGCGTGCGGCCCGCCGGCGGCGACGTGCCAGCCCTCCCCGACCACGGTCTCGCCGCGGGCGATGACGCAGCCGACCCGCGGGTTGGGGTCGGTGGTGTAGAGCCCGCGCGCCGCCAGCCGCTGGGCGCGCGCCATCATCGCCGCGTCGGTCGCCGAGGCCATCGCTCAGTCGCCCCGGTGGCTCTCGACCCCCGGCAGCGGCAGCTGCTGGCGGCGCGCCTCGTCCGGGTCCGGCTCGCGCTCGAGCCGCTCGATCTCCTGGCGGAAGGCGGCCACGTCCTCGAACTCGCGGTAGACCGAGGCGAAGCGGATGTAGGCGACCTGGTCCAGGCGCCGCAGCTCGTCCATCACCAGCTCGCCGATGCGGCGGGCATCGATCTCGCGCTCGCCGGCGGCCCGCAGCCGCCGCTTGATGCGGATCAGCGCCTGGTCGATCGCCTCGGTCTCCACCGGCCGCTTCTCCAGCGCCCGCATGAAGCCCGCGCGCAGCTTGTCGTCGGAGAACTGTTCGCGCGACAGATCACGCTTGACCACGCGCGGCAGCGCCAGGTCGACCGCCGACTCGTAGGTGGTGAAGCGCTCGCCGCAGCCGGTGCACTCGCGGCGCCGCCGCACCTGTTCGCCGTCGTTGGCGAGGCGCGAGTCGATCACCCGGGTGTCGGCGTGGTGGCAGAATGGGCACTGCATGTTCGACGCGCGGACCTGCGACAAGGCGCGGCCGGCCGGCCGGCCGCGGAGCGCGCGATTATAACGTCTCGACGCCGGGTCGGCAGCAATGCACGCAAGATCTAGTGGCCGCCACGCCTTTCGCACCCAGGCCTTGGGCCTGTGCCTCGTGCTGGGCACGGCCCTGCCGGCCGCGGCCGACGCCGCCCGGGTCCAGGTGCACGTCAGCGGCTTCGGCTACCCGGCCGGCGCCGCCATCGACCTGCACGTGGCGCGCGAGGACCTCGCGCTGGACTACGACGACAGCGGCGAAGCAACCCTGCGCCTGAAGCGGCTCGGGCTCTCCTTCTACGAGACGCTGGGCGCCTCCAGCCGCATGGGCCTGCGGCTCGGGCGCGTCGCCTTCAGCCAGTCCGGGCGCCCGACCACGGCCGGGCTCGACCCGCTCGGCTGGTTCGCCGAGCTGGACTTCGGCGGCGCCTGGCCGGCCGACAGCCGCGTCCAGGCCGCGGTCGAGGCCGCCTGGCGCTACAGCTCGGTCTCCGACAGCGACCCCGCGAGCGGCGACGAGGTCGAACTCGACTGGCACACCCTGGAGCTGCGCCCCACGCTCCGGCTGGCACTCGGCGGCCCGCTGCGGCTCGACCTCGGGGCCTCGATGATCGCCGTCGACGGCAGCGAGCGCAGCCGCGGCGCCACCCGCGCCAGCGTCGACTTCTCCGCCGCCGAGTCCGCCGGCGGCTTCCTCAGCCTGGCCTGGCACCGGGCCGACCGCGACGTCATCGCGCTGCGCCTGCGCGGCGGCAATCCGGCCGGCCTGTCCGTCGTCTTCGAGCACCGCTACTGACCGCCGGCGCCGTGCGCGCCTCCCACCCCTCGGCATCGCGTGCCCTCGCGCGGGGCGCTCGCTACGCGGTCATTGGACTTTTATTTATTTAAAATCCAATGTTTAAATTACGTTTATTATCCTGTTTCTATTCCGTGGAACGATGGCCGCGTCTCCCACCCGACTTCAGTCCACGACCCGCGCTCTCGGCCTTGGCCGAGATCAGCTCCCACTCCGCCTCGACCCGGCCGAGCAGCCGGTCCCACCAGCTCCAGTCGCCGGGCCGCGCCACGGCCGCCTGCCGCAGAGAGTCATACAGGGCCAGCACCTCGGCCGCGCAGCGGGCGCGGTCGTAGCGTCCGGCCGTGCGCCGCGCCGCCTGCGACCAGCGCGACCGCGTTGCGGCATCCTCCGCCAGCCCCAGCAACGCCTCGGCCAGCTCGCTGGCCCCCGATTCGGCCGCCAGCAGGCGTCCATTGACCCCGTCCTCGAGCACGTCACGCACGCCGGGCCCGTCCAGCGCGACCACGGGCAGGCCGGCGGCCATGGCCTCGCAAAGCACCATGCCCTGGGTCTCGGACTGGGAGGCGAAGGCGAACAGATCCATGGCCGCGTACGCGTCGTGCAGCAGACCGGCGGTCAGCTTTCCGGTCATGAGCAGGCGCCCTGCCCCGCCCGCCGCCGTCACGGCCCGCTGGACGGCGGTGCTCTCGGGGCCATCGCCCACGACCAGGAACCAGGCCCGGGGGTCCCGGCCGAGCGCCTCGGCCACCGCCGCGGCCAGGAACGGCAGGTTCTTCTCGCGCGCCAGCCGCCCGACATGGCCGATGACCACGGCATCCTCCGGGATCCCGCGCTCGCGCCGGAAGCGCTCGCCCGAACCGCTACCGAACGCGTCGGCGTCGATGCCGGTCGGGATCACGTGCACCGCCGTCTCGACCCCGCGCTCGTGCAGCAGCCGGGCGATGCTGCCCGAGGGCGCGATGACGGCGTCGCAGGCGTTGGCGTACTCGGTGGCGAGCTCGATCACGAAGCGCTTCAGGGCCGGCGAGTCGAACGGGACATAGTGGGTGTACTGCTCGTACAGGGTGTGATGGGTGAACACCAGCGGCAGGTTCAGGGCGTAGGCGATCCGCAGCGCGGTATCGCCCATGAGGAACGGGTGGTGGCTGTGCAGCACGTCGGGGCGGAAGCGCCGGATGCGTGCACGGATACCCTTCGGCACCGGCACCCGCACGGAGAAATCGCTGCCGTTGAAGTTCTGCCACGCCGGGACCCGCAGCACGTCGGGCGCACGCTCGTGGCGGTCGCCGGGAAAGCTGGGCGCGACCACCAGTACCTCGTGGCCGGCGGCGCGGCACTGCTCGGCCAGGGTTTCGACGGAGCGGGCCACGCCACCCACGTGCGGACTGTAGGTATTGCTGAGCAGACAGATCCTCACTGCACCCCGGGCTCCAGTGGCTGCGGCCAGCCGTCGGCCGGGACCGGGCACGGGCGGTAGCCCGGCACCCGCGCCTCCAGCACCGGCGCGGTGCCGCGCCAGTCCGCCACGACCCGGACCTGGTGCCCGCCGGCCGCCGGTTCGATCCGCACCTCCACCGGGCCCCAGGGCGTCGGCGTGGGCCCGAAGGCCAGCGGTTCGTGACGTTGCAGCCACTCGCCGGGGATGCCGCTGCCCAGCACCAGGGCCTCGCCTTCCTCGCGCAGGAACAGGGCGCGCATGATCATCACCCACTCCGCCGCGGCCCAGGCGTGCTGGCCGTCGCCCATGCAGCCGCCGCCGGTGAGGGGGTGGATCGCCTCCGGCCACTGGCCGGTCGGGCTCGCCCACTCCGCCACCGCCCGGATCAGCGGCCAGGCGCGGTGCGGCTGGTCGGCGCGCAGGAGCGTCTGCGCGATGTCCAGCGTCAGGTAGGCATTGATCCCCGAGTGGATCATGTTCTGGAAGAAGCCGCGCTCATGGAACGAGTGCGCGAGCAGGTACTCGACCGTGGCCATGATCTGCGGGTCGGCAGCCGCGGTGAGCTGCAGCGGGTAGTCCGCCACGAGCGAGCCGATGGCGCCCGCGTCCATGCGGCGCCACGGCGCGGCCGGTATCGCGCCGCCGGTGCGCGCGCGCGGCAGGCCGTCGATGCTGGCGCGGATCGCGGCCTCGAGGCTGTCGGCCTCGGCCCGGGCCCGCTCGGCGTCCCGCCCGCGGCCGGCGTCCGCGAACACCCGCTCGGCCTCGCGCAGGCCCGCCAGCGCCCACCAGTTGTCCCAGTAGTAGTAGTCGTTCGGCCCCAGGTGCTCGGCGCTGAAACCGGCGGGCAGCAGGCCGGCGATGCCGTCACCGGCCTCGGGACCGAGCCGCTTGCGGCGGATCCAGCCGACCGCGCGCCGCATCGCCGGGTACCAGGCCTCCGGCAGCGGGTCGCCGGTCAGGCGGGCGAGCCGTCCCCAGGCCCACAGCACCTGGCCGTTGGAGTCCCACTCGCCCTCCTGCGACTGGAAGTACCCGCTGGCGCGCTGGTGGGCGGGGAAGCGGTCGAACGCGGCCCGCACGGTCTCGAGGTGGCCGGTGGCGAGCAGCGCGTGTGCGATCAGGCAGGCGTCGCGGAACCAGAAGCGGCGATAGGTATAGGGCCCGGGGTAGATCTCGCCCGGCGCGAGCAGCACCAGCGTGGTGCAGGCGGCGTCGTAGAGGAAGCTCAACCCGGGATCCGGGATCTGCAGCCGGGCGGTGCCGGCATGCGCCCGCTTCCAGTCGACCCGGGCCTCGCGGGCGCGCGCGGCCCGGTCCGGCAGCGGCACCGAGGCGCGCACCCGGCGTTCGGCGCCGTCCTCGAGTGCGTACAGGGCCGCCCCGGTCGCCATGCCGGTCGCGCAGTGCACGGCGGTGTCGGCGGCGCCGCCGTTGTGCAGGGCCCGGTGGACGTCCCCCTGCTCGTAGGTATCGAACAGCAGCCGTTCCGGCGCCGGGTCCAGCGACACGCGGTCCTCGTCATTGACCGCGATCCCGTCGGCGAGCGGCGCCAGTCGATCGATGAACTGGATGCCCTCCGGGTTGTAGGGACGGATCGAGATCGCCAGCCGGTCACCGGCATGGCCGCTGGCCTGCACCTCGAGCACCGCCAGCGCCCGCCCGCGCACGTCGCGCTGGGCCCAGGCATTCAGGACCAGGCGCCGGCCGTCCGCGCTGGCGACGGTCTCGACGCGCGGCGCGGGCCGCACATGCAGCCGCTGGTCGACCGTCGCCAGGTGCGAAGGCAGCAGTTCGCCACCGTCGGCGCCGACGATCCAGCAGTCGATCGACCAGCCGTCGTACAGCGGGGTGAACAGGCCGCGCGGGTCGACCAGCGGGTACTGGCTGCAGCCCGGCAGCCCGACCGCGGTCCAGTTGCGGTGGGTCAGATTCACATGCGAGAAGGAGAACGCGCGCGGGATGAACGACGGATCCGCCGGATCGAACTGGCGCACCACCCAGTAGGGCCACACCCAGTCCAGGTTGTGCTGGATGGCCTTGGTGTTCACCAGCCCGCGGGCGTGAAAGATGATGCCCGCGCGCAGCAGTTCCAGCGGCTCGGCGATCTCGGACGGCTGCGAAAAGCGCCGCATCCGTGCCATCACCCGCAACGGGTCGATCACACCGTAGGCGCGGGCGGCGCGGCGGACGATCCATCTCCAGGGCAGCCAGCGCAACATGTTCGGTTCCCGGGCGGTATCAGTTCATTCCGGCAGACGCGTCATTCTGGCAGACGCGTGGCCGTCGCCGCAGCCGGCGGCGCGGCCCGCCCCCGCGGACGCGGAGCGGATCACTCAGGGAATCGGTGGGAGCACGGGCGTGCCCGCGCCGTCGCCGGCACCGGTCGGCGAGGGGCGGAACACGTCAAGGTAGGCCGCGTGCCAAGTGCCGAAGGTCATCGGTATCAGCACCAGCCAGCCGAGCAGCAGCGGCAGCGTCGCCACCAGGCTCAGGGGGATGTAGAGCAGCCCGAGCAGGGTCAGCGGCGCCCAGTTGCGCAACAGGCCGCGCAGGCCAAGGCCGATCGCCGCACCGGGCTGCATGCGTTCGAAGGCGACCAGCGGGATGGCGAAGAAGAACAGCAGCGTGACCAGCAACAGCAGGGCAAGCAGCAGCAGGCCGATCAGCAGGAAGATCCCGCCGATGGCAAACAGGACCGAGGGATCCACCTGGGCCGGGTCCATCGGCAGGGCACCGCCGTGCTGGCGCAGCATGGCGCCGCCGGCACCGGTGACGAAGGCGGTGAACGCGGCGGCCGTGGCGAGCAGGTTGGCGCCGAGGAAGAGCGCGCCGAGGATCAGCATCGGGTTGCGGGTACCGGCGTCGACCAGTGGCCGGAACAGGCACTCGAGGTCCGGCTGGCGGCCGCGACGGACGTCCCCGGCCGCCAGCAACAGGCCACCGGCCAGGGTCGGTGCGAGGAACCAGGCGACCAGGGTCCCCACGAACGGCACTGCCTGCAGCGCGACGTTGAGCAGGATCCACACCAGCGTCAGCACCAGCCACATGCCGGGGCTGGCGGCGAACGTGCGCCAGCCCTCGCCGACCCAGCCGACCCCGCGGCCGGCGGCGACCCTGACCGTGCTCACCTGCATGCCTGCCATCCTCCCGATTGGTGGCCCGACACCGTACCGGTACAGTAATCGCGAACCGGGAGCGACGGAAGCGGCCCATGACGCGCCCCAACTGGTTCGTCGCGCTGCCGGTACGCGCGGCCGAGCTGCCCACGGACCTGCTGGACTCGCTGCCGGCCGGCATCCGCCGCTTCCGTCCCGAGGACCTGCACGTGACCGTGGCGTTCCTCGGCCCGGTCACCGAGACCACGGCCCTGGAGGCCTGGGCCGTCGGCGACTGGTCGCGGGAGCCGCCCCTGATCACCCACACGGGAGCGCGCGCGGGCTTCGGCAACCCCCGCAGGCCCTCGGCCTACGGGCTCGACCTCGGCGATGGCGATGACCCCGTGGCCGCGTTCCTGCGCCGCTGGCGCGACCCGCTGCTGGCGGCCGCCGGGCGGCCGCCCGAGACCCGCGCCGTGCGCCCGCACCTCACCCTCGGCCGGCCGCCGCGTCGCCCCGGCGAGGCGATCCATGCCCGCGCCCGCGACTGGATCGCCGTCGAGCAGCCGCCGGTGCCGCTGCACCTGGACCGGATCGCGCTCTACACCCGTGCGCCGCAGCGCGGCGGGCGACGGTTCACGCGGGTCCGCGAGAGCGCGCTCGGGAGCGGCTGACCGCGTTGGCGGAAAACCCTCCGGGTTGCGGCCTGGTGGC
>JAWWAE010000088.1:0-9169 GCA_033721835.1 Halofilum sp. (in: g-proteobacteria) | reverse complement strand
GGGGGCTACGAGGGATCGGAGATCAGAATATCACAGCCGCGGGCTGCCGCGGCTGGGCGAAAGGGAACCGCGAATGGACGCGAATGGACGCGAATAGTGGCGCGTCGTGACGCATGCCGTGTCAGAGCTGCGCTGATAGCGCGTCGCTGCCGACCCGTCAATGAAGAACCACAAAATGAACACAAGATGAACACAAAATGGAAACACCGCGCGGCAGGACCAACATCTTCGGCAGGGACCATTTTGTGTTCATCTTGTGTCCATTTTGTGGTTCTCGTAGGTGCGCTTTTGCGAAGCAAACGCGTACGCCCCCGCTGCAACGAGCCGTACGCTCCGGTACGAATCATCTAGAGTTCATCTTGTGGTTCCTTTTTGTTGCGGTTCCGTCGGTGGGAGCCCTCCAGCGAAGCTCCGACGCGCCGCGATCATTGACGGGCCAACATTCGCGTTCATTCGCGGTTCGATTCAGTACAGCTCGGCCGTCACTTCCTCGCCGCGTTCGACCCTGACCGCGCAGTACTTGAATTCGGGGATCTTGCCGTACGGGTCGATCGCCTCGTTGGTCAGCAGGTTGGCGGCCGCCTCGTGGAAGGCGAACGGCAGGTAGACCTCGCCGCGCTGCATGCCGTCGTCGCCGCGGGCATAGGCGTTGAGCGCACCGCGGCGCGAGGTCACGCGCAGCGGGTCGCCCTGGCTGACGCCGAGGTCGCGCATGTCGAGCGGGTGCAGGCTCACCACCGGGTAGGGCTCGAGCGCATTCAGCACCGAGGCGCGGCGGGTCATCGCGCCGGTGTGCCAGTGCTCGAGCTGGCGGCCGGTGATGAGCACCCAGGGATACGCCTCATCGGGCAGCTCGGCCGCGCGGGTGAAGGTCGCCGGAACGAACTGGGCGCGGCCGCCCTTGCGCGGGAACCGGTCGCGGAACACCACGCCCTGCCCCGGGTCCTCGGCCGACAGGCAGGGGTAGGTGACGGAATCGTTCTCCTGCAGCCGCTGCCAAGTGATGCCGGTGATCGATGGCATGGCCTGGCGCATCTCCTCGTACACCTCGGACACGTCGCCGTAGTCCCAGTCGAGGCCGATACGCTGCGCGATCTCCTGCACCAGTTCCCAGTCCTGGCGTACCTCGCCCGGCATCTCGAGCGCCTTGCGGCCCAGCTGCACGCGGCGGTCGGTATTGGTGAACGTGCCGGTCTTCTCCGGGAAACCCGAGGCCGGCAGCACCACGTCGGCGTAGGCGGCGGTCTCGGTCAGGAACAGGTCCTGGACGACCAGGTGATCCAGCATCGCCAGCGACTCGCGGGCGTGGTTCAGGTTCGGGTCGGACATCGCGGGGTTCTCGCCCAGGATGTACATGCCGTGCAGCTTGCCGTCGTGGATCGCATTCATGATCTCGACCACGGTCAGCCCCGGCTTTGAGTCGAGATCCTCGACGCCCCAAAGCTGCTCGAACTTCGCCCGTGCCTCGTCGTCGCCGACCGGCTGGTAGTCGGGATAGACCATCGGGATCAGGCCCGCGTCGGATGCGCCCTGCACGTTGTTCTGCCCGCGCAGCGGATGCAGACCCACGCCCGGCTTGCCGATGTTGCCCGTCATCAGTGCGAGCGCGATCAGGCAGCGCGAGTTGTCGGTGCCGTGCGTGTGCTGGGAGATGCCCATGCCCCAGAAGATGATCGAGCGCGAGGTGGCATAGAGGCGCGCGACCTCGCGGATGGTCGCCGCGGGGATGCCGCAGACCTCGGCCATGTTCTCGGGGCTGTAGCCACCCTCCATCACCGAGCGCTTCAGTTCGTCGTAGCCCTCGGTCCGCTGCTCGATGAAGGCATCGTCGGTCAGGCCCTCCTCGATGATGGTGTACATCATGGCGTTCAGCAGCGCGACGTCGGTGTCGGGCTTGAACTGCAGCGAATGGTCGGCATAGCGCGACAGCTCGATCCGGCGCGGATCGATCACCACCAGCGTCTTGCCGTCGCGGGCGGCGTTCTTCATGAACGTGGCCGCCACCGGGTGGTTCGAGGTCGGGTTGGCGCCGATCACGACCATCACCTCGGCGTGCTCGACGTCGGCCACCTGGTTCGAGACCGCGCCGGAGCCGATGCCCTCCATCAGCGCGGCCACCGACGAGGCGTGGCACAACCGCGTGCAATGGTCGACGTTGTTGGTGCGGAAGCCGGTCCGCACCAGCTTCTGGAACAGGTAGGCCTCCTCGTTCGAGCCCTTGGCCGAGCCGAAGCCGGCCAGCGCGTTCGGCCCGTGCTGATCGCGGATGCGCTTCAGGCCGGCGGCCGCGAGGTCGAGTGCCTCCTCCCAGCTCGCCTCGCGGAAGATGTCGCCGGGCCGACCCGGGTCGAAGTCGCTGCGCAGCTCCTTCTTCACCCCTTCCCTGCGGATCAGCGGCTTCGTCAGCCGGTTCGGGTGATTGACATAGTCGAAGCCGTAGCGGCCCTTGACGCACAGCCGCGAGTGGTTCGACGGCCCGTCGCGGCCCTCGACGTGGAGGATGCGGTTGTCCTTGATGTGGTAGGTGAACTGGCAGCCGACACCGCAGTAGGGGCAGATCGAATCGACGTGGCGGTCGGGCTGCTCCAGCCCGACACCGTTGGCCGGCATCAGCGCGCCGGTCGGGCAGGCCTGCACGCACTCGCCGCAACCGACGCAGGACGACTGGCCCATCGGGTCGTCGAAGTCGAACACGATCGCCTCGTGGTCGCCGCGGAAGGCGAGCCCGATGACGTCGTTCATCTGCTCCTCGCGGCAGGCCCGCACGCAGCGGGTGCACTGGATGCAGGCGTCGAGGTTGACCGCGATCGCCGGATGCGAGAGGTCGGCCTTCGGCTGGCTGCGCGGGGCGAAGCGCGGCTTGCCGAGATCGAGCTTGCGCGACCACAGGTCGAGCTCGCTCTCGCGGGTGTAGGCGGTCTCGGCCATGTCGGACTGCAGCAGTTCCAGCACCATCTTCTGCGCCTTGAGCGCGCGCTCGCTGCTGCTGTGCACCACCATGTCCGCCTTCGGCCGGCGCACGCAGGACGGGGCGAGCACGCGCTCGCCCTCGATCTCGACCATGCACGAGCGGCAGTTGCCCACCTCGCGCAGGGTGTCCGAGTAGCACAGGTGCGGGATCTCGACCCCGTTGCGCCGGGCCGCCTCCAGGATCGTCTCGCCCTCCCAGGCCTCGACGGTGCGGCCGTCGAGGGTGAAGGACACGGTCTCGAGCACTTCCTCGGGTCTGGCCGCCATCAGCTCAACTCCTCCGGGAAATACTTCACCACGCAGCGCAGCGGGTTCGGCGCCGCCTGCCCGAGCCCGCAGATCGAGGCATCGACCATGCACTGCGACAGTTCCTCGAGCAGGCCGGTGTCCCACTGCTCCTGCTCCATCAATTGCACCGCCTTGGCAGTGCCGACCCGGCAGGGCGTGCACTGGCCACAGGACTCGTGGCGGAAGAAGCGCATGGCGTTGAGCGCCGCCTGGCGGGCGCTGTCGCGGTCGGACAGGACGACGATCGCGGCCGAACCGATGAAGCAGCTGCGGTCGGCCTCCTGCAGGGTGTCGAAGTCGAGCGGGATGTCGGCCTTCGACGCCGGCAGGATGCCGCCGGAGGCGCCGCCGGGGAAGTAGCCGTAGAGCTCGTGGCCCTCCTGCATGCCGCCGCAGTACTCGTCGATCAGCTCGCGCAGCGTGATGCCGGCCGGTGCGACGTGGACGCCCGGGTGCTTCACCCGGCCGCTGACCGAGAACGAGCGGAAGCCGGTGCGGCCGTTGCGGCCGTGACGCGCGAACCACTCCGGGCCCTGCTCCAGCACGTCGCGCACCCAGTGCATCGACTCCAGGTTCTGCTCGAGTGTCGGGCGGCCGAAGATGCCGACCTGGGCGACCAGCGGGGGGCGCAGGCGCGGCATCCCGCGCTTGCCCTCGATCGACTCGATCATCGCCGACTCCTCGCCGCAGATGTAGGCGCCGGCCCCGCGGCGGATGTGGATGCGCGGCAGCTCCACCGGCGGGTCGGCCTGCAGGTCGGCAACCGCCTGGTGCAGGATGCGCTCGCACTCCGCGTACTCGTCGCGCAGGTACAGCCACACGTCGGGGGCATTGACCGCCCAGGCGCCGATCAGCGTGCCCTCGAGGAAGCGGTGCGGGTCGCGCTCCAGGTAGTAGCGGTCCTTGAAGGTACCGGGCTCGCCCTCGTCGATGTTGATCGCGACGTAGCGTGGCTCGGGCTCGTTGCGCAGCGCGCGCCACTTGCGCCCGACCGGGAAGCCGGCGCCGCCGAGCCCGCGCAGACCCGCATTCTCCAGCGTCGAGACCACGTCCTCGACCTCGCGCTGGCCGCCGTGGCACTCGGCCAGGACCCGATAGCCGCCGTCCGCGCGGTAGGCCCGGAAATCCACCGTGTCGGTGCGCGGCTGCGGCAGGGTTTGGCCGCCCTCGACCGCCGCCTGCACGCCGGCCAGGTCCGCGTGCCCGAGCTGGTTGCGCCCGACCACCGCCACCGGCGCCTCGTCGCAGCGGCCGACGCAGGGCACGCGCTGCACGCGCACATCGTCGCCGAGGCCCTGCTCGAGCGACGCCACCAGCTCGTCGCAGCCGCACATCTCGCAGGTGATGGAATCGCACACGCGCACGGTCAGCGCCGGCGGCGCGGCCTCGCCCTCCTTCACGACGTCAAAGTGATGGTAGAAGGTCGCCACCTCGTAGACCTCGGCCGCCGACAGCTTCATCTCGCGCGCCAGCGCCAGCAGGTGATCGGCCGCGATGCAGCCGTAGCGGTCCTGGATCCGGTGCAGGTGCTCGATCAGCAGCTCGCGGTCGCGCGGGGCGTCGCCGAGCAGCTCGCGCACGGCGTCCAGCGCCGCGGCGTCGACCGACCGCCCCTTGGGCCGGGCGCGCTGGCGCACCGGCTTGGAAATCCACTCGACCTTCTGGGTCACGGCCATCGCGCTGTCTCTCGATAGTGGTGCAACCGCACACGAAACGGGCCATGTTAGGCCCGGGCCACCGCCGGCAGGGCTTCCGATGCGACGCCGGGCTTGCCGCAGGCGACACCCGTCCGCGCATCGCGACCTCCAAGGATAGCCCCTTTGCCGCGGGCGGCGAAAGCGCGTCCCCGCGCCGTGCAGCGGCCCCGCCGGCTTGAGCTTTCACACGCCGCTCTGTATCGTCCCGCGGCTACCCTCGGGTTCGGACTTCGGCGCGCCGGTTCCACGCATGATCTCCATCCAGGACATCGTCAAGACCTTCGGCGGTTTGCGCGCGGTCGACGGCTGCAGCTTCGACGTGGGCGAGGGGACCATCACCGGCCTGATCGGCCCCAACGGCGCCGGCAAGACCACGCTGTTCAACATCGTCGCCGGTTTCCTGCGCCCGGACAGCGGTCGCGTGCTGCTGGCGGACGAGGACGTCACCCACATGCCGCCGCATCAGCGGTTCCATCGCGGCCTGGTGCGGACCTTCCAGATCCCGCACGAGTTCGGCGGCATGACGGTACTGGAGAACCTGATGCTGGTGCCGGCGGGGCAACACGGCGAATCGGTGGCGGAGGTGCTCCTGCGCCCCGGCCGGGTCCGCCGCCAGGAGCGCGAGGTCCGCGAGCGCGCGCAGGACGTGCTGGAGTTCCTGCAATTGACCCACGTGCGCGACCAGCTCGCCGGCAACCTCTCCGGCGGGCAGAAGAAGCTGCTGGAACTCGGCCGGACCATGATGACCGATGCCCGGGTGGTGCTGCTCGACGAGCCGGGCGCCGGCGTCAACCGCACCCTGCTGGCGAAGCTGGCCGAGGACATCCGGCGGCTGAACCGCGAGCGCGGCTATACCTTCTGCATCATCGAGCACGACATGGACCTGATCGCGGAGCTGTGCGACCCGGTGGTGGTCATGGCCCAGGGCAGCGTGCTGATGCAGGGCACGATGACCGAGGTGCGCGCCAACGAGGAGGTGCTCGCGGCCTACCTCGGTGGCGTGCACGAGAAGTCGGCATGAGCCTGCTGCGGGCCGAGGACCTGCGCGGCGGCTACGGCGGCGCCGACATCCTCAACGGGGTGTCGCTGGATGTCGATGCCGGCGAGATCGTGGTCATCATCGGCCCCAACGGCGCCGGCAAGTCGACCGCGATGAAGGCCCTCTTCGGCCTGGTCCAGGTACGCGAGGGCCGGGTCAACTTCGACGGCGACGACATCACCAACATGGCGCCGAACCGCATCGTCGCCCACGGCATGTGCTACGTGCCGCAGGAGCACAACGTGTTCCCGTCGCTGACGGTGAACGAGAACCTGGAGATGGGCGCCTTCATCCGGCGCGATGACTTCTCCGACCAGCTCGCGCGGGTGTACGACCTGTTCCCGCCGCTGAAGGACAAGCGGCGCGAGGCCGCGGGCACCCTGTCCGGCGGCCAGCGGCAGATGGTCGCGATCGGGCGCGCCATGATGCTGGACCCGAAGATCCTGCTGCTGGACGAGCCCACCGCCGGCCTGTCGCCGCGCTTCATCGACCTGATTCTCGAGCGCGTGCGCGACATCAACGAGCAGGGCGTGGGCCTGCTGATGGTGGAACAGAACGCGAAGCAGGCGCTGGCGATGGCCCACCGCGGCTACGTGCTGGTACTGGGCCAGAATCGCCACGAGGGTCCGGGCGAGGAACTGCTGAACGACCGCGAGGTCGCCGAGATGTTCCTGGGGGGCTGACGGTGCTGGATCTCGTTCAACTCCTGATCTACGGCATCGTGCTCGGCAGCATCCTCGCGCTGGGCGCGATCGGCGTGTCGCTGATCTTCGGCATCCTGCGCTTCGCCCACTTCGCCCACGGCGACCTGATGACGCTGGGCGCGTATTTCGCCTTCACCCTCACCGCCGGCATCAGTCTGCCCATGCTGCCGGCGTTCGTGCTGGCGGTGATCGCCACCGCCGCCGTCAGCATCGGCATCGATCGCTCGTTGTATCACCGGCTGCGGGGCAATTCCCCCATCATCCTGCTGATCAGCTCGGTCGGCGTGGCGCTGATGCTGCGCAGCCTGGTCCAGATGATCTGGGGCACGGACAACCAGGTCTATCGCAGCGGCGTCCAGGCGAGCCTCGAGTTCGCCGGCCTGCGGATCCAGCCCACGCAGGTCATGATCGTGCTCGGCGCGTTCGCCCTGATGATCCTGCTGCACCTGTTCCTGCAGCGCACGCGGCTGGGCAAGGCGATGCGCGCGATGTCGGACAACGCCGATCTCGCCCGGCTGTCCGGAATCGACACCGACCGGGTGATCATCTGGACCTGGGTGATCGCCGGCGGCCTGGCCGCGGCGGCCGGCATCTTCCTCGGCATGGACACGCGGCTGCATCCGATCATGGGCTGGAAGCTGCTGCTGCCCGTCTTCGCCGCCGCCATCTTCGGCGGCATCGGCAAGCCCTACGGTGCGGTCGCCGGGGCACTGGTGATCGGCATCGCCCAGGAACTGTCGACACTGGTGATCGAGCCCTCCTACAAGCCCGCCGTCGCCTTCGCGCTGATGGTGGCGATGCTGATCTTCCGCCCCACCGGCCTGTTCCGCGGGAAGGTGCTGTGATGGAACTCTCCGGCTACATCAGCTACCTGGTGTTCTTCCTGTCGATGGTCGGCATCTACGCCGTGCTGGCGCTGGGTCTGAACATGCAATGGGGATTCACCGGGCAGCTCAACATCGGCGTGGCGGCCTTCTTCGCCGTCGGCGCCTACAGTTCGGCCATCCTGACCACCGCCGCGAGCGGCGATCACCTTGGCGGCTTCGGCATGCCGTTCGTGGTCGGCCTGGTCGTCGCGATGGCGGTCGCCGGGGTGCTGGCGCTGGCGGTCGGCCTGATCACGCTCAACCTGCGCTCGGACTATCTGGCCATTGCCACCATCGGCATCGCCGAGATCGTGCGCCTGGTACTGAAGAACGAGCAGTGGCTGACCAACGGGGTGCGCGGCATGCCAAGCATTCCCAACCCGGTCGGCTGGCTGTCCGGCGGCGGCCGGGCGCTGGCCTTCCTCGGCGTGGTCGCGCTGATCGTGGCAGCGGTCTACTGGACCGTCGAACGGCTGTACCGCTCGCCGTGGGCCCGCGTCCTGCGCGCCATCCGCGCCAACGAGGACGGCGTCCGTGCCGCCGGCAAGAACGTCTTGCGCTACCGCGTCGAGGCCTTTGTCATCGGCTCGATGTTCATGGGCCTCGGTGGCGCGCTCTACGCCCACTTCACCGGCTTCATCAGTCCCGCCGCGTTCGACCCGATGTTCGCCACCTTCGTGGTCTGGGTGATGCTGATCGCCGGCGGCAGCGGCAACAACCGCGGCGCCCTGCTCGGTGCACTGGTCATCTGGGGCGTGTGGACCCTGACCGAGTCGTTCACCGGACTGCTGCCGGGCGACCTTGCCACCCGCGCCTCGGCGCTCCGCATCTTCCTGATCGGGCTGCTGCTCGAGATCATCCTGCTGACGCGGCCGCAGGGCCTGTTGCCCGAGCGGCCGCCGAAGCCGATCGACTCGAACTGAAGCCGCCGGCGCCGGTGACGTCTTGGAACCCTCGCGACCCGTGAACGCGCCTGCCGCCGAACCCCCGTCGCGCGCCACCCCGAACCATCGGCTGCAGGTCGAGGGGCTGACCGGCGTGCGCGAGGGTCGCACCCTGTTCGCGGGGATCGACGTCGCGCTCGCCAGCGGCGAGCTGGTGCAGATCGAGGGCGCCAACGGCGCGGGCAAGACCACGCTCCTGCGGATGATCTGCGGCCTGTCCATGCCCGAGGCGGGTCGGGTGCGCTGGGACGGCGCCGATGTGGCGGACGACCCCGACCCGTTCCGGCGCGCGCTGACCTTCGTCGGCCATGCCGCGGGCGTGAAGCGCGACCTGACGCCGCGCGAGAACCTGCAGGCGGCGCTGGCGATCGCCGGTGGCGGGGATGGTGCACGCTGCGCCACGGCGCTCGAGCGGGTCGGCCTCGACGGCCGCGCCGACACCCCGCTGCGGCGGCTGTCCGCCGGCCAGGCGCGCCGGGTGTCGCTGGCGCGGCTGCTGCTGCGGCCGAATCCACTGTGGGTCCTGGATGAACCCTTCAGCGCGCTCGATGTGGCCGGCAAGGCGATGCTGGAGGCACTGGTGGTCGACCACTGCCGCAATGGCGGCATGGCGCTGCTGACGACCCACCAGCCGGCGGACTTCGGTGCGCTGCCGGTCCGC
>JAWWAE010000087.1:0-9400 GCA_033721835.1 Halofilum sp. (in: g-proteobacteria) | reverse complement strand
GCGCCCCTGTTCCAGCGCCAGCCGCGCCGTGATCAGCGAACCGCTGCGCAGGGCCGCCTCGACCACCAGCGTGCCGACACCGAGGCCGGACAGGATGCGGTTGCGCCTCGGGAAGGCCTCGCGCGACGGTCGCGTGCCAATGGGCAGCTCGGAGACCAGCGCGCCCTGTTCGGCAATGCGCCGCGCCAGCGCCGCGTGGCCCGGCGGATACACCCGGTCGAGCCCGGTGCCGGCCACGGCCACGGTCAACCCGTCGGCGGCGAGCGCCCCCTCGTGCGCCGCGGCATCGATGCCGAGCGCCAGGCCGCTGGCGACGATCAGGCCGTTGCCCGCGAGGTGCCGGGCGAAGGCATGCGCCGTCTCGCGTCCGGCCGGCGTCGGGTGCCGCGTGCCGACGATGGCCAGCATTGGGTAGGCCAGTACCTCGGGGTCGCCCTCGACGTAGAGCAGCGGTGGCGGATCGTGGATCGTGCGCAGGCGCGGGGGGTAGCGCGGGTCGGTCAGCGGCAGCAGGTGGCGCGCTTCGTCGCCGCCGGCCCACTCCAGGTCGCGCTCGATGTCCGTCTGCGCGGCCGTGCCGAGGAGGCAGTCGATGGCCCCGCGGGCGAGGCCGCTGGCCGCCAGAGCCCGGCGGCCGGCGGCGCAGATGGCCGCCGCGTCACCGAAGCGTTGCAGCAGCTCGCGCGCGGTGGCCGGGCCGACGCCCGGGGCATGGGCCAGCCGCAGCCAGGGTTCGACCCCGTCCATGGGGTGGCTCATCGGGAGTTCCCGTTACGGCTAAGGGTTCGTGACCGTGTCGTGCAGGTGGATCGCACGCGTCGAGTCCATGATCAGGCCGTAGCTGACGCGGTCGAATACCCGGAACACCATCAGCGTCCCCACCTCCTGTGGCGGCAGCGTGACCTCTTCGCCGGGTTCCTCGGCGTAGGCGTCGCGGACGGTGCCACCACTCTGCCGGATGCCGAGCACGTGTCCGGGCTCCAGCGCGGCGCGCGCGCCGAGGTTGATCACCACCACCTGTTTCGAGCCGACCTGCGAAATGGCGTCGAACAGGGCGATGATTCGACCCTCGACCTGGGTCTCGGGGGCCTTGGGGATATAGCTGGCTTGCGCCGGGTCCTGGTCGCCCGGGAGCAGGCGGTCGCCGCTGAGGATCTCGCGCTGGCTGTCGACCAGCGAGATCTTCACCGGATCACCCAGCTGGCGGACGATGCCCTGGCCGGCGTGGATCGCCTCGTAGCCGAGGATCTCGCCGCTGTCCGGGTCCACCAGCGGATCGCCGGGCCGCACCACGGTGTAGCGTTGCGCCTGCGGGCCGGCCGCCGGGAACCCGCGGGCGAAGACGTCATCGCCGGCGGCGCTGATCAGCCGGCCCTCGTAGTTGCCGACGATGTAGGGCAGGGCGTCGAGTTCTTCCTTCGGCAGCACGCGCGGGCGATTGAGGAATTGCTGGATGGCGTCGGCGGGGATGCTCGGGATCGCCGCCTCCAGCGGCAGTTCCCGCACCCGCGGCTCCAGCTGCTCCACGGTCAGCCCCTCCGGTGCCGGTTCGAGGCCTGCCCGATCGACCCCCGGCCGGTCGACGATCAGCCGCGGCTTGCCGCCGATGTAGGCCAGCGTGATGATGTCGCCGGGATAGATCAGGTGCGGGTTCTCGATCTGGGGGTTGACGCTCCAGATCTCGGGCCACACCCAGGGATCGCGCAGAAACAGGGCGGCGATGTCCCACAGGGTGTCCCCCTTCTTGACCACGTAGCGCACGGGGTGCGACGGCTTGACCGCCTCCCTGCCGACTTCCTGCTTCGGCGCGGGTTCGCTCGCGGCGGTGGTCTGCTCCGGCTCGGGTTCCGGCTCGGTCGTCCCGGTGGCGCAGCCGCCGAGCGCCAGCAGAGCGACCAGCGCGAGCGGCAGGCGTGGCCGGAATCGGTCCAGGCTGTTTCTCGTCACCGAATTCTCCCTCGCGCCGGGCGTTGCGGCGCATTATCGCCCGGCAGTGCGCGCGGACCCAGCCGGGACGCGTGTGTGCACTCGGCGTCTGGGTTATCCTAGTGCTGGCGGCACGAGTTGTAAATTTACCTGAAATTCAGCGCGGAACCCATGGCTTTGCTGGACATTTTGCAGTATCCCGACGAGCGCCTGCGGCACGTCGCGGAGCCGGTCGCGGAGGTCGACGAGCGGGTCCGCGCGCTGGCCGACGACATGGTCGAGACCATGTACGCGGCCTCGGGAATCGGTCTCGCCGCCACCCAGGTGGGTGTCGACGAGCGCATCGCCGTGATCGACGTCTCCCCCGAGCACGACCAGCCGCTGGTCCTCATCAATCCCGAGATCCTCGAACGCGAGGGCGAGCAGGAATCCGAGGAGGGCTGCCTGTCGATCCCCGGCGTCTATGACCGCGTGCGCCGCGCCGAGCGCGTGCGCGTGCGTGCGCTCGACCGCGACGGCGCCGAGTTCGAGCTCGAGGCCGACGGGCTGCTCGCCGTCTGCATCCAGCACGAGGTCGACCACCTGAACGGGCGCCTGTTCATCGACTACCTGTCCATGCTCAAGCGCCGCCGCCTGGACAAGAAGCTGGCCAAGCAACGCCGCCGCGAGCACGCCGACGCCGACCGCGCGCTCGGCTGACGTGGGCGCGCCCCTGCGGATCCTCTTCGCGGGCACCCCCGCGTTCGCGGTACCCCCGCTGGAAGCCCTGCTGGCCTCGCCGCACCGCGTCGAGGCCGTCATCTCGCAGCCCGACCGGCCGGCCGGCCGCGGTCGCCGGTTGCAGCCACCGCCGGTCAAGCAGGCCGCGCTCGCCGCCGGGATCCCCGTGATCCAGCCCGAGCGCCTCGCCGTGCCGGACCTCGAGGCCGTGGCGCGGGACGGCCCGCCCGATCTGCTGGTGGTGGTGGCCTTCGGCCAGTTGCTGCCCGCGCCCGTGCTCGACTACCCGCGCCACGGTGCGCTCAACGTCCATGCCTCGCTGCTGCCGCGCTGGCGGGGCGCCGCCCCCATCGCCCGTGCGCTGCTGGCCGGCGACGGCGAGACCGGGGTCAGCATCATGCAGATGACCACCGGCCTCGATGCCGGGCCGGTGCTGCTGCAGCGGCGCTGCCCGATCGGCGACGCGGACACGGCCGCGAGCCTGCACGAGCGGCTGGCCGAGCTCGGCGCGACCGCCCTGCTGGAGGCGCTCGAGGACCTGCCCGCGCGGCTCGCCGCCGCGCAGCCGCAGGACGAGACCGCCGTCACGCGGGCGCCGAAGCTCGACCGCGAGGAGGGCCGGATCGACTGGTCGCGGCCGGCCGCCGAGCTCGAGCGCCGGGTGCGGGCCC
Source organism: Halofilum sp. (in: g-proteobacteria) (assembly GCA_033721835.1). Classification (GTDB taxonomy): domain Bacteria; phylum Pseudomonadota; class Gammaproteobacteria; order XJ16; family Halofilaceae; genus Halofilum. The sequence continues at coordinate 6,083 of JAWWAE010000087.1, read as the reverse complement.
TGCAGCCGTGGCCAGCGGCCTGGACGCTGCTCGACGGCGAGCCGCTGCGAATCTGGGCGGCGCAGGTCCTGGCCGCCGCCGACCCCGCCGGCGCGGAACCGGGCACGGTGCTCGGGGCCGGCCGTGACGGCATCGACGTCGCCACCGGCGAGGGGGTGCTGCGGCTGCTCGAGGTGCAGCCGGCCAGCCGCAGGTCGATGCGCGCGGCCGACCTGGCCAATGCGCGCGAGCTGGACCGATGCCGGCTCGGCCGGTGACGCTGCCGCCGCGTGCGGTCGCGGCGGCCGCGCTGGCGGCGGTCGCCGGCGGGCGCTCGCTGGACGACGCCCTGGCCGTGGCCCGCGAGCAGGTCGGCCGCGAGGCGCAGCCGCTGCTCGCGGAGCTGGTCTACGGCGCCGCGCGGCACTGGCTGCGGCTGGCCGCGGTGATCGACGGCCGCCTGCGAAAACCGCTGAAGCGCCGCGACGCCGATATTCACGCGCTGCTGGTCGCGGGCGCCTACGAGCTCGACCGCATGCGGACCCCGCCGCATGCCGCGGTCGACGCCGCCGTGGAGGCCGCCGCGGCACTGGGCAAGGGCTGGGCGCGCGGTCTGGTCAACGGGGTACTGCGGGGCCTGGAGCGTGAGCGCTCGCTGCTGGCGGCGCCCGAGGACCCGGTGCGGGCTCACAGCTGGCCGCCCTGGCTGGCGCGCGAACTGGCCGCCGACTGGCCGGAAGACCGGCACGCGATCCTGGCGACCGGTACCGCCCGGGCGCCGATGACGCTGCGGGTGAACCGCCGCGTGCAGGGCCGCGACGACTACCTGCGGGCGCTGGAGGCGGAGGGTTTCGGGGCCCGGCCACACCCGCACGCGCCGCTGGCGCTGCAGCTCGAGCGGCCGGCGGGGGTGGAGCGGCTGCCCGGCTTCGCCGCCGGTCACGTGTCGGTCCAGGACGCCGCCGCGCAGCTGGCCGCGCCGCTGCTCGCGGTCGGTCCCGGCATGCGTGTGCTCGACGCCTGCGCCGCCCCGGGCGGCAAGACCGCCCACCTGGCCGAGCTCGATCCGCCCCCCGGCGAGCTCGTCGCGCTCGAGATCGATCCCGCGCGGGCGCAGCGGCTGCGCGAGGGCCTCGACCGGCTCGGCCTGCAGGCCGAGCTCCGGGTCGCGGACGCCGGCGCGCCCGAGGACTGGTGGGACGGCCGCCCGTTCGACCGGATCCTGCTCGACGTACCCTGCAGCGGGACCGGCGTCATCCGCCGCCACCCCGACATCAAGCTGCTGCGTCGGCCCGGGGACGTCGATCGGCTGGTGACGGAACAGGCGCGGCTGCTGGATGCCCTGTGGCCGCTGCTCGCACCCGGCGGTATGCTGCTGTACTCGACCTGCTCGATCCTGCGGCGCGAGAATGCCGGGCAGGTGGCCGCCTTCCTCGCGCGCCGGCCGGACGCCGCGATCGTCCCGATCGAGGCCGACTGGGGGCGCGACACCGAACCGGGTCGCCAGATTCTGCCGGGCGAACAGGACATGGACGGATTCTTCTATGCGTGCCTGCAGCGCAGCGCCTGACGGCCCGGCCGGCCGGCGTCCGCCCGCCGCCACCCGCCGCCGGCGCGGCGCCGGCGTGCTGCTGGCGCTGCTGCTGCCGGCGCTGCCCGCGGCCGGCACGGCCGACGACGACACCCCCGCGTCGGCGTTCGAGTTGCAGCGGGCCAGCGTGCGCGTGGTCGACGACGTCTACCGGCTCGACGCGGCCGCCCGGCTGCGGCTGCCGCCGGCCGTGCGCGAGGCGCTCGACAACGGGGTCGACCTGGGGATCGCCTGGGAGATCCAGATCGACCGGCGCAATGCGTGGTGGCCGGACACCGATGTCGCCTTCCTCACCCAGCGCTACCGGCTGTCGCTGCACGAGTTGAGCCTGCAATACGTCGTCACCAACCGGAACACGGGTCAGCGCCGCAGTTATACCCGCCTGCAGAGCGCGCTCGATCACATCGGCACGTTGGTCAGGTTCCCCCTGGTCGACCGCATGCTGATCGAGAGCGGTGGTGACTACGCCGGCTACGTCCGGGTCCGGCTGCTGCACGACGAGCTGCCGCTGCCGCTGCGCGCGGCCGCGCTGTTCGCCGAGGCCTGGGACCTAGAGACCGAGTGGTACCGATGGACATTCGACTGATCCAGCGACTGGCGACGGGCATCTGGCCGATGCTCGCGCTGTTCCTGCTGCTGCTGCTGTCGCTGTACGTGCTGGCCAACTTCGCGCAGGCCCCGGAACGGCTGCGCCACCTGTTCGCGCCGCTGCTGCTGGTCAACATCCTCGGCGTGGCCTTCATCCTGCTGCTGGTGGTGGTGAACCTGTGGAACCTGGTGCAGCAGTTCCGGCGCCGGGTCGCCGGCACCCGCCTGACGGCACGGTTGATCGCGATGTTCGTGGTGCTGTCGCTGGTGCCGGTGACCATCGTGTTCGCATTCTCGATCCGCTTCCTGACCTCGAGCATCGACTCCTGGTTCGACACCCGGGTCGAGCAGGCGCTGGAGGACTCGCTGCGCCTGTCCAAGGACTCGCTCTCGCTGTACATGCGCACGGTGCAGCACCAGACCGAGGGCATGGCGGCCGAGCTCGGCACGGCGGCGGAGTCGGATACGGTCGCGTTGCTGTCGCGCCTCAGCCTGGAGTCGACCGCGACCGACCTGACCCTGTTCGGCGAGGGTGGCCAGGTGGTCGCCACCAGTAGCGACGACACCTCGCAGATCGTGCCCACACGCATCGGCAGCGGCATCCTGCTGCAACTGCGTCAGGGCCAGTCCTACGTCGGCCTCGACCCCGTCGGGCAGTCCGGGCTGCACGTGCGAGTGGTCGTGCCGCTGGCCGGCGGCACGCCGACCGGCGGCCGGCGGGTGCTGCAGGCGCTGTATCCCGTGCCCGCCGACCTGAACCGCCTGGCCGCCAGTGTCGAGCAGGCGGTGGGGCAGTACCGTTCGCTGACCTTCATGCGCGGCTCGCTCAAGGCCAGCTACATCGGCACGCTGACGCTGCTGCTGTTCCTGTCCGTCCTGACCGCGATCTGGGCCGCGTTCTACGCCGCCCGGCGCATCATGCTGCCGATCCACAGCCTGGCCGAGGGCACGCGCGCGGTCGCCCAGGGCAACTACGCCACGCGGCTGCCGCCCTCGGGCCGCGACGAGCTCGGGTTCCTGGTCGAGTCGTTCAACGAGATGACGCGGCGTCTGGCCCATGCCCGTGACCAGGCGCGCAGCAGCCGGCTGCAGGTCGAGAGCCAGCGCGCCTATCTCGAGGCCGTGCTCGAGCGCATCTCGACCGGCGTGGTCACGCTGGATGGTCGCGGCGTGCTGCACACCGCCAACGAGGCGGCCGCGCGCATCCTGGGACTGGCGCTGTCGCCCCGCACCGGCCAGCCGCTGGCCATGATCGCCGCCGAACACCCGCGGCTGGACCCGTTCCTGCAGGCGGTGATGCCGCACGTCGAGCACGGCGCCGGCGAGTGGCAGGAAGAGTTCGAGCTGCCGGGCGCCGGCAGCCGGCGCAAGATCATCGTCTGCCGGGGTGCGCGGCTGCCCGACCGCGAGGACCTGGCCGGCGGCTGGGTGGTGGTGTTCGACGACATCACCACGCTGGCCCAGGCACAGCGCGAGGCGGCCTGGAGCGAGGTGGCGCGACGCCTGGCGCACGAGATCAAGAATCCGCTGACCCCGATCCAGCTCTCGGCCGAGCGCATGCGGCACAAGCTGCTCGACCACCTGCCGGCCGACGACGCCGCCGTGCTCGACCGCGGGACCTGGACCATCGTCCAGCAGGTGGAGGCGCTCAAGGCCATGGTCCGCGCCTTCGCCGATTACGCCGCCGTGCCGGTGGCCGACTTCGCGCTGCTCGACGTCAACGAGCTGGCGCAGGAGGTGGTCGACCTGTACGCCGGTCACCGCGGCGTGCCGGTCGCGCTGGTACCCGCGGCGGAGCTGCCGCCGGTGCTGGCGGACCGCGCACGCCTGCGCCAGCTGCTGCACAACCTGATCAAGAACGCGATCGAGGCGCAGGCCGGGCGCGCCGAGCCGCGCGTGACCGTCCGCACGGCGCGCGTCACGCACGACGGTCTCGACCAGGTGGAGCTGGCCGTGACCGATGCCGGACCGGGGATCCCCGACGAGATGATCGATCGCCTGTTCGAGCCCTACATGAGCGGCAAGCCGCGCGGCAGTGGTCTCGGCCTGGCGATCGTCAAGCGCATCGTCGAGGAGCACGGCGGCATGGTGGAGGCCGGCAACGAGGCCGGCGGCGGGGCCAGCGTGCGCGTGCGACTGCCCGCCGCGGCCGGGGCCGACCGCCGGGCGGCGGCGACATGAGCACGACCCGCGTCCTGGTGGTCGACGACGAGCCGGACATCGGCGAGCTGCTGCGCGAGATCCTCGAGGACGAGGGCTACGCGGTGACCGTGGCGCGCGACGCCGCGAGCGCGCGTCGTTCCCGCCTGCAGGAGCCGCCCGACCTGGCGCTGCTCGACATCTGGATGCCCGACGTCGACGGCATCACGCTGCTCAAGGAGTGGCAGGCGGGCGACGTCGCCCGCTTCCCGGTGATCATGATGTCCGGCCACGGCACCATCGAGACCGCGGTCGAATCGACCCGGCTGGGCGCCTTCGACTTCGTCGAGAAGCCGCTGTCGCTGGCCAAGCTGCTGGCGACCGTGCGCGCCGCCCTGGCGGACGGCGCCGCCGCCGAGGTCAGCGCCGGTGCCCGTGGACCGCGCCGCCGCACGGAGCTGGTCGGGACCAGCCAGCCGCTGGCGGACCTGCGCGACCGGGTCGCCCGGCTGGCGGCCGGCGAGTTGCCGCTGCTGGTCTGCGGCGAGCCGGGCGCGGGCAAGCGCACGGTCGCGCGGCTGATCCACGAGCAGGGCAGCCGCGCCGGCGGCCCGTGGGTGGAGTTCGATGTCGGGCGCGTCGGTGCCGACGGCCTCGAGGCTGCCCTGTTCGGCGCGGACGGCGCCTGGCAGCAGGCCGCGGGCGGTTCGCTGGCGATCCTCGACCTGGCCGAGCTCGACGGGCGCACGCAGGCACTGCTGGCCGAGCGGCTGGCCGATGCGGGAGACACCGCGGCCCCGCGGCTGATCGGCCGGTCGGCCGAGGACCTGCAGCGGCGGGTCGACGAGCGCCGCTTCCGCTCCGACCTGTTCCACGCCCTCAACGCGGCGGTCGTGCGGGTGCCGCCGCTGCGCGAGCACCCCGAGGACGTGCCGGAGCTGATCACCCACTTCGTCACCCGGCTGGTCGAGGGCGAGGGCCTGCCCTACCGGCGCTTCTCGGTCGCGGCCCAGAACCGCCTGCGCAACCACGACTGGCCGGGCAACGTGGCCGAATTGGCCGCCCTGGTGCAACGGGTGCTGTCGCTCGAGGACGCGAGCCAGGTGGAGGTTGCCGCCGTCGAGCAGGCGCTGGCCGAACTGCGCCCGCAGCTCAGCGTGCCGGCCAGCGCCATGCCATTGCCGCTGGACCTGCCGCTGCGCGAGGCCCGCGATGCCTTCGAGCGCGCCTACCTGCAGCACCAGCTGCGCCTGGCCGGCGGTCGGATCGGCGAGCTGGCCCGCCGGGTCGGCATGGAGCGCACGCACCTGTACCGCAAGCTGAGATCGCTGGGGATCAATCACTCGTCGCGCGGGCGCGGTTGAGTTGATCCGGTCAGCCGCTACAATCCGCGCAGGTCGCCGACCGGCACCCGCGCGTGTGTGGCAGGCGATGTCGCGGGTCGAACCTCGGGGAACTCCCGGATGAAGATCATCATTCTCGGCGCCGGCCAGGTCGGCTCCTCGGTCGCCTACAACCTGGCGGGCGAAGACAACGACATCACGGTGGTCGACATCAATGCGCAGTTGCTGCAGAGCCTGCAGGACAAGCTCGACCTGCGCACGATCACCGGCCTGGCCTCGCACCCGGGCGTGCTGCGCCACGCCGGCGCCGAGGACGCGGACATGATCGTCGCCGTCACCAGCAGCGACGAAGTCAACATGGTCGCCTGCCAGGTGGCCTACACGCTGTTCCACACCCCGACCAAGATCGCGCGCCTGCGCAGCATCGATTACCAGGCCGAGTC
>JAWWAE010000086.1:0-9403 GCA_033721835.1 Halofilum sp. (in: g-proteobacteria) | reverse complement strand
GATGCGCCGCTCGTAGCGGGTCTTGATCTCGTTGACCTGGGCGACCACGTCCGGGGCATCGAGGCAGTGAACCAGCAGGCTCTTGCCGTCCGCGGATACGTCACTCGTTACCGTACCGGGCGTCAGGGTGATCGTGGCCGACAGCAGAGTGATCGCTTCCGGGCTCTGGAGTTCGATCGGGACGGCAATCCAGCGCGAGTTCAGTTGGTCGGCCGGGCGAAAGGCGATCAGACGCGCCACCTGGATGTTCGCTACCAGGACATCCCAGGCCAGCAGGAAAACGTAGGCAACGGCCTTGCCGTAGGCGCGAATCGGTGGCCGGTCCGGCCAGAAGTTGCTGGTGACGATGGGTATGATCGTGCCCAGTACCGCGCCCACCACGAGCCCGCCCATGCTGAAGTCATTCAGCAGAGCCATCCACAGGACGATCAGGACGAGCGACAGCAGCGGGTGTGGCAACCAGCGCTGAAGAAAGCTGCGATCGTCTGCGTGGCCAGCCATCAGTGTGCCCCCGCGGGCTGTACGGTATTGGGCGTCATGACGGTATCAATGTACTGCTGTGGCGTGAACAATTGCTGTGCGACCGAGTCGAGGTACAGCATGATCGGCCCGGCGAATACCGTCAGCAGCACCATGCCGCCGAGCAACGTGCCGACCGAGACGAAGGGCAGCGCCGGCGCCGGCTGGCCCATGGGCTGAAGTGTTCCCTCCACCGAGGCGCTTTTCCAGAACAAGGTGGTGCCGGCGCGTGCGAAACCGATGATGGCAAGCAGCGAGGCGCCGAGGATGCCGCCCCAGATCCAGGCGGCATGCGCGGATTCGCGGGCACCGTCCAGCACCAGCAGCTTGCCGACAAAGCCGGAAAGGGGTGGCAAGCCCGTCATCGCCATGCTGCCGAGCAGGAACAGTGCGCTGATGAAACCGCACTGGGCGAATTGCGGGGCGGTGGTCAGGCGGTCGCCGAGATCGGGTCTGCGCTCCCTGACCAGGTCCACGATGAGAAACAGCGCCCCGGCGGCAAGGGTGGAATGAACCAGGTAATAGAGTGCGGCGGAAATGGCCTGCGGCGTGAACAGCGCCACCGAGACCAGCAGTGTGCCCATGGAGCCGATGACGGCAAAGCCGACCATCTGCCCGAGCCGGCGCGAGGCGAGCACGCCGGCCATGCCGCCGACCAGCGTCACCAGCGCCAGCGGCAGCAGCCATGGCCCGGCCAGGCCGGCACTGGCGGCGGCGCCGGCACCGAAGATGAGGGTGAACACCCGAATGATCGCGTAGGCGCCCACCTTGGTCATGATCGCGAACAGGGCCGCGACCGGCGCCGGCGCATTGGCGTAGGTGCCGGGCAGCCAGAAGTGCAGCGGGACCAGGGCGGCCTTCACGGCAAACACCAGCAGCAGCAACAGGCCCCCGGTCTCGAGCAGGGCACGATCGGCCGCGGACACGCGCCCGACCTCGACGGCCAGGTGCGCCATGTTGAGCGTACCGGTCACGCTGTAGATGAGCCCGACCGCGACCAGGAACACGCTCGAACCGACCAGGTTGATGGCCACGTACTGCACGCCCGCCCGCATCCGGGCCGGGCCGCCGGCGTGCACCATCAGGCCGTACGAGGCGATCAGCAGCACCTCGAAGAAGACGAACAGGTTGAACAGGTCGCCGGTGAGGAAGGCGCCGTTGATGCCCATCAGCTGGAGCTGGAACAGGGGATGGAAGTGACGTCCGGCCCGGTCCCAGCCATTGATCGCGTAGAGCACGACCGCCAGGCCGAGCACGGCGGTCAGCAACAGCAGCAGCGCCGACAGGCGATCGAGGACCAGCACGATGCCGAACGGCGCGAGCCAGTTGCCGAGATTGTAGGTCTGCACGGGCTCGACGGCGGTGGTGCCCATCAGGACGCCGCCGAGCACCAGCAACAGCACGGTCGATGCCACGGAGAAGACGCGGCAGAGGACGATGTCGTGTCGCACCGTCAGCGCAATCAGCGGCGCGACCATCGCGGGCAGCAGGATCGGCAGGATGATCCAGTGGTTCATGTCCTGCTGTCTCCCCTGTCGTTGTCGCCGTCGATCAGGTCGACATGGTCATTCTCGGATTCGATGTAGGCGCGGAGCGCCATGACCACGATGACCGCGGTCATGCCGAACGAGATCACGATGGCCGTCAGCACCAGTGCCTGGGGCAGTGGATCGGTGTACGCGGTCACCCCGTCCTGGAGCACCGGCGGCTGACCGACCGCCAGGCGACCGGTGATGAACAGGAACAGGTTGATCGCATAGGTGAGCAGGGTGAGCCCGAGCACGACCGGGAACGTACGCGCACGGAGAACCAGGTAGATGCCCGCGGCGGTGATCACGCCGATGGTGCTGGCGACCAGGAATTCCATGTCAGTCGTCTCTCCGGCTGGGTTCGTCCCGGGTCGGCAGGGCGTCCATGGGCTGCTCGTTGATCGGGGAACGACTGGCCCAGCGACCGAGATCGGACAGATACGCCAGTGCGAGCATGACGCCGCCCACGACCGTCAGAAATACGCCGACGTCGAAGCCGAGCGCGCTGGCGAGCTCGAACTTGCCTACCACCGGCAGGTTGAAGTAATCGTAGGTGCTCGTGAGGAAGGGATAGCCCATGATCATTGCACCGATGCCGGTCGTCGCCGCGATCAACACGCCGCCGCCGATCAGCGCGTGGTACTGGATGGTCATGCGCTGGGCCGCCCAGGCGAACCCGCTGGCCATGTACTGCATCACCAGGCCGATCGCCACGACCAGGCCGGCGATGAATCCCCCGCCCGGGCTGTTGTGACCGCGCAGGAAGATGTACACGCCGACGATGAGGACCAGCGGCAGCATGACGCGGGCCATGATGACCATGAGCATCGGATGCCGATCCGCCGACTTGCGCATCTCCAGCGGCCAGGAACCGAGTTTTTCGTGGATCTCGCCCTCCATCATGCCCTTGAGGAGGGCGTAGATCGCCAGTCCGGCGATGCCGAGCACGATGATCTCGCCGAAGGTGTCAAAGCCGCGGAAGTCCACGAGGATGACGTTGACCACGTTGTCGCCACCACCCAGGTGGTGCGAATTCTCGATGTAGTAGCTGGACAGGCTGCTGAAGTCGCGCGTCATGACCGCCCAGGCGAGGCCACCGATGCCGATCCCCGCCAGGCCGGCGAGAACGGCATCGCGACCGCGCCGCAGCGCGCTGCTCTCCCGCGGCGTCTCGCCGGGCAGGAAATACAGGGCCAGCAGGATGAGGATGGTGGTGACGACCTCGACCGAGATCTGTGTCATCGCGAGGTCGGGGGCCGAAAAGTAGACGAACGCGATCGAGACGATCAGTCCGATCACCCCGACGAGGACCACCGCGAACAGGCGCTGGCGCTGGAACGCGACGATCAGGCCGCAGGCGGCCAGCAGGATCACCCACAGGACCCCGGCCACCGGAACGGCCGGCAGCAACTCGCGCTGGCCCGGCGCGTGGCTGGCGCCCAGGAAGCCGCTGAAGCCGAGGACCACGGCGGCGCCGATCATGAAGGCGAGGTAGCGCTGCAGCGAGCCGTTGTGCAGGGCGAGGACGGTGGTCTGGCAAAGGCGGACGGCGCCGGCGATGACCGCATCGAACATCGCCTTGGCCTCCGGATGCGGCCCGGCCTGCCACCAGTTCCGGACCATCGGGTAACGCCACAGGGCGAGCAGGCCGCCGCCTACGGCGACGATCGACATGAACAGCGCCGGCGTGAGGCCGTGCCAGAGCGCCAGGTGAAACTCCGGCACCGGCCCCTGGATGACCGCGGAGGTGGTCCTGCGGACCAGGTCGCCGGCGAAGGTCTCCGGGAACAGGCCGATCAGCACGACCAGAACGACCAGCAGAGCGGGCGGCAGCCACAGGCCGGCGGGCGGATCGTGCGGATGCTTCGGGTAGTCGTCGCGCTGCGGGCCGAAGAAGCCGTGCACGATGTAGCGGAACGAGTACGCGACCGAGAACAGGGCGCCGACCGTCGCCAGTGCCGGCAGGATCCAGCCCTGGCCTGCCCAGGCCGTGTGGCTGATCTCCTCGAGCATCATCTCCTTGGACAGGAAGCCGTTCAGGAACGGGATGCCCGCCATCGAGGCGGCCGCGATCATGACCAGGGTCGCGGTGATGGGCATCAGCATGAGCAGGCCGCCGAGTTTCTTCAGGTCCCGGGTGCCCGTCTCGTGGTCGATGATGCCCGCGCTGAGGAACAGCGCGGCCTTGAAGGTGGCGTGGTTGATGATGTGGAACACCGCGGCCACCGCCGCCATGGGCGTGGCGAGGCCGAGCAGCATGGTCATCATGCCGAGGTGGCTGACGGTCGAGAACGCCAGCAGGCCCTTGAGGTCGTCCTTGAAGAGCGCGATCCAGGCGCCGACGACCATGGTCACCAGCCCGGTCGTCGCCACCAGGTAGAACCAGATCTCGGGGCCGGAGAGCACCGGCCACAGGCGGGCCATGAGAAAGACGCCGGCCTTCACCATCGTCGCCGAGTGCAGGTACGCCGACACTGGCGTCGGCGCCGCCATGGCGTGCGGCAGCCAGAAATGGAACGGGAACTGCGCACTCTTGGTGAAACAGCCGACCAGGATCAGCAACAGGGCCGGCACATAGAGCGGCGATTCGCGGATCTCCTCGCCGTGCTGCAGGATCACCGTGAGGTCGTAGGAGCCGACGATATGGCCCAGGATCAGCATGCCCGCGATCAGTGCGAGCCCGCCCGAGCCGGTGACGACCAGGGCCATGCGCGCGCCCTGGCGGCCCTCCGGCAAATGGCGCCAGTAGCCGATCAGGAGGAAAGAGGTCAGGCTGGTGAGTTCCCAGAAGATCAGCAGCAGCAGGACGTTGTCCGAGAGCACGATCCCCACCATCGCCCCCTGGAACAGGAGCAGATAGGTGTAGAAATTGCCCATCGGATCCTTTTCCGCCAGGTAATAGCGGGCGTAGATGATGATCAGCAGGCCGATGCCCAGGATGAGCCCGGCGAACAGCAGGCCGAGACCGTCGAGGAAGAAATTGACGTGGAGTCCGAGGGCGGGCAGCCATTCCCAGCCCACCTGCACCACCTGCCCGCTCATCACGGTCGGGACGTGCGTCAGCAGCAGGCCGAAGGCCAGTGCCGTGACCCAGGCGGCGGAGAGGGCGCAGGCGGCGCGCCCGGAATGGATCATCAGGGCCGGCAGTACGGCACCGAGGAAGGGAAGCAGAACGATCAGGGCCAGGCTCATGCGGATCGCTTCCCCCGTCGGTGTACGGCTTCAGGTCGCGCCGGCCGCCGATCGCAACCGTGTGCCGGCGGGCCCGCCATGGCTCCGGGACCGGCCGACACCGGGCCGCGGGCGAATGGTTTCGCGGCAGGAAGGCGGTTGAGGTGATCCCGGAATGTTCTGGTTTTGGCGCAGTATCCTTTCTGGTACCCGGGGGGTCAAGGAGGCCCGGTCGGGCCCCACAGGGGCCGGAATGGCCGCCGCCCGCGAATCCGGCGCGCCGTTCGAACGGCCCGCTCGCCGGCCGCACTGCCCGCCGCGGCTCGCGGGGCCGCAGGATCGGCGCGGGCTTGGCGCTGTCACACCGGCGTCATGCGGGCCCGCCTAGAATGATGACGGTAGTGGACCCTGCGGGGAATTCGTTCACGCTCTGCGACCCTGCGCGCGTTCGCCGCAAGGCGCGAGGAGCGTGGTGTAGCACGGTCTACATGAGCGACGAGCAACGCCGCGGCGGGCGCGCACAGGGCCGCCCGAAGGGAGCGGGTGTGGCGGCCCAGCACGACGTTGCACCTCCTCCGCAGGGCGCACGACCCTGCGTCGTCGGTGCGCCTTGTGCTGGACCACCACACTCGCTCAGAGCATGTACGAGTTCCCCGCAGGGCCCACCGGGGGTGACAGGCGGATGACAAAGATGCAGGCGACGATTCTTCTGGTCGAAGACGAGGCCGAGGTCCGCGAGATGGTCAGCCGCGTGCTGGCGCGCGAGGGGTTCGACATGCAGACGGCGGCCGACGCGCCCGAGGGCCGGCTGCGGATCTCGGAAAAGGTGCCCGACCTGATGCTGGTCGACTGGATGCTGCCGAGCACCAGCGGCATCGAGTTCGTGCGCCAGTGCAAGCGCGACGAGCTCACCGCGGAGGTGCCGGTGATCATGCTCACCGCCCGCGCCGAGGAGAACGACCGCGTGCACGGGCTGGAGACCGGGGCCGACGACTACGTCACCAAGCCGTTCTCGCCGCGCGAGCTGGCCGCGCGCATCCGGGCGGTGCTGCGGCGTACCTCGGGGCAGGACGCCGAGGGCATGCTGACCGCGGGCCCGCTGTCGCTCAGCACCGCCGCCCACCGGGTCTACGTCGACGAGCAGCCGATCGACGTCGGACCGACCGAGTTCCGGCTGCTGCGCTTCTTCATGAGCCATCCGTCGCGCGTGTACAGCCGTGCCCAGCTTTTGGATCATGTCTGGAGCCGCGAGGTGTTCGTCGAGGAGCGTACCGTCGACGTGCACGTGTTGCGTCTGCGCAAGCTGCTGCGGCCGCACGGCCTCGACGGTGCCGTGCAGACCGTGCGCGGGGTAGGCTATCGTTTCGCGGTGGACTGACCGCGGGGTGTCCGCAAGGCCGCGGATGCCCCGGGAGACGTGAGCTTGCTGTCGGACGCCTGGAAGTTCGAGGTCTGGCGCCTGGTCTGGACGCTCCTGCTGGCCCTGCTGGCGGCGCTGCTGACCGGTCACTGGGCGCTGTCGTTCCTCGGCGGCCTGATCCTGTACGTGCTCTGGCACCTGCGCCAGATGTACCTGGTCGAGCGCTGGCTGGTCGGCGGCGGCCAACTCAACCAGGCGCCCGATTCCAGCGGCATCTGGGACCAGCTGGTCCACCACATCTACCGGCTGCAGCAGCACAACCGGCGGCGCAAGAAACGGCTGACCGCGATCCTCAACCGCTTTCACCGCTCGACCGAGGCCATGCCCGACGCGGCGGTGGTGCTGGGCGAGCACAACGAGATCGAGTGGTCCAACCGGGCGGCGAGGACGCTGCTCGGCATTCGCAACCCCCAGGACCACGGCCAGCGCATCGGCAACCTGCTGCGCGACCCGCGTTTCCGCGAGTACCTGAAGCGGGCCGACTACTCCGATGCGCTCGACATCACCTCGCCGCTGGACGAGAACGTGGAGCTGAACATCCGCGTGATCCCCTACGGCGACGGCCAGCACCTGCTGATGGCACGCGACACCAGCTCGTTGCGGCGCCTGGAGGCCGTGCGCCGCGACTTCGTCGCCAACGTCAGCCACGAGCTGCGCACCCCGCTCACGGTGATCACCGGCTACGTCGAGTCGTTCGAGAAAGAGGACCTGCCGGACTACGTGCGCGAGGGGCTGGACGCGGTCGACCGACAGTCCCGGCGCATGCTGTCGATCGTGCAGGACCTGCTGCTGCTGTCGCGGCTGGAGCTGGAGCCGGTCGATCCCGCGGCCGCCGAGGTGGTGCCGGTCGCGCGCATGCTCGAGGGCCTGGTCGAGGACGCGCGCCGGCTCTCGGGCGAGCAGGGGCATCGAATCGAGCTCGACGCCGATCCGGAACTGGGCCTGCGCGGGGTTGCCGGCGAGCTCTCGAGCGCCTTCGGCAACCTGATCACCAACGCGGTCCGGCACACGCCGGCCGGCACCCGCGTGCGGGTGTCCTGGCAGGCCGACGACCGGGGCGCCTGCATGAGCGTCGCCGACGAGGGCCAGGGCATCGACCGGCGCCACCTGTCGCGGCTGACCGAGCGCTTCTACCGGGTGGACTCCAGCCGTTCGCGCGCGCGCGGCGGCACCGGCCTGGGACTGTCGGTGGTCAAGCACGCCCTGTGGCGCAACGGCGGCACGCTCGAGATCGAGTCGGAGCCCGGCCGCGGCAGCCGCTTCAGCTGCCGCTTTCCCGCCGAGCGGGTGGATCGGCCGGCCGCCGGCGAGCCACGGGCGGATGCCGCGACGACCTGAACCCGAGGGCCGTGCGCCGCCGGTTTGGTCCGTGTCACGAAGCCGTCACAATGCCTTCATATCCTGCGCGCGTCGTCCGTGGTCCCGCCGCTCTCGAGTGGCAGTCCCGGAGACGGGGCAAGCGGCCGTCGCGGAATGCACGGACCCCTCGCAACTTCAAGATCTGGGGATAGGCAATGAAATCGATTCGCACACTGACCACGAGCCTGGCGCTGGGCGCCGCGCTGGTCGCGTCCACCACCCCGGTGGTGGCGGCGGAGCGCCAGCAGATCCGCGTCGTCGGCTCCAGCACGGTCTATCCGTTCTCGAGCTACGTCGCCGAGGAATTCGGTGCGGTCACCGACTACTCGACCCCGGTGGTCGAGTCGACCGGCTCCGGCGGCGGCATGAAGCTGTTCTGTGCCGGCAACGGCATGGATACGCCCGACATCACCAATGCCTCGCGCCGGATGAAGCCGAGTGAGTACAAGCGCTGCCAGGACAACGGCGTCAACGACATCACCGAGTTCAAGATCGGCTTCGACGGCATCGTGGTGGCGCAGGCCAAGGGCAATCCGGCCATCAACCTGTCGCGCGAGCAGATCACGCTGGCGGTCGCCGCCCAGGTGCCGCAGGGCGGCGAGCTGGTCGACAACCCCTACAAGCGCTGGAACCAGATCGACTCGTCGCTGCCGGATCGAGAGATCGTGATCTACGGCCCGCCGACCACCTCCGGCACGCGCGACGCGTTCGAGGAGCTGGTGATGGAGGCGGTGACCGAGGACATGGGCTACGGCGAGGAGTACACGGAGATCCGCTCCGACGGTGCCTACATCGACTCCGGCGAGAACGACAACCTGATCGTGCAGAAGATCGAGCAGAACAAGGCGGCCTTCGGCATCTTCGGCTACGGCTTCCTCGACGAGAATCGCGGCAAGATCCGGGCGGCGACCGTCGACGGCGTCGAGCCGAAGCCGGAGGCAATCTCCTCGGGCGAGTACCCGGTCTCGCGCAGCCTGTTCTTCTACACCAAGAACAGCCACTTCGGTGCAGTGGCCGGGATGGAGGGCTACGTCCGCATGTTCCTCAGCGAGCGCATGATCGGCCCGCGTGGCCTGCTCAAGGACCTGGGCCTGATCGCCCTGCCGGACAAGGAGCGCGTGGCCATCCGCGAGCGCTTCGAGTCGCGCCAAAAGCTGCGGCTGAGCGATCTGGAGTAGGCCGGACGCCCGGCAGTCGCACCGGCCCCGGGGGCGCCCCCGACGGGCCGGGGGGGGGGCGCCAGTAGCAGCCGCGGGCGCCGCCCCGCGGGCCCCCGCGGGGGGCCCGCGCCCCCCCGCGCGCCCCGCGGGGGGGGGCGCGGGGGGGGGGGGGGGCCCCAGGCCCGGGGGGGCCCGCGGGGGGACGGAGGGGGCGCCCCCCCACCCCCCCCCCCCCACCCGCCCGG
>JAWWAE010000085.1:0-9403 GCA_033721835.1 Halofilum sp. (in: g-proteobacteria) | reverse complement strand
GCGCCGAGGGTGGAGAGCTGGCGATCGACGGCAACGCGCGGTTGCAGGCCGACGGTCGCTGGCAGCTGGACCTGAAGCTGGTCCCGTCGGCGGAGGCCGGCGAGCGGCTGCACGAGTTGCTGACCCTGAGGGGCGCGCGCGAGGACGGGCAGGGCAACTACCGGCTGCGTCGGAGCGGCAGCCTGTAGGCCGGCTTTTGCCGCAGGCAACAGCCGGCGCCCTCGCGGAACGGATCGCACGGCTGCGGCCGAGTGGCTGGTTGGTGCCGGCTGGCGCGCTGCGCGCGCAAACCGGCCTACGGCGCGGAATCCCTTCGGTGGTTCACGCCGTCGGAGGTGGCGGCACCACCCGGTCGAAATCCGCGACCGACGTGAATCCCTCCAGCGGGTTCGGCGGCCGGCGGCTGTCCGGGTGCTCGATGCCGATCACGTGCGGCAGCCCCCAGTCGCGCGCCGCGGCCAGCACCGCCGCGTTGTCGTCGAAGAACACCGTCCGCGCAGGCTCGAAGCCCTCGCGCTCGCGCAACCGGTCCCAGAAGCGCGGGTCCTCCTTCGGCGCGCCCAGCTCGTGCGCACTGTGCAGGGCCTCCAGCCGGTCGTGCAGCGCGATGCGTTCGAACTTGAAGCCGATGCTGCCCGGGTGGGCGTTGGTCGCCAGCACGCGCCGCTTGCCGGCGGCCGCCAGCGCGTCGAGGAAGGCCGTGGCATGCGGGCGCCAGCGGACCAGGTGACCGATCTCGCCCTTCAGCGCGACCAGGTCCAGCTCCAGCGTGCGCCCCCAGTAGTCGAGGCAGTACCAGTCGAGCGTGCCGGCCACCGCCCGGTAGCAGCGGTCGAGCCGCTGGCGGGCCTGCTCCGGCGACAGTCCCTGCAGTTCGGCCAGGCGCCGCGGCAGGTGTTCGAGGAAGAAGTGATTGTCGAAGTGCAGGTCGAGCAGCGTGCCGTCGAGATCGAGCAGCACGGTGTCGATGTCTTGCCAGGGCGGGTGCACGCGGTCGAGAGTCATGGTGCCGCTCATGATCGCACGAGTTCACACTTCCGGCGGATGCGGTTGCCGCGCTCCGGCGGACCTGCCATTCTCGCCGACTTGCCCGTGCCCGTGGATTTGCCCCCGCAGCGCATGACCGCCAAGCCCGAGATCCTCGCGCGCGAGACGATCGCGCGCAGCCGCCTGTTCGAGGTGGAGCAGGTCGACCTGCGCTTCGCCAATGGGCGCGAGGTGCGCTTCGAGAAGCTGGTCAGCCGCGGTTTCGGCGCAGTACTGGTGGTGCCGGTGACGGACTCGCGCTCGGTACTGCTGGTGCGCGAGTACGCCGTCGGCGTCGACCGCTACGAGGTGTCGCTCCCCAAGGGGCGGGTGGAGCCCGGCGAGGACATGCTGGCGGCCGCGAACCGGGAACTGATGGAGGAGGTCGGTGTCGGCGCCCGTCGCATGGAACCGGTCACGGGCCTGACGCTGGCGCCCGGCTATCTCGGTCACGTGACCGAGGTCATCCTGGCGCGCGACCTCGACCCGCAGAGCCTGCCCGGCGACGAGCCGGAACCGCCCGAGGTCGTGGAGTGGCCGCTGGATGACCTGCCGGGGCTGCTCGCGCGCGACGACTGCACCGAGGCGCGCACGCTGGCCGCTCTCTACATCGTCCGCGACCTGATCGCCGGCGAGGAGACCGAATGAGCGTCCGCGACGAATGTCGCCGGCTGCTGCCGGACGTGCTCGACCTTGCCGGCCAGGCGGGGGACGCCATCCTCGAGATCTACAACGGGGTCGAGGGTGCCTTCGAGGTCGAACAAAAGGACGACCGCACGCCGCTGACCGAGGCCGACATGGCGGCGCACGAGGTCATCGTCGAGGGGCTGCGAAGGCTGACCAGCGAGGTGCCGATCCTGTCGGAGGAATCGGCAGAGATCCCCTACAGCGAGCGCGCCGGGTGGCGCCGCTACTGGCTGGTCGACCCGCTCGACGGCACTCGCGAGTTCATCAAGCGCAATGGCGAGTTCACCGTGAACATCGCCCTGATCGAGGACGGCGTGCCGGTGATGGGGGTGGTGTTCGCGCCCGTGCTCGACACCTTCTATTACGGCATACGCCAGGATGGCGCCTGGAAGCAGCAACGCGGCGCAGAGGCCGAGCGCATCCACGTGCAGCGGCTGGGCGCCGGGCCGGTGCGGGTGGCGGGCAGCCGTTCGCACGCCGACGAGCGCCTCGCCGCCTATCTCGACCGGCTCGGCGAGCACGAGCTGCGGCCGATGGGCTCGTCACTGAAATCCTGCCTCGTGGCCGAGGGCGCGGCCGACCTCTACCCGCGCATCGGTCCCACCTCGGAATGGGACACCGCTGCCGCCCAGGCCGTGGTCGAGGCCGCCGGCGGCCACGTCACCGACACCGACCTGCAGCCGCTGCGCTACAACCAGAAGGAATCGCTGCTGAACCCCGACTTCCTGGTCTTCGGCGACGATTCCCGCGACTGGTCGGCGTACCTGTAAGTAGTGGATTGAATTGAACCGCGAATGAACGCGAATAGTGGCGCGTCGTGCTTTGGGGCGTGTCGGAGCTTCGCTGACGGGTTGCGGCCGACGGATCGGCAACGGAGGAACCACAAGATGAGCACAAAATAGACACAAAATGATTGGGGGCCGGCGGGAGGATCAATGCCCCGGCGCCCAATCATTTTGTGTTCATCTTGTGTCCATTTTGTGGTTCTCGTAGGTGCGCTTTTGCGAAGCAAATGCGTACGCCACCGTTGCAACGAAACGTACGCGTCCGCCTGCGGCGAAAGCGCACCTACGAATTCCCTATTCGCGTTCATTCGCGTTCATTGGCGGTTCCAAATCATGCTTGAATACCGCATGCAGCCAGCTATGAGCACAACCCGATGAGCAAGGGTCTCGGCGCCGTCGCCTGCGGGCATCCGGTGACGCGGGATGCGGCGGTGGCGATGCTCGAGGCGGGGGGCAATGCCTACGACGCGGTGGCCGCCGCGTTGTGGACGGCCTGCGCGGCCGAGCCGGTGCTGGCCTCGCCTGGTGGCGGCGGGTTCCTGCTGGCCCAGCCGGTCGACGGCCCACCGCGGGTGTACGACTTCTTCGCCCATACGCCGCGCCTGCGGCTGGAGCCGGAGGAGGCGGACTTCCGCCCGATCATCGCCGACTTCGGCACCACGCAGCAGGAGTTCCACATCGGCCTCGGCGCGGCCGCCACGCCCGGCATGGTGGCCGGGACCTTCGCGTTCCAGGCCGAGCTCGGCCGCATGCCGGCGTCCGAGCTGATGCAGCCGGCGATCGAGGCGGCGCGCGCCGGCGTCGAGGTGCAGCCGCTGCAGGCCTACATCGCCGAGGTCGTGGGGCCGATCCTCGAGGCGACGCCCGAGGCGCGGACGGTGTTTGCGCCGGGGGGCCGGGAGCCCGCGGCGGGCGAGCGTCACGCCATGCCCGGGCTCGGCGATTTCATCGAGGCGCTGGCCCACGAGGGGCCGGACCTGTTCTACCGCGGCGAGGTGGCCGCGGCGGTCGACGCGGCCTGTGTCGCCGGCGGCGGGCACCTGCGGCGGGCGGATTTCGAGCACTACCGGGTGGAGCGGCGCCAGCCGCTGGCGGTCGAGTACCGCGGCCAGCGCGTGCTGACCAATGCGCCGCCGGCCTCCGGCGGCCTGTTGGTCGCCTTCGGGCTGGAGGTGCTGGCACGCGAGCCGGTGCCCGGCGATCCCTTCGGCAGCGCCGAGGCCGAGCGGATCGCGGCGACGCTCGCCGCGACCCAGGAGGCACGGCTCGCCGCGGGCCTCGATGCCGGTGTCGACGACCAGGCCGCACAGCGGCTGCTGGCGCCCGAGACGGTGGCCCGCTACCGCCGCGCGGTGGGCGAACACCCGCCGGCGCGCCGCGGTACCACCCACATCAGCGTGCTCGACGCCGCCGGCAACGCCGCCGCACTGACCGTCTCCAACGGCGAGGGCAATGGCTGGATCGTGCCCGGGACCGGTTTCATGCTGAACAACATGCTCGGCGAGGCCGACCTGCAACCGCGCGGCTTCGGCCGCTGGCCCACCGACACCCGCCTGACCTCGATGATGGCGCCGACCCTGGTCAGCGACCCGGCCGGCGAGCACATCGTGGTGCTCGGTTCGGGTGGTTCCAACCGTATCCGCTCGGCGATCCTGCAGGTGCTGGCCGGGCACCTCGATTTCGGCCTGCCCCTGCAGGAGGCGGTCAACCGCCCACGCCTCCACGTCGAGGGCCGCAGGCTCGAGATCGAGGGCGGCTTCGAGGAGGAGGTCATCACGGCACTGGCGGCGCAATGGCCCGAGCACTGCGCCTGGCCCGAGCGCAACCTGTTCTTCGGTGGGGCGCATGCGGTGGCGCGTGGGCCGGACGGCTTCAGCGGCGCCGGCGACCCGCGGCGCGGGGGCGTTGCCGCAGTGCCGTGACGCCGCCCGCCCACGGATCGCGTCGTTGTGGCGAGGCGCGTACAATGGCGGGCTTGTTTTAGTGAACGGAGCAACACCGATGCAGATCGCCCCTGAAACCGTCGCCTCGATCGACTACAAGCTGACCGATGCCGAGGGACAGGTACTCGACACGTCCGAAGGCCGCGAGCCGCTGACCTACCTCCATGGCGCCGGCAACATCATCCCGGGGCTGGAGTCCGCGCTCGAGGGCCAGAACCCGGGCGACTCGGTCTCCGTCACCGTCGAGCCGGCCGAGGCCTATGGCGACCGTGACGAGCGCCTGATCCAGCAGGTGCCGATGGAGGCCTTCGAGGGGGTCGACCAGGTCGAGCCCGGCATGCGCTTCCAGGCCACCGACGAGCAGGGCCAGGGTCGCGTGGTCACCGTGACCGAGGTCAAAGACGACCAGGTCACCGTCGACGCCAACCACCCGCTGGCCGGCCAGTCGCTGAACTTCGAGGTCAGCGTGGTCGACGTGCGCGCGGCCACCCCCGAGGAAATCGACCACGGCCACGCCCACACCGGCGACGAAGAAGACCACTGATTCGTGGGCAGTGGCGGCCTCCCGCCGCCACCACTTCCTCGTGCCCTGACCGCGGCGGCGCCCGCTGGCCGTGGTGGTGCACGCGTGCGTCGTTCGGCACTGTGCCCGCGCGCGTGGCCACCTGCGCCCTACGAGGAGTCCGGACGGACACACGAGCCCATGCGTACCATCGGCCTGATCGGCGGCATGAGCTGGGAGAGCACCCAGCACTATTACCGCCTCATCAACGAGGGCGTCCGAGACCGCCTCGGTGGCCTGCACTCGGCCGAGCTGGTCCTGGTCAGTGTCGATTTCGCCGTCATCGAGCGCCTGCAGCAGGCGGGTGACTGGGACCGTGCCGGCGCGTCACTGGCGGACGCGGCGTGCCGGCTCGAGGCGGCCGGCGCCGACTGTGTCCTGCTCTGCACCAATACCATGCACCGCGTGGCCGACGCCGTGGCCGGCGCGGTCGGGATCCCGCTGCTGCACCTGGCCGACGCCACCGCCGAGCGGCTGGTCGCGGCCGGCATCGGGCGGGTCGCCCTGCTGGGCACACGCTACACCATGGAGCAGGATTTCTATCGCGCCCGGCTCGAGGCCTCCGGGCTCGACGTGCGCGTGCCGGACACCGACGGCCGCGCGGCCCTGCAGTCGATCATCTTCGACGAGTTGTGCCGCGGCGAGGTTCGCGAGCAATCGCGCGAACGGGTGCTGGCCGAGATCGATGCCCTGGCCACCGGCGGTGCCGAGGCCGTGATCGCCGGTTGCACCGAGCTCACGCTGCTGCTCGACCCCTCGCAGGTTGCGCTGCCGCTGTTCGACACCACCGCCATCCACGCCGAGTCCGCGGTCGATTTCGCCCTCGCGACGAAGGCCGTGGCGTGAGCCCGGTGGTCCCGCAGCGCAGCTGGCGCGAGGCGTTCGCGGTCTATCTGCAGGCGCCGGTCCTGACCATGCTGTTCCTCGGCTTCGTGGCCGGGCTGCCGTTCCTGCTGGTGTTCTCGACGCTGACGGCGTGGCTGCGATCGGAGGGGGTCGCCGTTGCCGCCATCGGTTTCTTCTCCTGGATCGGCATTACCTACTCGATCAAGTTCTTCTGGGCCCCGGTGGTCGACCGGCTGCCGCTGCCGTTGCTCACACGCCTGCTCGGCCAGCGTCGCGGCTGGATGCTGCTGGCACAGGCCGTGATCGCGGGCGGCCTGATCGGGCTTGCCGGTACGGACCCGGTCGGCCAACTGGGCTGGGTGGCCGCGCTCGCGTTGATGGTGGCCTTCGGCTCGGCAACGCAGGACATCGCCATCGACGCCTTCCGTATCGAATCGGCGGCCGACGACATCCAGGCGGCCATGGCCTCGACCTACATCATCGGCTACCGAATCGGCATTCTCGCCGCGGGCGCAGGCGCGCTGTATATCGCCGACTTCGTCTCCTGGGAGGCGGCCTACCTGACGATGGCGGCCCTGGTGGGGGTCGGCGTGGTCACCGTGCTGCTGCGGCCGGAGCCGCCGCGGCGGATCGGCGGCGACACTCGGGCGCGCGAGGCGCGGGTCGAGCGCTTCCTGCTGAACAACGCCCGCCTGCCCGCGCCGCTGCAGCGTGCCGGCGCCTGGCTGGTGGACGCGGTCGTGTGCCCCTTCGTCGACTTTTTCGAGCGCAACGGCCGCCGGGCACTGGTGCTGCTGCTCCTGGTCGGGGTGTACAAGATCAGCGACCTGTCGATGGCGGCGATGGCCAACCCGCTGTACATCGATCTCGGTTTCAGCCTGACCCAGATCGCCAATGTCACCAAGGTGTTCGGGATCGGCATGAGCATCGGCGGCAGCATCATCGGCGGCGTGCTGGTCGCGCGCTACGGCATCGGCCCGATCCTGGTGCTCGGCGCGCTGATGGTCGCGGTCACCAACCTGCTGTTCACGCTGCTGGCGATGACCGGTGACAGCCTGCCGATGCTCACGCTGACCATCATCGGCGACAATCTCTCGAACGGCGTTGCCAGCGCGGTGTTCATCGCCTTCCTTTCGAGCATGACCTCGCGGGCCTACACCGCGACCCAGTACGCGCTGTTCTCCTCGCTGATGACGCTGCCGGGCAAGTTGATCGGTGGCTTCTCCGGCGTCGTCGTCGAGTGGCAGGGCTACCCGATGTTTTTCGTGGTCGCGGCCCTGATGGGCATACCCGCGGTCCTGCTCGCGATCTGGGTGGCGCGCACGGGAGCCGGCATCCAGCGGCATCCTGACAGCGTGGCCGCCTGAGGGCCGGCGACCCCATGCAGACGCACACCGAATGAGACCCCTCTCCCGACTGCTCGGCGTCGCGACCATGGCGCTGTCGACGGTGGCCGTCGGTGGCTGGACCGGGCTCGGCTTCCGCAGTGACTACGACGGTGTCGAGCTGGTGGGTCAGTTGATCAAGCCACGGAGCGGCGGGCCGTTCCCGACCGTGATCCTGCTGCACGGTTGCGGGGGCGTGTTCGGATCCGCGGAGGAGGCGCTGCGCCGGCATGCGACCTGGCTCGCGAAGCACGGCTACGCGGCCCTGATCCTCGACAGCTTCGGTCCGCGCGACCTGACCGGCGGGCAGATGTGCTCGCTCGACAACCTTGCCAGGGCGCGCGAGTTCCGGCCCCTGGACGTCACCGCCGCCGTGCGTCACCTCGTGCAGCAGCCGTACGTGGACAGCGACAACCTGTTCCTGATGGGCCAGAGCAATGGCGGCAGCGTGGCACTGCGGCTGGCCGGCGGCGGCTACGACTACGGCCTGGATGAGGACTTCCGTTTCCGGGCGATGGTGGCGTACTACCCCTGGTGCGGCGCGGTGCGGCCGCGGATGGTGACGCCGGTGCTGATGTTCGTCGCCGGCAGGGACGACTGGGTCGACCCGGGCGAGTGTCACTACGTCGCGGCCGCGGAGCGCGGCGCCCCACTGAAGCTCGTGTCCTACGAGCGCGCACATCACAGCTTCGACCTGGACATCGAATTCCAGCACTTCGAGGGCCGAGCGGTGGCAGGCAACCCGAAGGCCGCCCGCGACAGCCGCCGCAAGATGGTCGATTTCTTCAACCGCCACCGGGCGGAGTGAGCGGTTCGGGGGAAGAACTGGAACCGCGAATGGACGCGAATTAACGCGAATAAGGGGGCGGGGGCGCAAGAATGACGTAGGTGCGCTTTTGCGCAGCAAACGCGTACACCACCGTTGCAATGAAACGTACGCGTTCGCCTGCGGCGAAAGCGCACCTACAAGTCCAGGTCGTAATCCATCACCAGCGGCGCGTGGTCGGAGAAGCGTTCGTCGGTATGGATCCAGGCGTCGCGGATACGGTCGTGCAGGTCCGGTGTGACGATCTGGTAGTCGATGCGCCAGCCCACGTTCTTGGCCCAGGCCTGGCCCCGGTTGGACCACCAGGTGTAGAGGTCGGGCGTGTCGGGATGGACCACGCGGAATGCGTCCACCATGCCGATCTCGTCGAACACCCGGTCGAGCCAGGCGCGCTCCTCCGGCAGGAAGCCGGAGTTCTTCCGGTTGCTGCGCCAGTTGCGCAGGTCGATTTCCTTGTGGGCGGTATTCCAGTCGCCGCAGATGATCACCTGGCGGCCGCTGTCCCGCAGGTCCTGCAGGTGTGGCAGGAACAGCTCGTGGAAGCGCATCTTGGCGGCCAGCCGTTCCTCGCTCGACGAGCCTGACGGCAGGTACAGCGAGGCGACGACCAGGTCGCCGAAGCGGGCCTCGCACCAGCGGCCCTCGCGGTCGAACTCGTCGAAGCCGAGCTCGGTGACCACCTCGTCGGGTTCGCGTCGAGCGTACAACGCGGTGCCGGCGTAGCCCTTCTTCTCGGCATCGCAGTAGAAGCAGTGGTAGCCCTCGGGATGGAACTGCGGGTCGGTGAGCTGATCGACCTGGGCCTTGGTCTCCTGGATGCAGACGACATCGGCGTGCTGCCGCGGCAGCCAGTCGAAGAAGCCCTTGCGGGCGGCGGCGCGAATGCCGTTGGCGTTGAAGCTGATGACCCGCATGGTTCCTCCCCCGTGCAAAGGGTCGGTATGATAGCCGACCGCTACCCACCACGCAGGTACCCGGCCCATGCAGGACTACCAGCGCGATTTCCTGGAGCTCGTCATCGCGCGCGGCGCGCTGCGCTTTGGCCGCTTCGAGTTGAAGTCGGGCCGCATCAGCCCGTACTTCTTCAACATGGGCGCGCTGGACACCGGGGCGGCACTGGCGGGGCTCGGCGACGCCTACGCGCGTACGCTGGTGGAGCTGGGGATCGACTGCGACATGCTGTTCGGGCCGGCATACAAGGGCATCCCGCTGGTGTCGGCGACAGCGGTCGCGCTCGCCCGGAATCATGACCGCGACCTGCCGTGGTGCTTCGACCGCAAGGAGGCGAAGGCGCACGGCGAGGGCGGCAACACGGTCGGCGCACCGCTCGCGGGCCGGGTCGT
>JAWWAE010000084.1:0-9536 GCA_033721835.1 Halofilum sp. (in: g-proteobacteria) | reverse complement strand
GCCTCGACCAGCCGCTCGGTCTCGGGCCGCGGGATCAGGACGGCGGGCCCGACCTCGAGCTCGAGCGACCAGAATTCGCGCCGGCCGAGCAGGTAGGCCACCGGCTCGCCGGCGGCGCGGCGCATCACCAGCGCCTCGTAGCGGTCCTGCTGGCCCGGGTCGAGCCGGTGCTCGGGCCAGGCCCGCAGCCAGGTGCGGCTGCGCCCGAGGACGTGCGCCAGCAGCAGCTCGGCATCCAGCGCGGCGGTGTCGATCCCGGCGAACCGCCCGCGCGCCGCGCGCAGCGCCTCGGCGACGGAGCTCATCCCGAGTCGCCGGACAGCTCCGCAAGCTGCTCGGCCTGGTGCTCGGCACTGAGCGGGCCGACGACCAGGTCGAGGTCGCCGGCGAGGACGTCGTCGAGCTTGTACAGGGTCAGGTTGACACGGTGGTCGGTGACGCGGCCCTGCGGGAAGTTGTAGGTGCGGATGCGCTCGGAGCGGTCGCCCGAGCCGACCTGCAGCCGGCGCTCGCGTTCCTGTTCGGCGCTGCGCTGCGCCTCCTGCTCGGACATCAGTTTTGCCTGCAGGAACGCCATCGCCTTGGCGCGGTTCTTGTGCTGCGAGCGCTCGTCCTGGCACTCGACCACGATGCCGCTCGGCAGGTGGGTGATCCGCACCGCCGAATCGGTCTTGTTGACATGCTGGCCGCCGGCGCCGGCAGCGCGGTAGGTATCCACCCGCAGGTCCTTCGGGTTGATCTCGATCTCTTCCAGCTCCTCGGGCACCGGCAGCACGGCCACGGTCGCCGCCGAGGTGTGGATGCGCCCCTGCGACTCGGTCTCGGGCACCCGCTGGACCCGGTGCGCCCCGGACTCGAACTTCAGATGCGAGAACACGGCCCGGCCGGAGACGCGTGCGACCAGCTCCTTGTAGCCGCCGTGCTCGCCCGCGTGCGCGGAGATCTCCTCCACCGTCCAGCCCTTGCGCTCGGCGTAGCGCAGGTACATGCGGTAGAGATCGCCGGCGAACAGGGCGGCCTCGTCGCCGCCCGTGCCGGCGCGGATCTCCAGGTAGATGTCCGCGGCGTCGCGCGGATCCCGCGGCAGCATGAGCCGTTGCAGGTCCTGCTCCAGCGACTCGATGCGGGCCTCGATCGAGCGGATCTCCTCCTGCGCCAGCTCGCGCATCTCGGCGTCGCCCTCGTCGAGCATCGAGCGTGCACCGACCAGGTCCTCCCGGGCCTGGCGCCAGGCCGCGAATCGCTCCACCAGCTCGCTGGTCTGCGCGTACTCCTGCGACAGGGCCCGGAAGCGGTCCTGGTCCTCGATCGTCTCGGGCTCGGCCAGCAGCCGCTCGATCTCCTCGTGGCGGTCGCGCACCTGCTCCAGCCGCTGGCGGATCGAATCCCTCATGACGACGGGTTGTCCAGGTCGAACAGCTCGCGCGCAGCGGCGATCAGCTCGTCGCGCTCGTTCTCGCCCGCCTGCCGCAGCGCGACGGTCGGGTTGTGGATCAGGCGCGCGGTCAGCGTGTCGGCGAGGTACTCGAGCGCCTCGTCCGGGCTGCGCCCCTGCTGCAGCGCCTGGCGCGCCTGCTCCAATGTGCGCCGGCGGATGTCGTCGGCCTGCGAGCGGAAGGCGCGGATCATGTCGACCGCGCCGCGCGACCGCTGCCAGGCGAGGAAGCGCTCGACCTGCGCCTCGATGATGCGCTCGGCGTCGTCGGCCGCGGCGCGCCGTGCCGCCTTGCCGTCCTCGATCACGCCCTGCAGGTCATCGACGGTGTACAGGAACACGTCGTCCAGCTGGCCGATCTCGGGCTCGATGTCGCGCGGAACGGCGATGTCGACCATGAACATGGGCCGGTGACGGCGCCGCTTCAGCGCCTGCTCGACCGCGCCCTTGCCGAGGATCGGGAGCGTGCTCGCGGTCGAGGAGATGAGGATGTCCGCCTCGTGCAGCACCTCGGGCAGGCTCGCCAGGCCGATGCCGTGGCCGCCGAAGTGCTCGGCCACCTCCAGGGCCCGCTGCGGGTCGCGGTTGGCGACGGTCAGTCCGCCGATCCCGGCCGAGTGCAGGTGCCGCGCGACCAGCTCGATGGTCTCGCCGGCACCGATCATCAGCGCCCGGCGCTGTTCCAGCCCGCCGAAGATCTGTCGCGCCAGTGTCACCGCCGCGAACGCGATCGACACCGGGCTGGCCCCGATCGCGGTCTCGGTGCGGATCTCCTTGGCGACCGCGAACGCGTGCTGCAGCAGCCGACCGAGTTCCGGGCCGAGGCTGCCGTGCGCCAGCGCGGTGCGCCAGGCGTCCTTCATCTGGCCGGCGATCTGCGGCTCGCCCAGGATCATCGAGTCGAGCCCGGCGGCCACCCGCAGCAGATGCCGGATGGCCTCCCGGTCATGGTGGCTGTACAGGCAGGCCTCGATGCGCCCGGCGTCGAGCCCGTGCCAGCCGTGAAACCAGTCGCGCAGCGGCCGCTCGTCGGGCTCGGGACTGTCCAGCGCGCAATAGATTTCTGTACGATTGCAGGTGGAGATGATTGCTGCCTCGAATATCCCCGGCATGGCGGTGAGGCCGGCCAGCGCTTGCTGCATGCTGGCGGGATCGAACACGACCCGCTCCCGGACATCGACGGGTGCGGTCGTGTGGTTCAGACCGAGGACGAGCAGCGACATCGGGCGCGCATCGGGTGGGCAAACGCGGAATTCTCGGCCATTGCCCTTGCGGTGACAACCGCCGGTGGCGCGGCGCAACCCAGGTATCTTTCCATGATCCAGTTCCCCAAGCTCGCGGGCCCCGCGCTTCTGGCGCTCCTCGTCCTGTGGCTCGGGGGCTGCGCCGGCATGCCCGAGACCGGATCCGCCCCCGAGCCGGCCACCGACACTGGCGAGGCGACCACGGAGACGGGTGCGCGCGACGAACCGGACGCCGAGCAACCGTCGGCGGACACCGCGGAGGAGGCGGCGCGTGCCGAACAGGCGCTGCGGCAGCAGCCGGAGGGCTTCACGCGCGACACGCTGTACCGCCTGCTGGTCGCGGACCTCGCCGGCCGCCAGGGCGACGTGGCCACGGCGCTGGAGGGATACCTGGCCACGGCGCGCGAGACCCGGGATCCGAGGGTCGCCGAGCGCGCCACCCGGCTGGCCTTGTACGCATCCGAGGATGAACTCGCCTTCGAGGCCGTGCAGCGCTGGCTGGAGCTGGCGCCGGACGAGCACCAGGCCCATGCGATTGCGGCCCGGCTGTACCTGCGCCGGGGCGAGCCTGACGGGGCCATGTTGCACTTGCGGCGGTTGGTCGAGGTCACCGGGGATGGCACGGAGGCTGGCCTGCAGTCGGTCGCCGCGCTGGTGACCCGCAGCAGCAACCCGGCCACCGCGCTCGCCGCGATGCGGCGGCTGCCCTCCCGGTACCGGGAGTACGCGGTCACCCAGTACGCGATCGGTGAGCTGGCCGACCAGACCGGGGACCGGCAGGCGGCCCTGGAGGCGCTCGATCGCGCGCTCGATATCGACCCCGGTCATGGCGATGCGCGGGTCCTGCGGGCCCGCATCTGGCTGGAGAGCGGAGAGGAGGAGCGGGCCCTGGCGGACCTGCGCGCGGCCCGTGATCGCTTCCCGGAGGATCGCGCGCTCGCGCTCGGCACCGCGCGGCTGCTGGTGAGCGCAGGCCGGGAACAGGTCGCGCGCACGACCATTCAGCGCACCTTCGAGCAGTTCGGCGACGACAGCTTCGCCGTCTACTCGCTGGCGCTGATGGCCATGCAGATCAGCGCCTGGGACGACGCCCGCATCTACCTCGAGCGCCTGCTGGCGATGGGTCAGCGCACCTCCACCGCCCACTACTACCTGGGCCGCATCGCCGAGCAGGAATCGGACTGCACGACCGCCATGCGGCACTACATCAAGGTCGGGCGTGGCGAGCATCGATTCGACTCCGAGCTTCGTGCCGCCGACTGCATGGCCCGGCTCGGCCGCATCGAAGAGGCCCGGCTTCACCTCGAGCGCATGGGCAACCAGTACGACGAGCCGGCGGCACAGGCGCGGATCGCGACCACCCGGGCCGCGATCGAGCAGGCCGCAGGCAATCCGGGCCGCGCGCTGACGGTGCTCGGCAATGCGGTCGAGCGCTACCCGGACAACCTCGACCTGCGGTACACGCGCGCGCTCACCGCGGCCGAGCAGGACCGGTTCGAGCTGGCGCGCGAAGACCTCGAGTTCATCCTCGACCGCGAGCCGGACAACGCCCGCGCCCTGAACGCGCTCGGTTACATGCTGGCCGACCGCAATCTCGAGCTGCAGCGGGCGCGTGCCATGATCGAGCGCGCGCTGGAGCAGAACCCGCAGGATCCCGCCACCATCGACAGCATGGGCTGGGTGCTCTACCGCCAGGGCCGGCCCGCCGCCGCACTGAAACACCTGCAGGAGGCGTGGGAGCGCGACCCGGACGCGGAGATCGGGGCCCACCTCGGCGAGGTGCTGTGGGCGCTGGGCCGGCGCGAGCAGGCCCGGGCCATCTGGGAACAGGCGCGCGAGCGCGAGCCCGACAGCGAGATCCTGCAGGAAACCATCGACCGGCTGACCCGGTAGTGGCGCCGGCACGGTTCGTCCTGGTGCTGTCGGCGGCGCTGCTGCTCGGCGCCTGCACCACCGGCCCGCGGCCGCTGCCGGACGATCGCGAGCGCGCCTGGGACGAGGCGCGGGCGCAGTTGCGCGCGCTCGATGGCTGGCGTGCCGAGGGCAGGCTGGCCGTGCGCACGCCCGACGATGGCGCCCAGGCCCATTTCACCTGGCAGGAATCGGCCGACGGCCGGTTCGCGTTGCGCCTGGCGGGGCCCTGGGGACAGGGTGCGGCCCGGCTCGTGGGCGGGGCCGGCCAGGCCCGCCTCGACACCGGCGAGGGCCGCGAGTACAGCGGCCCCGACGCGCGCGAACTCCTGTTCGCGGTCTATGGCTGGGACATCCCGGTGGCCGCGCTGCGGCGCTGGCTGATCGGCCTGCCCGGAGATGACGCCGAGTACACCCTCGACCGGTTCGGGCGGGTGGCCACCCTGGACTGGCGCGACTGGTCGCTGGAGTACCGGCGCTACCGGCAGCAGGACGGCCTCGACCTGCCCGCGCTGCTGATCGCCCGGCGCGCAGCCGACGGCGTTGCGCTGCGGATGGCGGTCGACAGCTGGCAGCTCGGCGGGCAGCCCGCAGCGGTCCCGGACTCGCCGGTGCCGCTGATGGGCGGGGGCTGACGCAGTGGCCGACTGGGACTGCGGCTGGCCCGCGCCGGCCAAGATCAATCTCTTCCTCCACATCCTGGGTCGCCGGGCGGACGGGATGCACGAGCTGCAGACCCTGTTCCAGTTCCTCGATTTCGGCGACTCGCTGGCCTTCCGCCTGCGCCGCGACGGCCGCATCCGGCGCGCGTCCGGCCCGGACGGGGTGGCCGCGGAAAGCGACCTCGCCGTGCGCGCGGCCCGCCTGCTGCAGGAGCGCGCGGGGACCCGGCTTGGCGCCGACATCGCCCTGACCAAGCGCACGCCGGTCGGCGGCGGCCTCGGTGGCGGCAGCTCCGATGCCGCGACCGTGCTGGTCGGGCTGAACCACTTGTGGGAGACGGGGCTGGATGCGCCCGCGCTGTCCGAGCTGGCGCTGGGACTGGGCGCGGACGTGCCGGTGTTCGTCGGCGGCCACGCCGCCTGGGCCGAGGGCGTTGGCGAGCGCCTGGCGTCGGCCGAGCCGCGCGAGCCCTGGTACCTCGTGGTGGTCCCCCCGGTGGCGGTGGCGACCGCCGAGGTGTTCTCCGACCCCGAATTGACACGTAACAGGGCCCCGATCACAATACGCGACTTTCTTTCACGCGGGGGCGGCAACGACTGCGAACCCGTGGTGCGCCGCCGTTTTCCGGAGGTCGCCGAGGCCCTCGACTGGCTGGCCGCGCAGAGCACGATTCCCAGGCTTTCGGGTACCGGCGGCTGCGCGTTCGGCGCCTTCGCCGACGAGGCGCGGGCGCGCCGGGCGCGAGCGAAACTGCCGGCGCGCTGGCGCGGCATCGTGGCCCGCGGCGCGAACCGCTCGGCGCTGCAGGTGCGGATGGATACACTCACCGGGGCATGACCCCGATGACCGCTTGAGAACCGGATTCAATTGGGCCGTAGCCAAGCGGTAAGGCAACGGGTTTTGATCCCGTGATTCGCAGGTTCGAATCCTGCCGGCCCAGCCAGACAGAGCGAACCGCAGGGTACGCAAGCAGCGCCAAGTTGGACCTTGGCTGCCGGGATTGGCAGCCGGCAGGATGAGAACAGGTTCGACCAATTCGCCGGGAGCGAATTGGGACTGCGCGCAGCGCAGGCCCCGAAGGGGCGAGGCCCAGGGATGGGCCGAGCAATCCTGCCGGCCCAGCCAGAAACCTGTACAACCGCTCCAGGGACCGGGGTGAGTGGGAGCGGAAGCATGGCCGCGCCAGCCACGACGCGAAGAGCAGCCGGAAGGGGACCAGTGGTCGACGCCTCGATGATGGTGTTCGCGGGCAACGCGAACCGGCAGCTCGCGCAGCAGGTCTGCGAACAGTTGAGCCTGTCGCTGGGCGACGCCAACGTCGGGAGCTTCAGCGACGGCGAGACGCAGCTGGAGATCCTGGAAAACGTCCGCGGGCGCGACGTCTTCATCCTCCAGTCGACGTGCGCGCCGACCAACGACAACCTGATGGAGATCCTGCTGATGTGCGACGCCATGCGGCGCGCATCGGTCGGGCGGATCACGGCAGTGATCCCGTATTTCGGCTACTCGCGGCAGGATCGGCGCATGCGCCACCAGCGCGTGCCGGTCAGTGCGAAGGTCGTCGCCAACATGCTGTGCTCGGCCGGCATCGATCGATTGCTGACGATCGACCTGCATGCCGACCAGATCCAGGGATTCTTCGACATCCCGGTGGACAACGTGTATGCGTCGCCGCTGCTGCTGGGCGACATCTGGCGGCAGACGCATCCGAACATGGTGGTGGTGTCGCCGGACGTGGGCGGCGTGGTACGCGCACGGGCGGTTGCCAAGCGGCTCGACGATTCGGACCTGGCGATCATCGACAAGCGGCGGCCGCGCGCGAACGAGTCGCAGGTGATGCACATCATCGGCGACGTGCGCGACCGGACGTGCATCATCGTCGACGACCTGGTCGATACCGCCGGCACGCTGTGCCAGGCTGCCGAGGCGCTGAAGGATCACGGGGCGCGGGCGGTGATCGCCTACGCGACCCATCCGGTACTTTCGGGACCGGCGGTCGAACGCATCAACGGTTCAGTGATCGACGAGCTGGTGGTGACGGACACGATCCCGCTCGGCGAAGAGGCCACGGCCTCGCCGAAGATCCGCCAGCTCGGTACGGCCGAGCTGCTGGCCGAGACGCTGCGGCGGATCCACGAAGAGGAATCGGTCAGCTCGCTGTACGTGGACTGAAACGAATCAACTGCCATTCCCTGGTCGCGGGGGTGGCGGCCGTGTGCGTTCGGGTGAACGCGGGCGGCACAATGGCGTGAAGAGGAAAGCAGAGCAATGAGTGACATCGAATTCACGCTGGAGGCGGAGACCCGTCATGACGTGGGGAAAGGTGCGAGCCGCCGCCTGCGTCACGCGAAGAAGGTGCCGGCTGTCGTCTACGGTGGCAATGAAGATGCCATCCCGCTGACGCTCAGCCATGACGAGGTCTACCGCAAGCTCCAGTTCGAGGCGTTCTTTTCGCACATCATCACCCTGAAGCTAGACGGCAAGAAGGAACAGCAGGCGATCCTGCGCGACATCCAGCGGCACGTGTACAAGCCGCTGATCTCGCACATGGACTTCCAGCGCATTGTCGCCGACCAGGAGATCCAGGTCCGGGTGCCGTTGCACTTCGTGAATGCCGAGGAGTCGGTGGGTGTGCGCATCAACGGCGGCGAGATCAGCCACCTCGAGAACGAGGTCCTGGTCGCCTGTCTGCCGAAGGATCTGCCCGAGTACATCGAGGTCGATCTGACCAATCTCGACGTCGGCGACACGTTGCACCTGTCCGAGCTGGTCATGCCGGAGGGTGCGCGCTCGGTCGACCTCGACCATGGCGAGGAGTACGACCGGGGCGTGGTCAGCTGCCACATGCCGCGCGTGACCTCCGAGGAGGACCTCACCGCCGACATCGAGGAGCCCGAGGAGGAAGTCGCCGAGGGCGAAGAGGCCGAGGCGGCTGCCGAGGGCGAGGAAGGCGCCGAGGGCGAGGAGTCCGGCGAGGACGGCGAGCAGGCCGAGGACAAGGGCGAGAAGGGCGACGAGGACTGAGCCCCGCCCGGCGGGAGTCTTCATGGCGGGCGCGCGCACGGCCTTCGAGCTGGTGGTCGGACTGGGCAACGTCGGCGCGCGCTACGCCGCCACCCGTCACAATGCCGGCTTCTGGTATGCGGACGGGCTCGCCGCCCGCCTCGGCGAGCACTTCCGTGCCGACCGCAAGGCGCAGGGCGAACTCGCCCGCTTGCGGGCCGGCGAGCGTGACGTCCGGTTGCTCAAACCATCGACGCTGATGAACCACAGCGGCCGCTCGGTGGCCGCCGTCGCGCGTTTCCTCAAGATCGCCCCGGCCGCCATCCTGGTGGCGCACGACGACCTCGATCTGCCGCCGGGCACGGTGCGGCTCAAGTTCGGTGGCGGCCACGGCGGCCACAACGGCCTGCGCGACCTCGACGCCCAGCTCGGTACGCGGGATTACTGGCGCCTGCGCATCGGCATCGGTCATCCCGGCACGCGTGATGACGTGGTCGATTACGTGCTCACGCGGCCGTCGCCGGACGAGCGGCGCGCGATCGAGGACGCCATAGAGCGGGCGCTGGAGCAGACCGAGCGGCTGCTGTTCGACGGCGACGCCGAGGGTGTGATGCAGGCCCTCCATACCGGCGCCTGAGCCGCCCGCACGGGCGCCGCGTCACCAGCGGAGTCAATCTCTCATGTCGATCAAGTGCGGCATCGTCGGCCTGCCCAACGTCGGCAAGTCGACGCTGTTCAATGCGCTGACCGCGAACGCCATCGCGGCCGAGAACTATCCCTTCTGCACCATCGACCCGAACGTCGGCATCGTGCCGGTGCCCGATCCGCGGCTGGACCGCCTCGCGGAGATCGTGCGGCCGAAGGAGGTGGTGCCGACGACGATGGAATTCGTCGACATCGCCGGGCTGGTGTCCGGGGCGTCGAAGGGGGAGGGTCTCGGCAACCAGTTCCTGGCCCACATCCGCGAGACCGACGCGATCGCGCAGGTGGTGCGCTGCTTCGAGGACGACGACGTCATCCATGTCTCCGGGCGGGTCGATCCGACCGCCGACATCGAGGTGATCGCCACGGAGCTGCTGCTGGCGGACATGGAGACCATCGGCCGCGCCGTCGAGCGCGCCGCGAAGGCGGCGAAGTCGCACGACAAGGGAGCGATCGCGCGCCACCGGTTCCTGCAATCCCTGCAGGCGCACGTCGACGCGGGCGAGCCCGTGCGCACCTTCGAGGTGCCCGACGACCAGCAGGCGACGCTGAGGGAACTGCACCTGCTGACCGCCAAG
>JAWWAE010000083.1:0-9551 GCA_033721835.1 Halofilum sp. (in: g-proteobacteria) | reverse complement strand
GCTCCGCTGAACGGGGCCCGGCTCGTTCCCGCGTGGGGCCTGACCCCGTTTTCCGCCCGGCCTGTCCGCCGCCGACAGGTCGGGCAGAGTGGAGGAGCGATGATCCGCGTCATCAGCCGATTTCCGCGACTGGCCGCGCTGCTGTGTGTCCTTGCGATCGGGGCTACGGGCATGATCGGCAATGTGCAGGCCGGGGAGCGCCAGACCATTGCCATGATCGGTTCCGGCGACATGGGCTCGGCGCTGGGCCGACTGTGGGCGGCCGCCGGTTACCATGTCATCTTCTCGAGCCGGCATCCGGACGAGCTGGATCCCGTGGTGAAAGCCGCCGGCCACGGCGCGGAGGCGGCGCCGGTCGGTGAGGCGATTGCGCGCGCGGACATCATCTGCCTCGCCGTGCCCTACAAGGCGGAGCCTTCGATCGCGAAGGAACACGGTGCGGCGATGCGGGGCAAGGTGCTGGTCAATGTCGACAACGCACTGGCCTATCGGGACGGCGACATCGCGCACGAGGCGGAGGCGGTGGGCGAGGCGATCTACTCCGCCCGGCTGTTCGAGGGCACGCGCTTCATCCGTGCCTTCAACCGCAAGGCCGCATTCAGCTTTCCCGACCCCGACGAGGTCGAGGCGGCCAGCTACGACATGCCCTGGACCACGAATGACCCGTCCGTGCGGCCGATCGCCGAGGCCCTGATCCGGGCCGCCGGCGGCAGGCCGATCTACGAGGGCGGGCTGGAAAATGCGCGCGAGTACTAGCGCGACACCGGGGCCAGGATGAGAACAGGTACGGCGCACCGGACGGAGACCCGATGAAACCATTCCCCGCGCGCAACGTCCACGGCGAGACCCTCGAGATCTGCGGCACCGAGCCGGTGACCGGCTTCTACCGCGACGGCTGTTGCAACACGGGCAACGACGATCACGGCATCCATACGGTCTGTGCGGAGGTGACGCGGGAATTCCTCGAGTTCTCGCGCCAGCGTGGCAACGACCTCTCCACACCGAACCCCGCGCTGGGGTTCCGGGGCCTGCAGCCCGGGGACTGCTGGTGCCTGTGTGCGGGTCGCTGGCTGGAGGCGCACAAGGCGGGCTGTGCACCCGGTATCCACCTCGGCGCCACGCATGAGGAGACGCTGGCGGTGATCCCCTACGAGGTGCTCGCGCAGTACGCGCTCGACAAGCCGGCCACCCACTGAGACGCATCGCCCGGCCGTCGCGGTCAGTCGGGATCGTCCCCGATCAGCAACGGCGGCAACAGCACCGCGAACTCGATCGCGTCGACCGGTCCCGTGTAGCGGAGTACCTCCTGTACGCCCTCCGACCCCGACCGCACGATCAGCCAGGACCAGCCGGCGCGCGGGGTCTTCACGGCGTAGCGGTATACGCCGCTGGCGTCCTGCAAAGACCCGCGGAGACGGGCAGGCGCCGAGAAGTGCACCAGCAACATCGGGTCGCCGCTTGGCTGATGGATGAAACCGCCGCCGCCGCGAAACATGCCGTACTCGGGGTGGTAATGAAACGTGCCCAGGCGGGTCACGCGGGTGTCCGCCGGCTCGATCTGCAGATCGGCGGACTGGAAGGCGGGGACTTCACCGGGGATGGCGGCCGGCAGCCGCAACTCGAAGCCGGCGCCAGGTTCGACGGGTATGGTGCGGAACGGATCGGGTTCCGGGGCGCCATTGATGGCCCCACGCACCAGCAGGAACTCGAGTTGCAGTTGGCCGGGCGGCAACCGGGCCTGCACCGGCACCAGCTCATACGAGCCCGGATCGAGGAGATAGTTGCCATGCGACAGCTCGAGGGCGACCGGTTCCGGTTGCGTGTCCCGCCGCTCCAGCGCTGCGCACGCGGCGAGCGCCAGCATCAGCACCACGCTGGCGGCCGTTCGGCAGCGGGGACCGGTCGGGATGGGCACGGGCAGCCAGTAGTTCACCATGTCTCGGCTCGACTCCCCCGGTGGCGCGGGGCCCGGCGGGGTGCGAGGGCCCTCGGGGCATCCGGCTCGCTCATGATACCCCCGTGCGGCCACCGCCCGACGCCTGTCGCCAGCCCGGCGATGCGGCCGATCCACCGCGTCCCGGTCCTGCTGCTGCTGGCATGGGCGCTGCCGGTCGCGGCCCTGGAGTACCGGCCGCAGGTGGCGGAGGTCACCGGCGTGATCGACGGCGACAGCCTGGTGCTGCGGTTCCCCGAGGCCGCCGACGACCGCATCGAGTACCGCGCCAACCTGGTCGGCGTCGACGCGCCGGGCCGGGGCGAGGCCGAGTGCGAGGCCCGGTTCGTCACCGCCATCGCCCGCCGCCTCCTGCTGAACAGGGAGGTCTGGATCGAGTGGGACAGCCACGACCGGCGCACCGGCGATGGCCGCCTGCTGGTCTACGTCGCCCACCGCGACGACCACTCCGCCGACCTGAACGCGCTCTACCTGGAGCAGGGCTGGGGCTGGGTCCCGCGGGCCTATCCGGCGGATCGCAAGGCGCGTTACCTGGAACTGGAACGGCAGGCGCGGGCGCACGGGCGCGGCATCTGGGGCGGGCCGTGCCCGCCCGAGCCGGGCCAGGCGGCCTTGGGGCAGGGGCCCGGTTCGCGTATCCTTGCGCGCCTGCCCTGCCGGCCCTCGCGGCCGGGACACCCGGAGTCGCTTCGATGGAGAACCTGCGCGGGAGCCTGCTGATGGTGGGCGCCATGCTGGGCTTCGCCCTGGAGGACATGCTGGTCAAGCAGATCGCGGTCGCGCTGCCGATCGGGCAGGTGATCGCGCTGATCGGCGGTGGCGGCACGCTCATCTTCGGCACGCTGGCGCGGGCGAACGGCCGGCGGCTGCTGTCGCCGGTACTGCTGACGCGGCCGCTGCTGCTGCGCAACCTGGGCGAGATCGTGGCCACGGCCTGCTTCGTCTCGGCCATCGTGCTGACCACGCTGTCCAGTGCCTCGGCGATCCTGCAGGCGACCCCGCTGGCGGTCACGCTGGGCGCGGCGCTGTTCCTCCGCGAGCCGGTCGGCTGGCGTCGCTGGGCCGCGATCGGTGTGGGCTTCGCCGGCGTGCTGCTGATCATCCGTCCCGGCCTCGAGGGCTTCGCCCCGGCCTCGCTGCTGGCGGTGGCGGCGGTGGCGGCGCTGGCGCTGCGCGACCTCGCCAACCGCGCCGTGCCGCGCGACATCGCCGGCAGCCAGATCGCCACCTGGGCGTTCGCCGCGGTGATCCCGACCGGTCTCGCGATGATGTGGGTCATGGGCACGCCCGCGGTCATGCCCGGGCCGCCCGATGTCGCCCGCCTGGGCGGGGCCTTCGTCACCGGTGGCGTGGCCTATTACGCCATCGTCGCCGCCACCCGAACCGGCGACGTGTCCGCGGTGGTGCCATTCCGTTACACCCGGCTGCTGTTCGCGCTGGCGCTGGGCGCGCTGGTATTCGGCGAGCGCCCGGACATGCTGATGCTGGCCGGTGCCGCGCTGATCGTCGGCGCCGGCCTCTACACCATCTGGCGCGAGACGGCGCTCGCACGCCAGCGGCCGCTACCGGAGTGCGCTGGCTGAAGGCGGCAATCACCCGCGCGCCCGGCACTCCCGCGGTGCCGACGCCCGCAAACCCCTGAACCCGGAACCTGGAGGCGACATGGCCGAACCCGTATTCCTGATCACCGGCGCGTCGAGTGGCATCGGCGCGGCGACCGCCCGCCGCGCCGCGGCGGCCGGCTACCGCGTCGCGCTGGCGGCGCGCTCGCGCGACAAGCTCGAGGCCCTGGTCGAGGAGCTCGGCGGCGCCGGGCGCGCGCTCGCGGTCGCCTGCGACGTCACCGACGGCGCGCAGCAGGCGGCGATGATCGAGCAGGTGCTGCAGGCATTCGGCCGCATCGACGTGCTGTTCGCCAACGCCGGTCGCGGCGGCTCGCCCGGGGGGTTCTCGGGTGCCGACCCGGAGGTCTGGCGCGACATGATCCTGACCAACGTCTACGGCGTCGGCCTGACCCTGCGCCACGGGCTGGCCGCGGTGAAGGAGGCCCGCGGCCACGTCCTGCTGATGGGTTCGGCCGCCGGCCGCGCGACCATCGCCGGCTCCATGTACGGCGCCACCAAGTGGGCCGTGACCGGCATGGCCTACAACCTGCGCGAGGAGCTGCGCGGCAGCGGCGTGCGGGTGACGGTGCTGGAGCCGGGCATGGTGAACACGCCGTTCTTCGACCAGCCGCCGGAGCAGGCGATGGAGCCCGAGGACATCGCCGCCGCCGCGCTCTATGCGGTCTCGCAGCCGGCGCGGGTCGACGTCAACGAGATCCTCGTGCGCCCGACGCCGCCGGCCGAGGGCTGAGCGGCGGCGCCGGCGTCCGACCGCTGGCGGGGACGACCCGATGGCCGCGATCACCACCGCGCTGTTCCCGATCCTGGTGCCGATCCTGCTCGGTGCATTCCTGAAACGGATCGGCTTCCTGCCGGCCGAGGCCTGGACGGGACTCGAGAAGCTGACCTACTACGTGCTGTTCCCGAGCCTGCTGGTCCACACCCTCGGGCGGCAGACCATCGCCGCCGTGCCCTGGCCCGGGATCCTGCTCACGGTGGCGGTCACGCTCACGGCCGCGGCGGCCGCGCTGGTGCTCTGGCACCGGCTGCGGCCGTCGGTCTCGGGGCCGACCTTCACCTCGATCTTCCAGGGCGGGGTGCGCTTCAACACCTACATCGCGCTCGCGGTCGCCGCCGCCTTCTTCGGGCCCGAGGGCCTGGCGATGAGCGCGGTCGCGGCCGGCTTCATGATCGTGCTGATCAACCTCTACTGCATCGCGGCGCTGTCGGTGTGGGGCAGCGCGCCGGTGCGCGGCGTCGTCCCGCTGGCGCGGGCCGTGCTCGGCAATCCGCTGATCGTCGCCTGTGCCTTGGGCTGGACGCTCAGCCTGAGCGGTATCGGCGTGCCGGGCGTGGCGGCCGACGTGCTCGAGGTGATCGGCCGCGCGGCGCTGCCGTTCGGCCTGCTCGCGGTCGGCGCGGCGTTGCAGCCGGAGGCCGTGCGCGGCCACCTGCGGCCGGCGCTGGTCGCGTCCGTGGTCCAGTTCGGGCTCAAGCCGCTGCTGGCCGCGCTGCTGATCGGGCTGACCGGCCTGACCGGGGCGGCCGCCGGCGCGGTGGCGATCGCGCTGGTGGTGCCGACCGCGACCTCGTCCTACATCCTCGCCCGCCAGCTCGGCGGCGACGCCCCCGCAATGGCCTCGATCGTCACCTTCCAGACGCTCGCGGCGTTCGTCGTGATGCCGGCCGTGCTGCTGTGGCTCGGCGCGCCGGGATTGCCCTGAGCGGAACCGGTGTACCGGCATCGCCGCTTCCGTGATGCCCGGGCGCATTTGCCGGCCGGTTGCCGCGGGTCTAGACTTTTTCCGTAGCAGACGCGCGAGCCTCTCGGGGGTGGGCGTCATGACAAGCCGGAGCTTCCTCGCGGCAGCACTGGCCACCGTTCTGCTCGCCACCACCGTCGCGCTGACACCGCGGCTGGTGGCAGAGACCTTGCCGGACCCGACGCCGAGTGCCGCCAGTGGGCCGCTCGACGGGATGGTGTTCTCCGGCGTGCTCGGTCCCGCCGACAGCCCCGACCACGGCATCCCCGACACGCTGTACTTCCGTAACGGGCATTTCTGGTCCGAGCAGTGCATTCCCTGCGGCTTCCGGCCGGGCCGCTACTGGGTCCACCAGGCGGCCGACGGCATTCATTTCCGCGGTGAACTCTCGAGCCCCGAGGGCGGCACCTTCAAGTACGCCGGCGTGGTGCGCGACGACCAGGTCGCGACCACGATCGACTGGCGCAAGGAACGCTGGTACTGGACCATCGACCGGGAATTCCGCTTCCAGGGCGCGCTCAGCGATGACGATTCCTCGTTGGCCACGCTCCAGGACGCGCAGGAGGCCGCGATCTCCGCCCGGCAATCCGGTTCGACCTGCAAGCCCGATTGAGCGCCTGGGCCGATGCCGCGGCGACGCGTCCTCCTGCTGCTCGTCCTCTACCTGGGACTCATCGGCGGTGGCGTGGCGGCTGGCCGCGGGCTGACCGAGTTCGCCGTGCTCGACATCTGGCCCAGCAACGAGGCCCGGGTCCACGGAATGATCATGACGGCGACCGCGATCTACGTGGTCTCGGCAGCCGTTCCGTTCGTGCCCGGCGCCGAGGTCGGCTGGGCGCTCATCGTCACGCTGGGACCGGACATCGTGCCGCTGGTGTACCTGAGCATGGTCGGTGCATTGCTGCTCGCTTTCGGGATCGGCCGGCTGGTGCCGGCGCGGCTGATCGCCGCCGTGTTCGGCTACGTCGGCCTCGCACGCGCCCGCGACCTCGCCCTGCACATGGCACCGCTTGCCCCCGAGGATCGTCTGCAACTGCTGATCGCGGCCGCGCCCCGCCGCGTCGTGCCGTTCCTGCTGCGCCATCGCCACCTGGCGCTCGCGGTGGCGTTCAACGTGCCCGGCAACACGCTCGTCGGCGGCGGTGGCGGGCTGGCGTTCGTCGCCGGCATGAGCGGGCTGTACCGGTTCCCCGATTACCTGCTCACCGTGGTGCTGGCGATTGCGCCGGTGCCGCTGCTGGTGCTGGTGACCGGGTCACTGCCCTGAGCCCGCGGGTCCGCGGCCGGGGTGGGGGGGTGAGGACCCGTGGACACTGACGACCTCGAGGCACGCCAGCGCGACTGGGACCGGTCGGCGCCCGGCTGGGAGGCCTGGTTCGACACGATCGAGACGGCGTCGCGCGCGGTCAGCGAGCGACTGGTCGAACTGGCGGCCCTCGGTCCCGGTGACCGGGTACTCGACCTGGCCACCGGGATCGGCGAGCCGGCGATCACCGCCGCGCGACGGGTTGCGCCGGGCGGGCAGGTGACCGCCACCGACATCAGCGCGACGATGGTCGCGGCCGCGCGTCGCCGGGCCGCGACGCTGGGTGTCGGCAACGTGAGCTTCCACGTCCTGGCCATCGAGCAACTCGACCTCCCGCCGGGGAGCTGCGACGCGGCGTTGTGCCGGTGGGGGCTGATGTTCGTGCCGGATCTCGACGCGGCGGTGCGACGGATCCGGGCCGCCCTCCGCCCCGGGGGACGTTTTGCTGCATCGGCCTGGGCCGGACCCGCCGCGGTCCCGTTCCTGGGCCTCGAGCGCGTGGCACTGGCGCGCTATTTCGAGGCGGACCACTTCCGCTGCGGCCCCGACCAACTGGACGCATTCCGGCTCTCGGGGCCGGGGGTCCTGGAGTCCGTGCTCTCCGGGGCCGGGTTCGCGGACGTGACCTGCGAGCGCGTTGACGTGGTGTACACGTTCGCCTCGGCCGACGAGTATGTCCGCTTCCGGCGGGCGGTCTCCTCGAACGCGGACGCCCTGCTGCAGCGACATCCGGAATCGGTGGCGGAAACCGCGTGGCGGGAGCTGGCGGATTGCGTGGCGGACCGTGCCGACCCGGAGGGCCGGATCCGGCTGGAGAACACGGCCTTGTGCGTCGCCGGCTCGGCATGAGAGCCGCCGCCGGCGCCGACCGCACTGTCGGCGCGCCCGGCCGCTGCGTCGGCCGTTTGCGGAAGCAGGGGCGGACTGATCGATCCCCGCGTTTGCAGCAAGAAGCCCCGCCACGGTGCACCGTGACGGGGCCTCACCGACGGTGGAGGGAGGCGGCGTTCGTGCCTTCGTGCGCCGCGGAAGCGCCTCCTGGCCGGCAAATCAAGGCAACCCGCGGATCCGCGTCAGTTGGCGGTTGGCCAGTTCGGGGCGGCTTGCGTCCCGCCGGCTCCCGGTGACCGACGCGCCCGCCGGCGAACA
This sequence comes from Halofilum sp. (in: g-proteobacteria), assembly GCA_033721835.1. GTDB lineage: Bacteria > Pseudomonadota > Gammaproteobacteria > XJ16 > Halofilaceae > Halofilum. Next base: position 1,775 of record JAWWAE010000083.1, on the reverse strand, counting down.
CATCGGCCCGTTACTGACTCTAGCAGTCGCCGTCGAGGTTGCCACCGTCCTCCGCGGGTCATGGGTGGGGAAAACACCGAGCGTGCGCGCCGGAAGGCCGTTGCTGCGGACCGCGGCCGCGAGCGCCGGCTCCGTGACACGGCGGCATCGCCGGCGGCGGTCACGCGGTCCCCCGAATCGCGATCGCCCTGGCCGCGCCGTCGCCCGATGCCCCCCGGGCTCAACCCAGGCCGAACTCGAACGCGACGATGCTGGCCACGTCGATGCCCTCGGCCACGGGATCGAGCACGCGGCGCACGGATCGTGCCGCCGGGCCGGTCGCCTCGGGATCGGCGGCGAGGTTCAGCAGGACGCGCTTGTCGTACGTCTCCCCGTCGGGTGTGCGCACCAGCAGCACGATCGGGCGCGAGCGCGCATCGGGTCGCGAGCCCAGCACCGCGGCGGCGGCGCCATTGTCGAGTTCGACCAGGCTGCCCGCCGGGTACACGCCGACGCAGCGGATGAACTGCTGCACCAGCGCCAGTCCGAACGTCTGCTCCGCCTCGTTGTGCAGTTGCTGCAGGACACGGTCGGGAGGCATGGCGTCCTGGGAGACCCGCGGCCGGGTCATCTCGTCGTAGGTATCGAACAGGCCGGCGAGGCGCGCGTGCATCGGGATCTGGCTCCCCTGCAACCCGTGCGGGTAGCCGCTGCCGTCCAGCCGCTCGTGGTGCAACTCGATGATCTCCAGCGTCTCGCGCGGTACGTAGCCGGCAGCCTTGACGATCTCCACCCCCGCCAGCGTATGGCCCTTCATCATTGCCCAGCCGCTCGCGGTGAGCGGCCCCGGACGGTTCACGAGCTCCTGCGGCATCCGCGTCATGCCCACGTCCATCAGCAGGGCACCCATCGCGAGCCGCTCGAGCTCGGTCCGATCGAAGCCGTAATGCACCCCGAACGCCAGCATCAGCACGCAGACGTTGATCGCGTGCCGGGTGGTGTACTCGTCGCGCTCGCGCAGGTTCGTCAGCCACAACGACGCCGTGGTGTTGCGCGCGACCGCCGCCGCGAGTTCGCTGACGGTCTCGCGCGTGCCTTCGGCATCCAGGCTCTCGCCGGCCTGGACGCCGCGCAGCGCCTCGTCGAGGAAGTCCGCGGCCGCGTTCCGATGCTCCTTGGCCTCGGTGAGGGATTCGCGGAATGCATCCTTGTCCGGAAGCCGTGCATCGGCGAAGCTCTCGCTCGACTCGCCATCTCCTTCGCGTCGCCCGGACGGTTCTGGTTCCGGTTCCGCCTCGGCGTCCGCCGCCTCCAGCGAGCGTGCCGCGTCCTCGCGCGAGCGGCCCGGGTCCACGAACACGTATTTGCAGTGCCGCTGCAGGATCTGGAGTTCCTCGTCGTCGCCGATCACGAATCCCTGGAACATGACCGGAACCTCGGCCCAGGGACGGTCGAGCTCGGCGACGTAGAGGCCGTGGACGAGGTCGCTCGCGGCGACGCGCACGAGGCGCGGGTTTTGTGAGGACGAGGTCATCGTCGGTACAGGGTGGAATCAGGGTCGACCATTGTGCACCAGGCGCTCGCCGAGCCGAAATCCGCTGCGCCGGGCCGGTGGCGGCATGACCGCGTGCGGTGGAGCGCCGGCGCCGGCCGGTCCGGGCCAGTCGGGACCGGTTTCGCGGTTGCGGATTATCGATACCGTGCGGCCGTGATGAACTGGCTGAACGACTCGCACCAGATGACGACCGCCTCGTAATCGGCGGGGTCGACCTGCGGCGGCACCGGGACCACGAAGT
>JAWWAE010000082.1:0-9576 GCA_033721835.1 Halofilum sp. (in: g-proteobacteria) | reverse complement strand
GTGATGGCGTAGAAGTTGCGGCGCCCGGCCCACACCTCGGGCCCCGCCTCGCCCTCGAGCTCGAACAGCGCCACCCGCTCGTCCGGACCCAGTTCGGGCTCGAGGGAGAGCCCGGCCGCGCGCAGCTCCGCCGCATCCACCCGCGGCTTGAGACCGCGGTCGAGCAACGCGCGGTAGCGGTCGTCCGGCGGATACAGGCGCTGCACGATCGGCTGCTCGCGCTGCCAGCCATGGCGGGCCAGGTAGGCAGCGACACTGCCGATCACGTCCGCCTGGCTGCGCCACAGGTCGCGCTGGCCGTCCTCGTCGAAATCGATCGCATACTCGCGGTAGCTGCTGGAGATGAACTGCGGCATGCCCATGGCGCCGGCATAGGAGCCGCGGGCGGTGCGGGGATCGACCCGCTCCTCGCGCGCGAGCAGCAGGAAGTGCTCGAGCTCGCTGCGGAAGAATGCCGCGCGCGGCGGGTACTCGAAGGCCAGCGTGGCGAGCGTGTCCAGCACCGGGTAGCCACCCTCGTGGCGGCCGTAATAGGTCTCGACGCCGAGGATCGCGGTGATGATCTCCGGCGGCACGCCGTAGCGCGCCTGTGCCCGCTCCAGCAGATCGCGATGCGTGCGCAGGAACTCGACGCCGGCCTCGGCCCGCAGCTCGGTCACGAAGATCGGGCGATACCGATGCCAGGGCAGGCCCTCGGCCGGCCGCGCGATCGCCTCCAGCGCCGCGTCCTGGCGCTCGATGTTCTCGAACAGCCCGCGCAGCTCGGCGGCATTGAAGCCCTCGCGCTCCGACACCTCCTCGATGAACCCGCGCACGCCGTCCTGGTTCAGGTACGAGGCGCAGGCGGACAACGGCAACAGCAGCAACAGGGCGATCGACCAGCGAAGATTCATGTAGCGAGCAGCCGCTTGTGGGATCGAATGGACATGATTATGCCGAACGCGCCGAGCAATGTGACGACCGAGGTGCCACCGTAGCTGACCAGCGGCAACGGTACGCCGACGACGGGCAACAGCCCGGTGACCATGCCGACGTTGACGAACAGGTAGACGAAGAACGTCAGCGCCAGGCTGCCGGCCAGCAACCGGCCGAAGGTGTCCTGGGCCTGGCTCGCCAGGTACAGGGCGCGACCGGTGATGAACGCGTAGAGTCCGAGCAGGCCGACGGCACCGAACAGTCCGAACTCCTCGCCGAACACGGCGAAGATGAAGTCGGTCGAGCGCTCGGGGATGAAATCGAGATGCGACTGGGTGCCGTTGAGCCAGCCCTTGCCGTAGAGACCGCCGGATCCGACCGCGATCTTCGACTGGATGATGTGGTAGCCGGCCCCGAGCGGATCGCTCTCCGGGTCCAGCAGGGTCAGCACCCGGCGCCGCTGGTAGTCGTGCATGTAGTGCCACAGCAGCGGGATCGAGGCCGCACCGAGCACCCCCAGGAACGCGATCAGGCGCCAGCGCAGGCCGGCCAGGAACACCACCAGCAGCCCGGCGGCCATCACCAGCAGCGCGGTGCCTAGATCGGGCTGGCGGGCGATCATCACGCCGGGGATCGCCACCAGCACCAGCGCGACCAGCACCCGCCACGGGGTCGGCGGCAGCGCGCGCTCGCCGAGATACCAGGCAACCATCATCGGCACGATGATCTTCATCGCCTCCGACGGCTGGAAGCGGACGAAGCCGAGGCTGATCCAGCGCTGCGCCCCGCCACCGACGGTGCCGGCGAGCAGCACCCACAGCAGCAGCCCGAGACCGCCCGCGAACAGCCACGGCGCCCACAGGCGCAGGTTGCGTGGCGGGATCTGGGCGGCGAACAGCATCGCCCCGAAGCCGATGGTCAGGCGCACGCCCTGCTGGATGACGCGGTCGAGCGACTGGCCGCCGGCGCTGTAGAGGACGAACAGCCCGATGGCGCAGAGGGCGACGATGGCGATCACCAGCGGCGGGTCGAGCCGCAGCGCCAGCAGCAGGCGCGACAGCGAGGACTGGTCCTCGCCGGCGTTGCCGACCAGGCGGGCCTGCTCAGCCATCGGCGGTCTCCCCGGTCTCCTCCGGCGGCGGCCCCAGCCAGGCATCGATCAGCTGCTGCGCGATCGGCGCCGCGGCGGCGGAGCCGCTGCCGCCGTGCTCGACCACCACCGCCGTCGCCACCCGCGGCTCGGCCGCCGGCGCGAAGGCGATGAACAGCGCGTGGTCGCGCAGCTCGTCGGCGATGGTCTCCTCGTCGTACTCCTCGTCCTGCGCCAGCGAGAACACCTGCGCGGTGCCGGTCTTGCCGGCGATGGTGTGCGGGCTGCGCCAGCCGATCGCGCGCGCCGTGCCCTTCTCGCCCTGGGTCACCCCGACCATGGCGTCGATCACGTACTCCCAGTCGGGCGTGTGCGACAGCTCGAGCGGCTCGACGGTCGCCGCCGCCGCTGCAGGCCCTGCCTCCGTGTCCGTGCCCAGGAGCAGCCGCGGCCGCACCGGGCGCCCGCGGTTGGCGATCATCGCCGCGGCCCCGGCCAGCTGGACCGGCGTGGTCTGCAGGTAGCCCTGGCCGATGCCGTGGATCACGGTCTCGCCGGTGTACCAGGGCTCGCCGCGCGCCTGCCGCTTCCACTCGGCATCCGGCACCAGCCCGTCGCGCTCGCCGGGCAGGTCGATCCCGGTCTCGGAGCCGAACCCGAATCGCCGCAGGAACTGCGCCATGGTGCCCATCCCGAGGCGCAGCGCCAGGTCGTAGTACATGACGTCACAGGACTCGATGATCGAGTCGGCCAGGTCCACCTCGCCGTGCACCTTCCAGTCGCGGAAGCGCCGGCCGCGGCCCTCGAGCCGGTAATAGCCGCGACAGGTCAGGACCTCGTCGCGGTCGCGCGCGTCCTCCTCCAGGCCGTTGAGCGCAATGATCGGCTTGATGGTCGAGCCGGGCGGGTACTGGCCACGGATGGCCCGGTTGAACAGCGGCCGGTGCGGCGAGTCGCGCAGCGCGGCATAGGGGGCCCGCGCGATGCCGTTGACGAAGGCATTCGGGTCGAAGGTCGGCGTGCTCGCCAGCGCCAGCACCTGGCCGTCGCGCGGGTCGAGCACCACCGCCGCGCCGTCGCGCTCGCCGAGCAGCTCCTCGGCCAGCCGCTGCAGCTCGAGATCGAGGCTCAGGCGGATGTCGCGGCCGGGCACCGGTGGGCGCTCCTCCAGCACCCGCAGCACGCGCCCCTGGGCGTTGACCTCGACCCGCCGCACACCGGGGTCGCCGTGCAGCAGCGATTCGTACTGGTACTCGACGCCGAGCTTGCCGGCGTGGGTGGTCGCCCGGTACTCGGCCTCGTTCAGCCGCTCCAGATCGTCCTCGTCGATGCGGCCGACATAGCCCAGCGCGTGCACGGCCAGCGGACCGTGCGGATAGCTGCGGGTCAGGCCGGCGACGATGTCGACGCCGGGAAAGCGGTGGCGATTGACCGAGACCCGGGCGACCTCCTCGCGCGTGAGGCGGAACCGCAGCGGCACGCTCTCGAACGGCCGCGCCCGGGCCCAGTCGCGGCGCAGGCGCTCGACGTCCTGGGCGTCGAATGCGACCAGCGAGCGCAGCCCCGAGAGCGTGGTGTCGAGGTCCTCCACCCGCTCCGGCACCAGTTGCAGGCTGAAGCTCGGGAGGTTCTCGGCCAGCACGCGGCCGTCGCGGTCGCGGATCAGCCCGCGCGTGGGGGCGACCGCCTGCAGCCGCACGCGGTTGTCGTTCGACAGGGTGCTGAAGTGGTCGTAGCTGAGGTACTGCAGGTGGACCAGCCGGCCCGCCAGCAGCGCCACGAGCAGCGCAACGCCGATTGCGGCCACGGCCGCCCGCCGGCGGAACAGGTACGCCTCGTGCTCGTGATTTCGCAGCCGGTCGGGTCCGGCCATCAATGACAACCTCGGATCAGGGCCTGGTCTCCGCGCCCCCCGGCGCCGCGCGGGCTCAGGCGCCGGCCTCGTCGTGCCGCTTCACGCTGGCGGCGATCTCGGCGCGCGCGTCGTCGGCGCTGCGCCACTGGTCGACCCGCGCCCACTTGCCCTTCTCCAGCGCCTTGTACTGCTCGAAGAAATGGGCGATCTCGCCAAGGATGGCCTCGGGCAGGTCGCTGTGTTCCCGCACCCCATGATACAGCGGGGTCAGCTTGTCGGCAGGCACGGCCAGCACCTTGGCATCGCCGCCCGACTCGTCCTCCATCTCCAGCATGCCCACCGGCCGGCAGGGGATGACCACACCCGACATCAATGGGCTGTGCGTGATCACCAGGATGTCCAGCGGATCACCGTCCTCGCCGAGCGTGTGCGGGATGAAGCCGTAGTTGCAGGGGTAGTGCATGGCGGTACCGAGGAAGCGATCGACCGTCAGCGCGCCGCTGTCCTTGTCCATCTCGTACTTCACTGCCGCCCCGTAGGCCGGCACCTCGATGATCGCATTGACCTCGTCGGGGCTGTTCTTGCCGATGTCGATCCGATGTATGTCCATGGGTGTCGCCCTTGTATCGTGTCGCGCGCGCAAAGGCCGGCATTATAGCTACCTGGGCAATCCGCGCCCAGCCGGCGCCGGCGCTCTTGCGCCGCAGCGGCGTCGTGTATGCTGCGGCGCGAGTGCCCGCGACCGGACACCCCGCTTGCCGCCGAACGCGTCACCGCCAAGACCAGCCCGGGCCCCCCGATGCGCGCGCGTCAGCGCCGCACTGCTGCTGCCGTTTCTTGTCGGCGCACAGGCGCACGCGGACGAGTGGGACCTGTGCCCGCCGCAGCGGCCGCTCCCGCAGACCCGTCTTGCGGCGGAACCGGACTCCGGCGCCAGCGACGCGCTTGCCGACCAGGTGACCTCCGAGGGCGACACCCATGTGCTCACCGGCAACGTCGAGCTGCGCCAGGGCACCCGCTGGATCGGCGCCGACCGCATCGAGATCAATCGCGTCGAGCGCGTCGCCCGGGCCCGCGGCGACGTCTTCCTGCGCACCGATGAATACGCCATCTTCAGCCCCGAAGGTGACATCGACCTGGATGCCGGCACCTTCAGCATCGAGCGGCCGCACCTGCTGTACCCGGATCTCCACGGCCAGGGCGACGCCGGTCACGTGTCGCGCGACGAGGCCGGCATCGCCACGCTGACCGACGCCGACTGGACCACCTGCCCACCCGAGGACGAGGCGTGGGTGCTCGCCGCCTCGGAGATCCGGCTCAACCCGAACAACCGCCAGGGCACGGCACGCCATGCGTCGCTCTGGTTCCAGGGCGTGCCGCTGCTGTACGTGCCCTGGTTCCGCTTCCCGCTCGGCGACGAGCGCCTGACCGGGTTCCTCGCCCCGCGCATCGGTAGCTCCAGCGACTCGGGCACCGAGATCGCCGTGCCCTGGTACTGGAACATCGCGCCCAACTACGACGCGACGCTGACGCCGCGATCGCTCTCGCGCCGCGGCGTCCAGCTGCAGACCGAGACCCGCTGGCTCGGCCCGCTGGGTTTCTGGCAGCTGGACCTGCACCACCTGCCGGACGACGAGGTCTTCGGCGACGACCGCAGCCTGGCCCAGCTGCAGCAGCACGGCCGCTACGACCACGGCCTGCGCACCGACGTCGACCTCGCCGGCGTCTCCGACGACGAGTACTTCGAGGACCTCGGCAACCCGCTCGCCATCGCCAGCCGCACCCACCTGCAGAGCCGCGCCGACCTGTTCTGGAACAGCGGCTACGGACGCTCGCGGTTCCGACTGCAGAGCTTCGACACGCTCGACGAGACCATCGCCCCCCTCAACCGCCCGTACAGGCAGCTGCCGCAGATCACCCATCGCTGGGACGGCCGCTGGCCGGCGCTGTCGGCCGACCTCGACAGCGAGCTGGTTCGCTTCGACCGCGACGCGGGCGATACCGCCACGCGCTTCCGCCTGGTGCCGGCGATCGGCCGCGAGTTCGAGACCCCCGGCTGGTTCCTGCGCCCGCGGCTGGCCTGGGACTACACCGCCTACGAGATCGACCGCGTCAGCTCGACCGGCGACGAGCGCATCGAGCGCTCGCTGCCGATCTTCTCGCTCGACAGCGGCCTGGTGTTCGAGCGCCCGGGCAGCGACTACCGCCAGACGCTCGAACCGCGCGCGTTCTACGTCTACATCCCCGACGAGGAGCAGGACGCAATCCCGGTGTTCGACACCAGCGAGTTCAGCTTCAGCTTCAGCCAGCTGTTCCGCGAGCGCCGCTTCACCGGTGGCGACCGCGTCGGCGACGCCAACCGGCTGTCGCTGGCCCTGACCAGCCGCCTGTTCGACCGCGAGCTCGGCAGCGAAGTGCTGCGCGGGAGCATCGGCGTGATCCACCACTTCGACGATCGCGTGGTGACGCTGCCCGGCGGCACGACCGAGACCGAGGACCTGTCCGACGTCGTGGCCGAGATCGCGGTTCGACCGAACGACTACTGGCGCGCCTCGGCAACGGCACAATGGGACCCGGACACCGAGCGCACCGAGCGTCACGACAGCCGCGTTGCCTTTCGCGGACGCGGCGGCGGCATTGCCAACCTCAGTTACCGCTTCCAGCGCGACCAGCGCGAGCAGGTCGATGCCTCGTTCGCCTGGCCGGTCTCGCCGCGCTGGACACTGATGGCCCGCAGCAACTATTCGCTGCTCGAGGAGCGCAACATCGAGAACCTGCTCGGCTTCGAATACGAGGATTGCTGCTGGCGCTTCCGTACCGTCGCCCGCGAGTTCATCGACGAGACCGACACGGGGGTGGAGAACGACCAGGCCATCTACTTCGAACTGGTGCTGAAGGGGCTCGGCGGGGTCGGCGACGAGGCCGGCTCGGTATTCGAAAATGCTATCCTTGGCTACCGCGATCCCAGCGACCAGACCTATCCATGAGATTCGTGCATTCCGCCCTGGCCGGGCTCTGCGCCCTGCTGGCCCCATGCGTCGTTGCCGCGGCGACGGACGGCACCACGCGTGAGCCGCTGGAGCGCATCGTCGCCGTCGTCAACGACAGCGTGATCCTCGAGAGCGAGCTCGACGAACAAAGCGAGCTGGTCCGCAGCCGCATGCGGCGGGCGGGTGAGGATCCCCCGCCCCCGGACGTGCTGCGCGAGCGTCTGCTCGACGAGATGATCCTCGAGGAGATCCAGATCCAGCATGCGCGGCAGCGCGGGATCGAGGTCGACGACGAGGCGGTCAACAATGCCCTGCGCAACATGGCCGCCGACCGCGGCACCGATCTCGCCGGCCTGCGCCAGCGGGCGGCGGAGAACGACCTGGACTTCGCCCGCCTGCGCGAGGACGTGCGCACGCAGCTGCTGCTGTCGCGGCTGCGCCAGCGGGTGATCGCCAGCCAGGTCACGGTGGCCGAGCAGGAGATCGACGACTTCCTGTCGCGGCTCGACCGCAGCCGCAACCGGGACGTCGCCTACGACGTGCGCCACATCCTGCTGCGGGTGCCGGAGTCCGCGTCCGAGGCCGAGCTCGCGCAGACGCGCGAGCGGGCCCGGGCACTGGTCGAGGACCTGCGGGGCGGCGCCGACTTCGCCACCGTCGCCGCGCGCGAGTCCGCGGGACCGGAGGCCCTGTCCGGCGGCGACCTCGGCTGGCGCGAGGCGGGCCAGCTGCCGGGCCTGTTCGTGGAGGCGCTGGAGTCGATGACGCCGGGCGAGGTCTCCGAGCCGCTGCGCAGCCCCAACGGCTTTCACGTCCTGAAGCTGGTCGACCGCCGTGGCGGCGCGCCGCAGACGATCACCGAGCACCGGGCGCGCCACATCCTGCTGCGCGACACCAGCGATTCCGACCGGCCGCGGCGGGAACTGGCCGAGCTGCGGCGCCGGATCGAGGACGGCGCCTCGTTCGGGCAGCTCGCCCGGCGCCATTCCGAGGACGAGGGCACGGCCTCGCAGGGGGGCGACCTCGGCTGGTTCGGCCCGGGCGAGATGACCCCGGCCTTTCAGGAGGTGGTCGAGGGCCTCGAGCCCGGCCAGCTCAGCGAGCCCTTCCGCACGCCCTTCGGCTGGCACCTGGTGCAGGTGCTCGACGAGCGCGAGCGCACCGACGTCGAGCGCTACCGGCGTGCACAGGCCCGGCAGACCCTGTACCAGCGCGAGGTCGAGGAGGAGACGCGGCGCTGGCTGCGGGAGCGGCGCGAGGAATCCTACATCGACGTCCGCCTGCGGCAGGAGTAGCCGCGGGTGGTGGCGCCCTGCCCGCGCATCGCGATCACCGCCGGCGAGCCGGCGGGCATCGGCCCCGAGCTGGTGGCGATGCTGGCCGCGCGCACCAGCCCCGGCGCCGAGCGGGTGCTGGTGGGCAACGGCGAGCTGCTCGCCGCACGCGCCCGGCAGCTCCGCCTCGCGCTGCACCCCTACCCCTTCGACGCCGCGGCCCCGCCCCGCGCCCAGGCCGCCGGCGAGATCGCGCTGCTCGACCTGCCGCTGGCCCGGCCGGTAACGCCCGGCCGGCTCGATCCCGCCAACGCCGAGCACGTGCTGGAGACCCTGGCCCGCGCCACCGACGGTTGCCTCGCCGGCGACTTCGACGCGCTGGTCACCGCGCCGGTGCACAAGGGCGTGATCAACGACGCCGGCACCGCCTTCAGCGGTCACACCGAGTTCCTCGGCGAGCGCAGTGGCGGCCGGCCGGTAATGCTGCTGGTGGCCGGCACGCTGCGGGTGGCGCTGGTCACCACTCACCTCCCGCTGCGCGCGGTCCCCGATGCGATCACGCCGGCGCGGATCGAGCACGCGGCGAGCGTGCTCGAGCACGGCCTGCGCGAGCGCTTCGGGCTGACGCGACCGCGGATCGACGTGCTCGGCCTGAACCCGCACGCCGGCGAGGGCGGCCACCTCGGTGGCGAGGAACGCGCCGTGATCGAGCCGACGCTGGAGCGCCTGCGTGCGCGGGGTCTGGAGCTGCGCGGCCCGCTGCCGGCGGACACGGCGTTCACGCCCGGGCGGCTGGCGGCGACCGACGCGGTACTCGCGATGTACCACGACCAGGGCCTGCCGGTGCTCAAGCACGTCGGCTTCGGCCGTGCGGTCAACGTCACGCTCGGCCTGCCCTTCGTGCGCACCTCGGTCGACCACGGCACGGCGCTGGACCTGGCCGGCAGCGGCCGCGCCGATCCCGGCAGCCTGCTCGAGGCCTTCGAGCTGGCCCGCTGGATGGTCAGCCCATGACGGCCGTGGCCAGTCAGGCAGTACCTGCCGTCGGATCCGACATCGATCGGGACCACCGAAAACACCGAAAGAACAACGAAAAGGGGGGCTTGGGGAGCCGCCCTGGCGGCTGTTGCGCCGGTACGTCGAACACCAGAGTCGGATCGCGGGCAAAACGGCTCCGGGCACGGCCGCGTTTCACGCGGACCCCCGTCTTTCTCGGTGTTTTCGGTGTCCTTCGGTGTCTTCGGTGGTTCCCAGACGACCCATCCGCACTGACTCGCTCCGGCAACCGGCGAACGACTGCATGACCCCACCCGTCCGCAAGCGCTTCGGCCAGCACTTCCTGCACGACCGGCAGGTGATCGAGCGCATCGTGGCCGCGGTCGCGCCGCGACCCGGCGAACGGCTGGTCGAGATCGGCCCGGGCCGCGGCGCACTCACCGGGCCGCTGCTGGC
>JAWWAE010000081.1:0-9601 GCA_033721835.1 Halofilum sp. (in: g-proteobacteria) | reverse complement strand
GACCGCGGCCTGGAACGCCCAGGGCAGGTCGTTGGCCCGCTCGAGGGCGTCGTCCAGGGTGTCGTACGCGTACACGCACACCACCGGGCCGAAGATCTCCTCGCGCGAGACGCGGGCGTCGGCCGGTGGCTCGAACAGCACTGTGGGGGCGTAGCAGTTGTGGTCCAGGCGTTCGCCGCCGCACAGCACCTCCGCCCCGCCGGCCACCGCCTCCGCGACCCACTCGGCCACGCGGTCGACCTCGCGCGCGCGGATCAGCGGGCCGACCTCGGTCGCGGCCGCCGCGGGATCGCCCACCTCGAGCGCGGTGGCGGCCGCGGCGAGCCGCTCGGCGAACCTGCGGGCCACGCTGCGCTCGGCGAACACGCGCTGCACCGACACGCAGACCTGGCCGGCATGGTAGAAGCCGCCCTTGGCGATCGTCGGCACGGCCCGCTCGAGATCGGCGTCGGCGGCCAGCACCAGCGGCGCCGCGCCGCCGTGCTCGAGCGCGCAGCGGCAGCCGGGCGCCAGCTTGGAGCGCAGCATCCAGCCCACCCTGGCGCTGCCGATGAAGCTGAAGAATCCCACCCGGGGGTCGGTGACGAGGCGTTCGGCCAGCGCCAGGTCGGCGGGCAGCACGAACTGGCACAGCTCCGGTGGCAGCCCGGCCTCGTGCAGGATTTCGACGAAGGCCCGGCACGACAACGGCGTGTCGTCGGCCGGCTTCACGATCACCGGGCAGCCGGCCGCGACCGCGGCCGCGACCTGGTGCACGATCAGGTTCAGCGGGTGGTTGAAGGCGCTGACCGCGACCACCACCCCGATCGGCTCGCGGTGGGTGAAGGCGAGGCGGTGCGCGCCGGCGGGGGTACCGTCCACCGGCACGACCTCGCCGGCCTCCGTGCGGATGGTCTCGACGGCGAGGTGCAGGCCGTCGATCGCGCGGCTCGCCTCCACCTCCGAGTCCTTCAGCGGCTTGCCGCCCTCGCGCGCGGCCTGCAGCGCGAGTTCGCCATGACGTTCGGCCATGAGTGCTGCCGCGCGCTGCAGCACCGCCACCCGCTCGGGCAGCGGCAGCCACTGGTCGCGGTCGCGGAAGCGTCCCCAGGCGGTGGCGAGCGCCTGCTCGATCGCGCCGGCGTCCGCGGTCGGGACCTCGCCGAGGACGGCGCCGTCGTACGGCGAGGTGACGGCCAGCGATCCGGACATGCGCGCACCCCCTTGCGGGCAGGCGGGGCCGGCCCGGCACTCGTGGACCGGGCCAGCATAGCAGCCGGCCGGCGGCGCCTACAGCGCGACCCGCCGCAGCCGCAGCGCGTTGGTGATCACGCACACCGAGCTGGCGCTCATCGCCGCGGCAGTCATCGGGCAGAGCAGGGCAGCCGCCACGGGTCGTCAGCCGGCGCAGCAGGACAGTTGCGATATACCGCGCGTGAACGTCTGCGCGTACACGCTCAGGGCTTCCGGCATGGTCAACCCCCGTCGCCGCAGACCCGGGCGCGTGATTGGCGCCGCGGGCGCGGGTATGGTCGCGAACGATCCCTCTCGCTTACGCGCTTTGCCGGCGGAAGAAAAGCTTGCCGAGACCCCACAGGAACACGACAAACAACAGATGCGGCACCAGTGCCGCCGGGATCAGCTTCGGGCTCACGGCGAGGCCGAGGAAGCCCCAACCGTTGATCGGGAAGAACACGGACAGCGCCACGACCCAGAGCGCAAGGCCCAGTGTCAGCGCCGTCGCGAAGCGCAACCGCGGGTAGTCGCAGGCCACCCAGACCACCGACCAGAAGGTGACGTAGGCCAGGTGGAACAGCAGCCCGACCGGCAGTGGCAGCGGCCGCTGCAAGACGGTTTGCGCGAACGCCAGGCTCGGTGGCTCGGGCATCGGTGGGATGCCCGCCAGAAAGGCCGGCACCATGATCAGCGAGAGCAGGATGCCGTTCACCAGGCCAAGGCCGACGCCGCGGGCCAGAATTCGGGGTTCGGTCGTCATCGGTTCGCCTCCGCTTTGTCCTCGGCAGAGACAGGAGGGCTGCTCCCGCAGATCGGCCCACAGGATTCGTCGACACCGGCACAGCAGGCGTCACCGAGGAAATCGAGCAGTACCTGCACGGCGGGAAAGTCGGCGCTGTAACGCACCTCGCGGCCGGTGCGCCGGCGATGCGCGAGACCGGCGAGCCGCAGCCGGTTCAGGTGGAAGCTGGTGGCGTTGGCCGCCAGCTCCGCGGATCGGGCCAGGTCGCCCGCCCGCGTGCCGTTTGGGCCCGCGGCCATCAGGGTCCGCAGGACCCGCAGTCGGGCCGGATGGCCCAGGGCGGCGAGTTGTTCGGCTGCACGCGATTCAATCATCGTTGAAATATTGAAATCACGCCGGGGGCACTGTCAAGCCGATGGCCCGGCCAGCCGGACGGGCTCCGGCACCGGCGACGATCGCCGTGCTCATGGTGACGAACCGGCCGGTGGTTGGCCCCCGCAGCTCGTGACGCCTAGCCGGAGGATCGGACCCGCTACAGCTCCACCCGCCGCAGCCGCAGCGCGTTGGTGATCACGCACACCGAGCTGGCGCTCATCGCCGCGGCCGCGATCATCGGCGACAGCAGCATGCCGATCAGCGGGTAGAGCACGCCGGCCGCGACCGGGATGCCGGCGGCGTTGTAGACGAAGGCGAAGAACAGGTTCTGGCGGATGTTGCGCATGGTGCGCCGGGACAGGAGCCGCGCCTTGCTGATGCCGCGCAGGTCGCCCTTGACCAGCGTGACCGGCGCGCTCTCCAGGGCCACGTCGGTGCCGGTTCCCATGGCGATGCCGACGTCGGCCGCGGCCAGCGCAGGCGCGTCGTTGACGCCGTCGCCGGCCATCGCCACCTTGCGTCCCTGCGACTGCAGCTCGCGCACCAGCTCGTGCTTGTCCTCCGGCGAGACGCCAGAGCGAACCTCGTCGATGCCGAGCCGGCGCGCGACCGCCTCCGCGGTGACGGCATTGTCGCCGGTGCACATGACCACGCGCACACCTGCGCCGTGCAACTGCTCCAGTGCCTCCACCGTGGTTTCCTTGACCGGGTCGGCGACCCCGAGCAGGCCCGCCGCGCGGTCGTCGATCGCGACCAGCACCACCGTCTGGCCCTCGCCGCGCAGCGCGTCGGCGCGCTCGTCGAGCGCGGCCGCGTCGACGCCGGCGCCGTCGAGCAGGGCGCGGTTGCCGACCCGGACCGTGCGGCCGTCAACCCGCGCCTGCACGCCCTGGCCGGTGGTCGAGGTGAAGGCCTCGGCGGCAGGCGCCTCGACGCCGCGCTCGCGCGCCCCGGCGACGATCGCCGCCGCCAGCGGGTGCTCGCTCGCGCGCTCGACCCCGGCCGCGGCGCGCAGCAGCTCTTCCTCCGAGGCGCCGTCCGCGGCCTCGACCGTGACCAGTTGCGGCCGGCCCTCGGTCAGGGTGCCGGTCTTGTCGCAGACCAGCGTATCGACGTTCTCCAGCGTCTGCAGCGCGGCGGCGTCACGGAACAGCACGCCGGCCTGGGCGCCGCGGCCGACGCCGACCATGACCGACATCGGCGTGGCCAGCCCGACCGCGCAGGGGCAGGCGATGATCAGCACCGAGATGGCGACCACGAAGGCGTAGTTGAAGGCCGGCGCGGGCCCGACCGCGGCCCAGACCGCGAAAGCCACCACGGCGATGGCGATGACCACCGGCACGAAGATGGCGGCGACCCGGTCGGCCAGGCCCTGAACGGGGGCGCGCGAGCGCTGCGCCTGGGCGACCAGGTTGACGATGCGCGAGAGCAGGGTGTCGCTGCCGACATGGTCGGCGCGCATGACGAAGCCGCCGGTCTGGTTGACCGTGCCACCGGTGACGCGGTCGCCCGGGTGCTTCTCCACCGGGATCGACTCGCCCGTGACCATCGACTCGTCGACCGAGCTCGAGCCCTCGAGGATCACGCCGTCGACCGGGACCTTGCCGCCGGGCTTCACCCGCAGCCGGTCGCCAATGGCGACCCGCTCCAGCGCCACCGTCTCCTCGTTGCCGTCGTCGTCGATGCGCACCGCTTGCGGCGGGGCCAGGTTCAGCAGTGACCTGAGCGCGCCCGAGGTGCGCTCGCGCGCACGGATCTCGAGCACCTGGCCGAGCAGCACCAGCGTGGTGATCACGGCCGCGGCCTCGAAGTACAGCGGCACCGTGCCCCCGGTGCGCAGCGCGGCCGGCAGGATCCCGGGCGCGATCAGCGCCAGCAGGCTGAAGACATACGCGGCGCCGACGCCGAGCGCGATCAGGGTGAACATGTTGAGCCGGCGGTTGACCACCGAGGCCCAGCCGCGCTGCAGCAGCGGCGCACCCGCCCACAGCACCACCGGCGTCGCCAGCACCAGCTGCAGCCAGCCGGTCAGCGTGTGGCCGATCCAGGCGCCGAAGTCGAGCCCGGCCATCTCGCCCATGACCAGCACCAGCAGCGGCAGGGACAGGGCCGCCGAGACCCAGAAGCGCCGCGTCATCGAGACCAGCTCCTCGCTCGGGCCCTCGTCGGCGCTGACGGTCATCGGCTCCAGCGCCATGCCGCAGATGGGGCAGTCGCCGGGCTCGTCGCGCACGATCTCGGGGTGCATGGGGCAGGTGTACTGCATCCGGGTCGGCGCGCCGCCCACGCGCTGCAGCGCCATGCCGCAGTGCGGGCAGTGGCCGGGCTCGTCCGACTCCACGCCGGGGCAGCAGGCACAGATGTAGCCGCCGCCGGTGGCGGATGGCCGTCCCGCGGTCTCGCCGTGACCATGGTGGCCGCAGCAGTTGCCGTGGGTGGCCTCCGCTTCGGCGTCGCGCGCCGGCGATTCGTGATGCGCGCAGTGCGCATGCTGATCGTGTTCCTTACTCACCGTGGTCTCTCCCGCTCAATGCCTCGATGATGGGGCAGCCCTCGACCGGGCCGTGCCCGGAGCACTGCCGGTCCAGTTCCGCGAGCGCGGCGCGCATGCGCCGCAGCTGCTCGATGCGCTGGTCGATCTCGGCCAGCTTGTGGTCGGCGATGGCCTTGACCCGGGCCCGGTCGCCGTCCGGCCGGTCCAGCGCCAGCAGCTCGCGGATCTCGGCCAGCGAGAAGCCGAGCTGCTTCGCGCGGCGGACGAACTCCAGCCGCGCCACCGCCTCGGGCGGGTACTGCCGGTAACCGCTGGCCGTGCGTGCCGGTTCCGGCAGCAGGCCCTCGCGCTCGTAGAAGCGGATGGTCTCGACGCCGACCTCGGCCGCGCGGGCGAGCCGGCCGATGGTCAGCCTCGATGTTTCAGCCGGGGTGTTCATGCTCTCGCCCTCCCGTTCGACGGGCGACAGTGTGAACTCCGTACTGTACTACGGAGTCAAGAGATTTCCGGCCGCTTTGCCGGCGGTCGCCACGGGGGGCCGTCGCACTCGCGCATGCCGTTGTGGTCGAATGGGCGTCGCGCGGCCCTGCCGCAGCCGGACAGCCGAGGAGACGACAAGCCGTGAGCCGAAAGCGACGCAAGGGGAAGGGCGGCAAGGGCCGCAAGGGCAGTGCCGCGCGCACGGCCGGCACGCCCGGGCCGGGCCGACGGCCCCTGAGCCGGGCGAAGATCCGCCGCCGGCTCCACCTGGCCGCCGGCGCCCTGCTGGTCGTGGGGGTGGTCGCCGCGATCTGGTGGTTGTCGAACGCCCGCGAGCAGGACTTCGCCGCCCTGGCCACCGAGGGCCGGGGCGCGCTGCAGTCGCGGGTGACGACCGAGCCCTCCGCCGGCCGCGCTCACGTGTCCGGGTCGCCCCGCTACGGCGACCGGTTCCCGACCTCGGGTGCACACAGCCCGACCTGGGTGGAACCCGGTGTCTACGGCGAGGCACAGCGGCGGGCCGAGCTCGTGCATGCGCTCGAGCACGGCAACATCGTGATCTACTACGACCAGCCGGCCGCCGGCGTGATGGAACGGCTGCGCGCGTGGGCGTCGCTGTACGACGGGCAGTGGTCGGGGATCGTCGTGGTCCCGGCCGCGGACCTCGGCGAGGCGATCGTGCTCACGGCCTGGACGAAACGCCTGCGGCTGGACCCGTTCGAGCCCGCGGTGGCGGCGGCCTTCATCGACGCCTACCGCGGCCGCGGGCCGGAGAACCCGGTGCGCTGAGCGGGCCGGCTCGAGGTTGCGGCTACTCGCCGGCGCCGGCGGCCGGCCTCAGATCCCCAGCCGGCGGAACTCCGGGTCCGGCTCGCTCGCCTCCCACACGCCGTCGAACCACTTGCGCAGCTCGCGGCCGCGCGGGCCGGCGGAGAAGTCGACGTGGCCCTCGTAGCGGTCGCCGTAGGGGCGCCACAGCAGTCCCTGCTCGTCGGCGAGCACGAAGGCGCAGATCTCGTCCTGCCAGTCGTCGCCGACCCGCCGCGCGCCGACGTGGCTGCTCAGGTGCTGCGCCAGATCGATCAGCTCGTGGTGGCGGCGCACCGCCGCGCTCGGATCGAGCACCAGGATCCGGACCTCGGTCTGGCGACCGCGGCGGGCGAGGTCGCTGGCCGCGTCGCGGAACTCGCGGGTCGAGAGGAGGGCCGCGTCGAGGTCGCGGCTGAAGATGCGCAGTGCGAAGCGCGCCTGGCGTGCCAGCGCCAGTGCGGCGTCGCGGGCCTCGGCGATGGTCGCGACCGGGTGCTGGCCCGGCGTCTCGCCGAGCCGATAATCGTCGCTGGCGCTGAAGGGCGCGGAATCGTTCACACCGGATTACTCCACTGCCTCGTCCGTGAGTCTACGCCGCATCACGCGGTGCGGAATACGGGCGTCCTCGAACTCCGGGCCCTCGGCGCGGAAGCCCGCGGCCTCGTAGAAGCCCATGGCGTGGGTCTGGGCGTGCAGCTCGACGCTGCTGTAGCCCCGCTGCCGGGCCAGCGCGACCAGCGCATCCAGCAGGGCCCGGCCGATGCCGCGGCCGCGCCAGTCGCGGTCGACCGCCATGCGCCCGATGCGGCCCTCCGGCAGCAGGCGGCCGGTGCCGATGACGTGGCCGTCGCCGGTCGCGGCCACCACGTGCAGGCACTCGGGGTCGCGGCCGTCGATCTCCTCCTCGGGGGTGACGCCCTGCTCGTCGACGAACACGCGCGTGCGCAGCGAGGTCATCGCCGCCTGCTCGCACGCCCAGTCCGCCGGCCGTACCTGCACCCCGTCAGCCATCGCGCCGGGCGAGCACGGCCGCGAGGCCGAGGTAGGTGTCGGGGGACAACGCGCGCAGGCGCTCGCGGGCGGACTCGGGCAGCTCGACCTCCTCGATCAGCCGGCGGAAGGTGTCGCGGTCGACCGGCCTGCCGCGGGTCAGTGCCTTCAGCGTCTCGTAGGGGTCGTCGATACCGTGGCGGCGCATCACGGTCTGGATCGGCTCCGCCAGCACGGCCCAGTTGGCGGCGAGATCGTCGCCGATCCGCTGCGGGTCCGCCTCCAGCTTGTCGAGGCCCTTCAGCAGCGCCTTGTACGCGATCAGGCCGTGGGCACAGCCGACGCCGGCATTGCGCAGCGTGGTCGAATCGGTCAGGTCGCGCTGCCAGCGCGACAGCGGCAGCTTCGCGGCCAGGTGGCCGAGGATGGCGTTGGCCATGCCGAGATTGCCCTCGGCGTTCTCGAAGTCGATCGGGTTGACCTTGTGCGGCATGGTCGACGAACCGACCTCGCCGTCGACGGTCCTCTGTCGGAAGTAGCCGATGCTGATGTAGCCCCAGACGTCGCGCGCGAGATCGATCAGGATTACGTGCATCCGCGCCAGCGCATCGAACAGCTCGGCGATGCAGTCGTGCGGTTCGATCTGCGTGGTCAGCGGGTTGAAGCCGAGCCCGAGCCCGCTCACGAACCGCTCCGCCAGGGCCGGCCAGTCGGCCTCGGGCACCGCCACGCAGTGGGCGTTGTAGTTGCCGGTGGCGCCGTTCATCTTGCCCAGCAGTTCGACCGCGGCGATCTGCGCACGCTGGCGCCGCAGGCGCGCGGCTACGTTGGCGAACTCCTTGCCCAGCGTGGTCGGGGTCGCGGCCTGGCCGTGGGTGCGCGCGAGCATCGGCTGCCCGGCATACTGTTCGGCCAGCTCCCGCAGGCGGGCGATCAGGCGGTCGCACCACGGGAGCAGGACCTCCTGCCGCGCGGCGGCCAGCATCAGCGACCAGGCAAGGTTGTTGATGTCCTCGGAGGTGCAGCCGAAGTGGATGAACTCGCGCTTGTCGGCCAGTTCGGCATGCTCGGCCACGCGCTCGCGCAGGAAGTACTCGACCGCCTTCACGTCGTGGTTGGTGCGCGCCTCGATGTCCTTGATCCGGCGCGCATCGGCCTCGCCGAACTCCTCGACCAGCGCGTCGAGGAAGGCGTTCGCCTCCGCGGAGAGGGGCGGCAGCTCCGGCATGATGCCGGCCGCGGCGAGGGCCTGCAGCCAGCGCACCTCGACCAGCACCCGGCAGCGGATCAGACCGTACTCGCTGAAGATCGGGCGCAGCTCGGTGGCCTTGTCACCGTAGCGGCCGTCGAGCGGGCCGATCGCGGTGAGCGCGCTGAGGTCCATGCCGTTTTCTCCCGGGCGTGCGGAAGGCGCGCATTGTACACCGGCGCGGTTGTCTCACGGCAGGGCGCGGGCCATGATAGGTGCCCGTTCAGGGCGTGACAGGGGGCATGGGCATGAGCGACAGCGGATACCGCAGCGAACGCGACAGCATGGGCGAGCTGAAAGTGCCGGCCGACGCGCTCTACGGCGCCCAGACCCAGCGCGCGGTCGACAACTTCCCGATCAGCGGCATGCCGCTGCCGTTCCCGATCATCCGCGCGATCGCGCTGGTCAAGCGGGCCTGCGCGCAGGTCAACACCGAGTTCGACCTGCTGGACCCGGACCTCTCGGATGCGATCCGCAAGGCCGCCGACCGGGTCGCCGGCGGCGAGCTGACCGGGCATTTCCCGATCGACGTGTTCCAGACCGGTTCGGGCACCAGTACCAACATGAACACCAACGAGGTGATCGCGCACGTCGCGAGCGAGATCGTCGGTCGCGACGTGCACCCGAACGACCACGTCAACATGGGCCAGAGCTCCAACGACGTGTTCCCGACCGCGATCCACGTCGGTGCCTGCCTCGAGATCCACGAGCAGCTGCTGCCGGCGCTGGAGCACCTGGCAGACACGCTCGAGAAGCGCGCAAAGAAGCTGCAGGACAAGGTCAAGACCGGCCGCACCCACCTGATGGACGCGATGCCGGTGACCATGGGCCAGGAGCTCGGCGGCTGGGCGGCGCAGGTGCGCCACGGCAGCGACCGCGTGCGGGCGAGTCTGCCGCGGCTGGAGGCGCTGACGCTGGGCGGTACCGCGGTCGGTACCGGCATCAACGCGCACGAGGGCTTCGGCCCCAAGGTGGCGGACGAACTGCGCTCGATCACCGGGGTCCCGTTCACCAGCATGGACAATTTCTTCGAGGGCCAGAGCAGCCAGGACGCCGCGGTCGAGATGAGCGGGCAGTTGAAGGTGATCGCGACCAGCCTGATGAAGATCGCCAACGACCTGCGCTGGATGAACAGCGGCCCGCTGGCCGGGCTCGGCGAGATCGCGCTGGTGCCGCTGCAGCCCGGCTCGAGCATCATGCCGGGCAAGGTCAATCCGGTGATCCCGGAGTCGGTGGCGATGGTCTG